>NZ_NRGV01000039.1:0-96441 GCF_002332385.1 Glutamicibacter sp. BW80 | reverse complement strand
CAGTGTTCGCGTCGGTGTTCACCTCGGTATTATCCGCAGTGTTCACATCGGTGTTGGCTCCAACAACGCTGAAGTTCACTGCGTCATTTGATCCGTTTTCGTCAGTTGCAGTGGCTGTATAGTCGTCAATTGGCAAGTCAGGGAATGTAACAGTCCAGGTACCATCTTCAGCATCAACAGTAGTCACCTGATCGGCCTGTCCCGGAATTGAGACAGTTACTTCGGAACCAGGCTCGCCGGTACCCGTTACGTCAACGGGGCCAACAGGAACTTCTTCGCCCTCGGTCGGAGTCAGGATATCGACTGGTGCGACAACTGCTTCTTCAGCAGCAGACTGTACTGTTGAAGACGCCAGCGACAGGTTGGCAAGGCCACCTGCAGCAACGTCTGGCAGCACAGTTACGGACAGCGCACGGACGGTAAAGCTGTCAGCGCCCAAGTCGCCATCGGTGAGCAGCGGTTCAGCGGTTGGCTGCTCGTTGATCGTGATGGTTACTACGCGATCAAGCACCCCACGCAGAACTGGCTCCAGCTGACCAGCGATTATGCTTACAGCTGGGTCTACAACCTCGCCAAGACCATTGCCGACGTTATCGAGCACGCCCTGTACCAATGGGCCAGTGGTAGTGGTAATACCATCTGCAACGGCAGCAGTAATTGGGTTCAGCAGGTCGCCGATATCAATAATTCCAAGCAGATCAAGCTCAGTTTCTGCCGTCGGTGCAGGCGCTTCGGTTCCAGCGAACTGGGCCAGCGTTCCTTCGATCAGTACACCGCCAGTTGCCGTAAGAGGGAATACTCCTGCGGTTATGTTCAGTTCGACCTTCACGTTCAAGTCATTCAAGACCGACTCGATGATGGAAGTTGCCTTGGTGGTAATTCCCGACAGTGATTCGGTGATTCCATTGGCGATAGCATTCGCTACATCTTCACCAATCAGAGGCGTGTTCGGATCGAAATTATTCAGATCCTGGCCGCTTTCTTCAATCAGCTTAGCCAGGTCGACGTGAACATCGCCGGTTCCGAGATCGATAGAAATCGAACCGCTATCGTTCGCGATAGGTGTTGCGATTAGCTCGTCAACAACAGTCTGGCCAACGGTGTCCAGCCCGTCGATCGTTACCTGAGCACTGTTAACGTTGACCAACGGAATCGCATTCGCGGCAGTTTCGATCTGATTCAGCAGCGAATCCAGCGCACCGCCTGTGGAAACAAGCCCGCTCACAGGGTCTACAGCGGTCTGGAATACTTCACCCAACGTGGTGCCAAGCGTACCCACCAGAGGGCTGCTCAGTTCCAGCTCGGCTCCCGCGATGACGTAATCGCTAGTAACCACGTCGTTGGTGCTTTCGGCTTCCGATGCCAGCGCACCAAGTTCGATACGAGCAGCGTCAAGGATCTGATCGGTTAGTCCTTCAACTCCAGCCTGGTCGAACAGTGCAGTCAGATCGATGTACGCTGGATCGTTTCCAACACCGGCGTTCGGGGATACTGCGATCGCACCGCCGTCGGTAATTGCGCCAGAGGATGCGCGAGCATGAATCTCAGTATCAGCAAGGCTGTAGCTGCTCAATCCTCCGAGTTCACCCAGGTCGATGAGGCCCACGCCTTCTGCATTCTTCAAGAGCGGAAGCTGGACGCCTGAACCTAGATCAATCGTCTCATCGGAAAGCAGACCGACATCCAGCTGTCCCTGATCGGCACCGGGATTGCCGTCATCCGGGAAACTCTGCTGAGTGAAGCCCGAACCCACAAGGTCTAAGGTCGACAAGTCAAGGTCAATAATATGAGCCTGAGCTTGCGAAGGATCGTCAGCGCTGAAGGCACTAGCCGGCGCTGCGCAAAGTACTGCCGAAGCAGCGAATACAGCCGTCGTTGTTCCAAACGCTAGGCCAGAAGTGGCCGTACGCCGGAAACGCGGCTTCTTGTTGGTATCTTTCAAAACTCGTGTCCTCCCACAAAGTCTTTCACTGATGCCCGATTTGCAGCGAGCCCCAATTGATCCTCAAGTTGCGATGCTTCTTTCTCCTGTCGGATCAGAAGCCAAATCGTTCAATCGGAATGTTTCGAGTGCACTTCTGCAAAAGTGACCCATCCTTGACCCTATGCCGAGCAACCCCACACGCTCAGGTTTCTTTCAGCTAATTCTTTGCTAATTCAGGTTATTAATCTTGGCCACTTGGCTAAAAAATCTAGCTGATATGGGTTACCCGTCGGTAGCTGACATATACACTTCAATTGAAATTCATCAAAATTAGGTATTGACACCGCTTAGGTGGAGGTCCATTGTGAAAACCGTGTCTGATTTGAGACTTAACAGCCGACTGTCGGAGTGTTTTTTTAGCCACATGGCTATAGGATTACACTACAAGCAATGGATGAACTCATGTGGGGACATGAAGGGGCGATCTGTTGCACCTCAACCTGAGTATTTTCTGAATAAGGATGATGCCCCTTGCCCCCTATTCGAGTCCATTTGGCCGATAGCGATCATTTTTAGCGCGCAGGGATTTCCGCTGTTTTAGCATCGGCCAATGACATTACGATCGAGAAAATCTCGGACTCGATGCATGAAGCAGTGCAAAATGCCGTGAGCTTTACCCCGCACATCGTGATTCTTGAGTACTCACTTAGCGGCACCGATATCCATCTCGCCATCCAGGATATTACGTCCCAAGCACCATCGACGAAGGTCGTGCTGCTCGCCAATTCATACGGGCGCGCGGAACTCGCGAAGGCCTACGAGTCGGGTAGTTCCGGACTGATTTCGAAGAATTCGATTAGCGCCGAGCTGCCCAGCGCGCTTCGCATGGTCGCCGCCGGCTATCAACTATTTGCCCAGCCCTCCGAAGGTTGGGAGAAGCCGCTGCGATTCGCCAGGCGATCCCAGAATCAAGCAATCATTGACAAAATGAGTGATCGCGACAGGCAACTCGTGCGTGGTGTCGCGTCAGGTATGACGAACATCCAGATTTCGCGATCAACGCACATCAGCGAAGGGTCGGTGAAATTGCATTTGGCCCGGATCATGGACGAGTTCGGCGTTTCGAACCGAGTTCAGCTGGCAGTCATCGCAGCAGAGACAGGGCTCATTACCTCAGCGGATCTGCTGACCGCTTAGTAGACGGTCCGCAGTTGGCTGGCTGGAATCCACATTTCTTCACCGTCGCGGTCGATCTGCCGCCAGGCACCCTGGCGGGCCACGATCACCACGGCGGTGTCGGCCTGCAAAATGCGCGCCAAAGAGTGGTGGTCTCCAGGTCCGCGTCGGGCATTGAGTTGAATGGTCGTCAGAGCCCGTTGGTTGGGAACCGCGATGAGCCCGCCCTTGGCCGGACGCGACGGCAAGGTCTGCAGATACATGCTCGGGACCCAGCCCAGCAGTTGGCCAAACTGGATTTGCGACCACAGTCCCTGTTGCAGCACCATCCGCACCTTGCTCGCCTGCTCGACGACTTTGAGTACCGGATATCCCGTGCCGCTGCCCTGGCGCAGATTGAGAGTCGCGGTGGTGAGATGAGTTGCCTCGATCAGCGAATAGCGCGAAAGCACCCGCGAACCGCTAGCTACTTCAGGATTGCCTTCAACGTTTTCTTCAAAGGCCGCCGGAATCGGTTCAAGATAGATATTCGGCAGCCACCCATAGATTCGGTGAACGTAAACGTGCGCCCAGGAGCCGCGCACTTCAACGAGCGCAAGTTCCGTTCCCGAGCTCAGATTGCTCTGCACAAGGTAGTGTCGCCCGGCACCCTTACGTAGTTTCAGCTCTGCCGTCGTGCGGTGCGTATGCGTCGGTGACGACGTCCGAGCCGAAGGATGCGGATAACCCAATTGGTTCACAACCACCTCGATATAGAAAAACTTAGAGAACCAGCAATTAGCTGATTCCCTAAGTTTATTTCATGTTTGAAGAGTTTTTATCTTCCTGAAGTTTTATTCGCCTGCCGACGTACGTGCCCCGAGCTCGCGGTCCAGTCGCAGAATGCCGCTGCCGTCGTCTCCGACGAGCTTGAGCCGGTCCAGAATCTCGGAAACGGTGGCCTCTTCTTCGACCTGTTCCTCGATGAACCAGTTCAGCATCGGGATCGAATCGATGTCGCCCTCGGTCTGTGCCAGTCGGTAGAGTTCCCGGATTGCTTCGGAAACCTTGCGCTCGTGGGACAGGGAAACGGTGAAAGCGTCGACAACGGTCTTGACGTTCATCACCGGTGCCGGCTGTTCGCCGATCTTAGGGCGGGCATCACGGTCGGTCATGTGAGTCATGAACTTCTCCGCATGCACTACTTCTTCGGCCGCCTGCGCACGGAACCAACCGGCAATGCCGGAAAGGCTCATAACGTCCATTTCCACTGCCAGCTGACGGTAAACGGTCGCAGCTGTCAATTCGAGAGTTAACTGAGTGTTGAAGGCCTCTGCCAATTTTCCTGTAAGTTCCATGTCTACAGACTACGACTCATTTTCCTGCTTGTCACCGAAGTTCGGACACACTTATCACGAGGGTAATTAGCGCACACTTTAGCGTTGACCAGTAGTTAATTGAGCCGATGCTAACAAAGGCAAGGGCAACAACCACCTGGGTCCTACCTATTTCCCCAGCCCAGCGCGGCGCAGAGCTTCGGCCATGGCCGTATTGGCGTTGGCTGCCGGTGCGGCCTTGCGATTCCCCTCCTGGCCACGCTCGCCCCGCTTGCTTGGCCCGCCGTTGGACCGGAGCCCACCCTGACCGCGCGGTTTTGTCTGTTCTGGCGTCGTTTTCTCGCCCGGCAGCTCGTCGTCCAAACGCAAGGTGAGCGAAATGCGCTTGCGCGTCGCATCGACTTCGAGGACCTTCACCTTGACGATCTGTCCCGAGCTGACTACTTCGCGCGGATCGGAGATGAACTTGTTGCTCATCGCCGAGACATGGATCAGTCCGTCTTGGTGCACGCCCAAATCTACGAACGCGCCGAAGGCTGCCACGTTGGACACGGTGCCCTCCATGATCATCCCCGGCTTGACGTCGGAAAGTGTTTCCACGCCTTCACGCAATGCGGCCGTAACGAATTCGCCGCGGGGGTCACGCGCCGGACGGCGAAGTTCTGCAATGACATCCCGTATCGTCGGCTCGCCGAACTGCTCGGTGGTGAAGTCGGCGGGGTTCAGCTCTTCTAAACGCCGTCCCTGGCTTTCGGCAGCCTGCTGCAGCTTATTGGCCAGCGCGTACGCTTCGGGATGTACCGAGGAGGCATCCAGGCGTTCCTTGCCACCGGTGATACGCAAGAAGCCGGCGCACTGCTCGAAGGCCTTGGCGCCCAAGCGCGGCACCTTCAGCAGCTCCTTGCGCGTGGCAAAAGCCCCGTTGGCGTTGCGGTGATCGACGATATTCCTGCTGAGCAGGGGGCCTACACCCGCCACGCGGGAAAGCAGCGCCGGGGACGCGGTATTTACGTCCACGCCGACCGCATTCACGCAGTCCTCAACGACAGCGTCCAAGGCACGGTCCAGTTTCGTGGCCCCGACATCGTGCTGGTACTGGCCCACACCAATGGATTTCGGATCGATCTTGACCAGCTCGGCCAAGGGATCCTGCAGGCGCCGGGCAATGGACACCGCGCCGCGGATCGACACGTCCAGGTCAGGTAGTTCCTGGCTGGCAAGTTCGGAGGCAGAGTAGACGGACGCTCCGGCCTCGGACACGATGACCTTGGACAGGTCCTTGCCGCCCAGTGCCTTGATGACCTCTGCGGCCAGGCGATCGGTTTCGCGTCCCGCGGTGCCGTTGCCCACGGCAATCAGCGAGGTGCCGTGCTTCTGCGCCAATCTGGTCAGCGTCTTCACCGACTCGTCCCACCGATTAGCCGGGGCATGCGGGTAGATGGTGGCTATATCTACGACCTTGCCGGTGAGATCGACTACCGCGACCTTCACCCCGGTGCGCAGACCCGGGTCGAGGCCGAGCACTGCCTTGCTGCCCGCCGGCGCAGCCAGCAGCACATCGCGCAGGTTGGCCGCGAAAATCTTCACCGATTCATCCTCGGCCGCTTCGAAGAGGCGAGCGCGCAGATCGGATTCAAATCGCGTGAGCAGCCGGGCCTTCCATGCCAGACGAACGGTCTGCGCCAGCCAGCTAGCGGCCGGTGCATCGGGGCTGGTGGAAATTCCGAGGGAGGAAGCGATGGCGTTTTCGTAACCGGTGCGCGCCGCGGCGAGCGCTTGCTCATCGCGCGGATCCGCCTCGGCGAACTGCAGTTTCAGCGCTCCGTCGCGTTCGCCGCGCAGCAAGGCCAGCACTCGGTGCGAAGGCAGCGAATCCAGGGTCGCCACATAGTCGAGGTAGTCCTTGTATTTACCTTGCGCCTCAACAGTAGCGGCGGCCGCGGCGCTGGCCCCGATCTTGCCCGACTTCCACAGCCGCTCGCGAAGCTCGGAAGCCAAGGCGACATCCTGGGAAACCCGCTCGGTCACGATCGAACGGGCACCGGAAAGCACATCCAGCTCGGTGCCGAAGCCGGCTTCGACGTTGAGGTAAGCGGCCGCGGCCACCTGCGGATCGGTGCTCGGATCGCCAAGCAGCAAATCCGCCAACGGTTCCAGCCCAGCTTCACGAGCTATCTGCGCCTTGGTCCGCCGCTTGGACTTGAACGGAAGGTAGATGTCTTCCAACTCGGCCTTGGTGGCAGCCGCCGAAATCGCGGCGTCAAGCTGATCGGTTAGTTTTCCGGCTTCGCTGATGGCTTCGCGTACCGTGACGCGGCGTTCTTCGAGTTCTCGCAAGTACCGCAGGCGTTCTTCGAGCAAACGCAGCTGCGTGTCCGAGAGCATCCCGGTGACTTCTTTTCGGTACCTAGCGATAAAGGGAACCGTTGACCCCGAGTCCAAAAGTTCCACGGCCGCTTTGACCTGCCAGACCGCGACTTTGGAGTTTCCAGATAGTTCGGCTGCCAGCTGTTCAATGATCTTCTGCTCTGTGCTACTCACCGAACCATTGTGCCCCAAAGAGCTTAATCTTCAGATGATCAACTCGGTTCACACCCAGCAGATCCTAAAACTTGGACGCTAGACTTGCTAGCTATGGGGAATGTAGCAATTCGAAAGTCAGCCGCGATACTCGCAGTATCGTCGCTCATCATGGTGACCGCTGGTTGTTCCGTGCTGGAAGACACCGCCACGTCGGCTGCCACGCAGCTCACCGACGCTGCCGCCACGGAGATGGTCCGCCAGGCCTGTGCGCCGGTCCAGGATGGCAGCATAGATGCCGGAGAGCTGCGTGTGCTCAGTTCCATCATCGGTTCGGTTGAAGGCGGCGGTTTGCCGCAGCCAATAGTCGATGTGCTCAAGGAACTGGCAAGTTCGGGAGACCAGGCGCCGCAAGCACTGCAAGATCGCCTGGTGCAGGCCTGCGATGATGCCAACGCAAACAACAACTAATCCCACGGTGATCTAGACTTTTGACCTATGGTCGAAATTCCCACCGGCGGTAAGGTCCGTCTTGACGCCTGGCTCTGGGCGGTGCGCATGTATAAGACTCGCTCGGCGGCAACCACCGCCTGCCGCGCCGGTCATGTTCGGCTCAATGGGGATCCGGTCAAGGCATCGCAGATCGTCGTTCCCGGGGACCGCATCCGGGTCCGTAAGGACGGCTGGGACCGGGACCTTGAGGTCACCGGGCTCATTTCTAAGCGCGTCGGCGCGCCGGTAGCCGTCAAATGCTATCTGGACCACACCCCGCCCCGCGAGAAGGTCGTCATCCCGCAGGTCCCGATCCGCGACCGGGGTACCGGGCGCCCCACCAAGAAGGACCGCCGCGAAATTGATCGCTTGCGCACCTCCTGGCAGGGACCCGAAGACTAAGTCAGCTCGATCGCTGGCACGTCCACCGCGAAGTCGAAGATCTGTGCATAGAACGACAGCGAGCTTTCTAGCGCCTTGATGATATTTACCGACTTGCGGAAGCCATGCTGTTCTCCGGCAAACAGGATGTAGGCGTGCGGAATCCCCCGCTTGGCCAACGCGTCGGCCACCACCTGTGATTGAGCCGGCGGGACCACCTTGTCCTCATCGCCCTGGAGGAGCAGCACCGGGCAGGAAATCTTCTCCACATGGTTGATAGGCGCACGCTTTTCGTACAGCTCTGCCGCTTCCGGGTAGGGACCGACCAAGGAGAACATGTACTGGGATTCGAAGTCGTGGGTATCCTGCACCAAACCCACCAGGTCCGAGACGCCGTACCGGCTGATGCCGGCGGTGAAGACCTCGGAGAAGGTCAGCGCGCACAGCACCGTCCAGCCGCCGGCGCTGCCGCCTTCGATGCCGATCCTTGCCGGATCGGCAAGTCCCCGGGCGATGAGCGCCTTGATCACCGCCACGGTGTCCGCCACGTCGACTACACCCCACGCGCCACGGAGCCGGTTTCGATAGTCCCGGCCATAACCGGTGGAGCCACCATAGTTCACGTCCACCACACCGATGCCCCGCGAGGTGTAGTAGGCGACGGTGGCGCTCAGCGTTGCGACCGCTTGGCTGGTTGGCCCGCCGTGCACGAAGGTGACATACGGGGGCAGTTCCCCTTCTGCTCCCGCAAAGCCTTCTTGGCGGGGCTTGTAGAGCAACGCGTGGACCGCCTGGCCGGCCGCGTTGGCGCATTCGAATTCTTCGACTTCCGGAAGCATGGCGGGCTCTGGCAGCTCGGCGATCGACCGGGTCACCGACCGGTGCTCCAGGGTCTCCACGTTGATCAAGGAGATCTCTTCGCCTTGGGTCAGCGAAGAGGTGCCGGCCAGCAGCCACCCATCCTGCAACGCGAGCGGACGCACCCGGGTGAAGGGCAAGGCGAGGTCTTCCAGTCCCCCGGTAATCGTATGCACCCGTGCCAGCTTGGTCGTGCCCGTTCCGTAGGAACACAACAGCGTCTGCTGATTTTCGTTCAGATACCATCCGGTGCCTACCTGCCACAGCGGACCAGCGAACTCTGCGGCACGGTCAACCAAACGCACGGTGCGCCCGGAACTGAGCTGGTAGGTGTAGGGATTCCACCATCCCGAGGCATCCGAGATGAAGGTCAGCCGGTCATCGTCGGTCCATTCGGGCTGCATGACCGAGACCTCCGGTCCTCCGGCGATCACCGAGCCCCGCAAGGTTCCCTGCTCGGTGTATTCGGCGAGGTGGAGTTCGGTCGCATCCCAGGGCATATCCGGGTGTTCCCAGCTGATCCAGGTCAGATGCGTGGCATCCGGGCTCAGCCGCGGCCCGGCGACAAACCGCGCCGGGGTGCTGAGCAGTCGAATGGCCGCCAGATCTTCGCTGGCGCTGCCGTCCAGCGGGATTTCCACGATATGGCGCACCGGTTCGGCCCGCAGGTCTTCCATAATTGCCAGCACCTGGCCCGCCGGCCCCGGAACGAATTCTGCGAAGCGCAGTGCCTGATCGCCGTCGATCATGCTTGGCGGGGTCAGCGCCACCGGCTCTTCATTGGCCAGCACTTTCAGGTAGACGCGCTGGTCTTCGAAGTTTGCAAAGACCACCGCGGGGACCGCCCCTTCGAGCAGCAGCCAGCTGGCACCCCCGTACTCATGCACCCGCGAGCGCACGTTATACGGTGCCGCGATCAGCTGACGCCCCGCCGCGGCAGCGCTGCGCCCATACTCGACAAGGGTCACCCGTCCGCCCTCGGCGGGCAGGCCTTCCTGCACGATCAGCTTGTCTCCGAAGAAGCAGGCGCCGCCGAGCGGTTTAGTGCCAGCCGCTACTTGCGCAGCTGAGATGGTCGAGGGCCAGGAACCAAAGGGCATGTGCTGAAGCATGTGTTCGATCCTAGTCATATTTCGGGCCAGGAACGACCCTCGACAAGCGCTAACTCGGTGCGCTTGGATGGAGCCATGGCAAAGTTCGTATTGTTCTTGCGCGGGGTTAACGTCGGCGGCGTCAAAGTTTTGATGAAAGATCTCGCGACACTGCTCGGCGAGGCCGGCTACGGCCCGGTTAAAACCGTGCTCGCCAGCGGCAATGCAATCCTCGACGCGCCGCACGGCGCGGCGCCCGAGCTGCGTGCGCACTGCGAGCAATTGCTGGCCGACTACTACGGCCGCCCCATTCCGGCGCTGGCTTTCAGCGCCGCCGAAGTCCATGAACTCGCCGCCGACTTCCCGGTGCCGGTGCCCGCGGCAGCTGCCGAGTTCCACCGCTACCTGACCCTGTGCGCCAGTGAGCGCGATGCCCAGGAACTATATGCCGCGGCGGCCCAACTCGCCGATGCTACGGTGGTGGCGGTGCGCGCCAGGAGCTTGTGCTGGATCAGCCCAAAGGGCCAAAGCCTTGAAACCCCGGTTTCGAAGCTTGTCACCGCGCAGGCGCGCCAGCGGATTATCACCACGCGCAACCTGAATACCTTAGTAAAACTTTCCACGATTATTCGCGCGCAGGAACTCGGAGAATAATAAGCTCTGCATCTGCTTCCACTCCAACTCGCTGAGGGCCACTACATGCTCATTGTCATCGAACTCGTTGGCATTTTCTTTTTCGCCGTCGCCGGCTCGTTGATGGCCGCGCGCCGCGGTTTTGACATGCTCGGTTCGGTATTCCTCGGCGGCGTCACCGGCCTGGGCGGCGGCGTGGTGCGCGACCTGATCCTGAACGAGTCCCCGGCCACCTTCGGGCATCCCATTTATTTCCTGCCGCCGGTGCTGGCCGCGTTGCTCGTTTATGGCTTTACTCCCGCCATCCAAAAACTTCACCGCCTGGTGCTGGTCTTCGATGCCGCGGGACTGGGCTTGTTCTGCATGACCGGCACACTCAAGGCCCTGCAGCACGATTTTAATCCGGTCACCGCGGTGCTGCTAGGGATGATTACCGGGGTGGGCGGCGGGCTGATGCGTGATGTCATTTCCAATGTCACCCCTGATTTGTTCAACCCGCGGGACATCTATGCGATCCCGGCGATGATCGGCGGCATCCTCACCGCGGTGTGCTGGAGCTTTGAGCTCTTCAACCCCATGGTCGGCGTGGGCATCGCGGCGCTGACCTTTGCCACGCGGCTGGCCTCGCTGAAGTTCGGCTGGCGCATCCCGCTGGCGGCCGGACACTGGCACCGGCCTACCCCGGGATCCCCACCGGAGAACGGACCGCAACGGCATTTCTAGTTCCGCCTAGTCCACGCGTTCGAGCTTGCCCTCGTTTTCGGCACCCGGCGCGCTGTCCTCGATGGTGCGCGATGGATTGATGATCACCGCTCCGAGCAGCATCACCACGATGCACACCCCGAGCATCGAGAAGGCCACGCCCCAGGATCCGCTGGCCTGCTGCACGACGCCAAAGAGCATCGGAACGATGGCGGCGCCGGCATAGCCCAGGCCCTGGGCAAAGCCCGAAAGCACGCCCGAACCGTAGGTGGTGCGCGAGCGCAGGTTCATCATCAACAGCGCAATGGCGAATGTGCCCTGGCCCAGGCCCGCCATCGACACCCAGAACCAGGTTCCCTGGGTCGGGGAAAGATAGATTCCGAGGTGGCCGGTAATCCAGCAGGCGGTGAACACGCCCACCGCGATGATCGGGTTCTTCAAGCGCGGAACCCACAGCGGGACCAACAGTGCCACCGGCAATCCGAGGATCGCGAAGAGCGCGAGCATATTTCCGCTGGCCGCCTCGTCCAGGCCCTGGGCGTACAGGTACGGCGGCAGCCAGGTGAAGTACACATAGGTCTGCGCTGAGTTGCCGGCAAGGAAGATGGCCAGCCCCCAGGCGACCTTGGACTTCCACGGGTTGATCCGCGCGATCTCGTGTCCCCCGGCCGCCGGCAATGCCGCCTCCGGGCGCTCCACGCGGCGGTCCGCAAACAGCTGCATCATCCAGGGGATCAGCACGATCCCGGACAACAGGGCCCACGAGCCGATCGAGGTCTGCCAGCTGCCGACATTGGCGAAGGGAACCGAGAATTGCGGCGCCAGCCAGGTGCCGATGGCGATCATCGTGACGTATCCGCTGGTGACAACGCCGATGCGGTCCGGGAAGTATTTTTTCACCAACGGCGGCAGCACCACGTTGCCCATGCCGTAACCGGCCAGGGTGACAATGGACAAGGCCAGGAAGGGATAGACATTGGGCATCAATGGCCGTGCCAGCTGTCCGGCCACGGCCAGCGCGACCGCGATGACCAGCGTACGCTCCAGGCCCCAGAGCCGAATCAGCCGCGGGGTCAACAGCCCGAAGACGGCGAATGAGATCGGTGCCAGCATGGCCAGCAGCCCGGTGGTGAATTCGGTGAACTCGATATCTTCTTGGATGCGGGCCAGCAGCGGCGGCACGGACACTACCGCCGCGCGCAGCGACAGGGCCATCAGCAAGATGCCAAGCAGCGCCCCGATACGGCCTTTGAGCCGGTTCCTTGTGCCGTCTTCGGCCATGTGACACATCCCTGCAGAATTATTCGTTGAGTTCTTTCAACTTTTTGAGTTGCGGGACCAATTCTAGTAATTCTTTGAGCCGACCCTCAAAATTGCTTTGATACCAGGAGCCGGGCATGGCCAGATGCGCATAGAGCCCCTCGCCAATCAGGATGACCAGATGCGCGATCGCCGGGTCCCCCACTTCGTCGAGGATTAGCTGCAGCCACCGGGCGTGCACGTCCTCGAGCATCGCCGCGGCGCTGCCGACTCCGGCCTGCGCCAGGCGCTGCACCGCGACCAGATGGCGGTCCAATTCGGTGTCGACTTCCGCCGAGGTCTGCACGTAATAAACCGAGGCGCCCTCTGCGGCCTCGTGCATCCGATCGAGATCCAGTTGGACGTGCTCCTCGGTGGACTCGATCACCCCGGCGGCGAGCGCTTCCTTCGAGGCAAAGTGGTAAAGCAGTCCGCCTTTTGAAACTCCTGCTCGTGTCGCGGCGGCTTCGAGGGTTGCCGCGCGTTCCCCTTCTTCGCAGAGCAGCGAGATATAAGCATCCAGTACCTTCGTGCGTGCCGCAGGTGGACGGGCCATGAATCTCCTTAGGATTTTAGACGGTGACGGATTTAACCTTACATTCGATGGTAACTATACCAACCGGACGGTATAGTTACTCTTGAGGGTGAAACCACACCCCAATTTCCTACGCACTAATTTCAAAGGCCAATCCCATGAGCTCACAGATTACCGAACGCGCCTCCACGCTGAGTCGTTCGCGCCGCTGGGCCGCTCTGACCGTACTGCTTTTCCCGGTACTACTCGTCTCCGTGGACAATACGGTGCTGTCATTCGCGGTTCCCGCCATCTCGGGTGCGCTATCGCCTAGCGGTACGCAACTGTTATGGATCATCGACATCTACCCACTGATCCTCGCGGGACTGCTGGTCCCCATGGGCTTCCTGGGTGACCGGATTGGCCGACGCAAGGTGCTGCTGATCGGTGCCACGGGATTCGCGCTGATCTCCGCGTTGGCGGCCTTCGCCACCGACGCTTTCCAGCTGGTGCTCGCCCGCGCCCTGCTCGGTATTTTCGGCGCCATGCTGATGCCGGCCACGCTCTCCTTGATCCGCAATATCTTCCCCGACGCCAAAGAACGCCGGACCGCGGTAGCCATCTGGGCCAGCGCATTCTCCGGCGGAGCGGTCCTCGGCCCCATCATCGGCGGGCTCCTTCTGGAGCACTTCTGGTGGGGTTCGGTCTTCCTGCTGGCAGTTCCGATGCTGCTGCCGCTGCTCATCGGCGGCCTGCTGCTGTTGCCCGAATCCAAGGACCCGAATCCCGGGCGAGTCGATCCGCTGTCCATCGTCCTGGTCATCTTCACCTTGCTGCCCTTCGTCTACGCGATCAAGTCCTTCACCTCCGAGCCGCTGTACGTGGTCATTGGCGCCGTAGCGCTCTCCGTTGCCAGCGGGGTGGGCTTCGTACGCCGCCAGCTGGCCGCCGCCAATCCGATGATCGACGTGCGCCTGTTTTCCAATGCCGCGTTCTCCGGAGCGCTGACGGTGAACCTGATCGGCGTCTTCTCGCTGGTGGGCTTCATCTACTTCGTTTCCCAGCATCTGCAGCTCATCGCCGGATACAGCCCGCTCGATGCCGGTCTGCTGATGACCCCGGGCCTGGTCTTGACGATGGTCTTCGGCCTCGTTTCGGTCCCACTGGCCGCGCGCTTCGGCGCACCGGCCATCATGGTCGGCGGCCTGATGCTTTCGGCCGCGGCCTACGCGGTGGTCGTTTTCGCCGGTTCCTCCGGAGATGTCTTCTGGCTCATGGCGGCCTTCTGCGTCCTGGGAATCGGTGTGGGCATGTCCGAGACCCTGTCCAATGACATGGTGCTCACCGCGGTGCCCGCCTCGAAGTCGGGGGCGGCCTCGGCAATCTCGGAAACCGCCTATGAGGTCGGGGCGGTGCTCGGGGTGGCCGTGCTCGGCACAATTTTGAATACCGTCTATGCCGCGCAGCTCAAGGTTCCGGAGGCGCTCGACGCCGCGGCGACCCAAGCGGCCGGGGAGACCCTGAGCGGTGCGCATCAGATTGCGCAGGGGCTGCCCGCCGATCAGGCGCAGGCGCTTTTGGCCTCCGCCGCCCACGCTTTTGACCACGGGGTGCTCATCACTTCGAGCATCGCAGCGGTGCTGGCCCTGGTCGCCGCAATCGTGGTGGCTCGAATCATCAAACCCGCTACTCGGTAAACGATTTGGGACACTTTCCGAAAATCTAGATTAATTAGGTCAAAGTTATTCAAAAGTTGCGAATCTCGACGTAGGCTAGGCAGTGTAGTTCCAAAGTAATTCGCGAAGAACCCTTTAGAAGTTTGTGAATGTCGATCCGCATGGTTGGCGCGAACCCCTTCTAGACGTGAAGTGAATGACTTGGCTGCTTCGTAGGACGAGGGAACTTCGGTTTCAACGTCTCTCGTGGATTACAACCAAGCTCACCAAAAAATCGGTGAGGAACGTCTGAAAGGACCAAATAGTATAATGGCAACCGGTATCGTCAAGTGGTTTAATGCTGAAAAAGGCTTCGGCTTCATCGCTCCAGACAGCGGAGATCCTGACGTCTTTGCTCACTTCTCCGCCATCCAGACCCAGGGCTTCCGTACCCTGGAAGAAGGCCAGAAGGTTGAGTTCGAAGTAGTTGAGGGCCCTAAGGGTCTTCAGGCAGCGGACATCCGCGGACTCTAAAGCGTCTTAGGCGAATAGCCCCTAGACATTAGCGTCAACGGCGTCTTCCCGGAATCATCCGGGAAGACGCCGTTTTCACGTGTAATTGGCTTCACGGAATAGTCCCGCACCTCGGTGGGTTGTACCAAACGTGAAGCTTTCGATTCTGGACCTTGCCCCGGTTGCACCTAATAGCACCATTTCCGACTCATTCAAGTCATCTGTACGCCTCGCTCAGCTTGCTGAGCGCACCGGCTATGAACGTGTTTGGTACGCTGAGCACCACAACATGCCGACCATCGCCTCCAGCGCGACCTCCCTGTTGATCAGCCACGTGGCCCACCACACCGAGCGCATCCGTTTGGGTTCTGGCGGCATTATGCTCCCCAACCACTCGCCGCTGGTGATTGCCGAGCAATTCGGCACCCTGGCCGAGATCTTCGGCGATCGGATCGATCTGGGAATGGGACGCGCCCCGGGCACCGATATGACCACCTTGCGCGCGCTGCGGCGCGACGCCTCCTCCGCCGACTCCTTCCCGCACGATGTGCTGGAACTCCAGGCCTACCTGGCCGGCGAGTCACGCATTCCCGGGGTGCAGGCCATCCCGGGGGCGGGCACCAACGTTCCGCTCTACATTCTGGGCTCCTCGCTCTTCGGCGCGCAGCTAGCCGCGCAGCTCGGCCTTCCCTACTCCTTCGCCTCGCATTTCGCCCCGGCGGCCCTGCAGCAGGCGGTTAAGACCTACCGCGAGCAGTTCAAGCCCTCGGCCCAGCTGGCCGAACCATATGTCATCGCCGGCGTCGGGGTGATTGCCGCCGAAAGCGTGCAGCACGCCCACGAGCTCAAGGTGGCCTCCGAACGCCACCGCGTCGCGTCCTTCTTGGGCCGCAATGCAAAGAAGGAATTCACCGAAGCCGAACTCGACATGGTCATGGATACCCCGCAGGCCGAGCAGATCCTGGACATGATGCGCTTCACCGCCATCGGAACCGGGGATAACGTGGCCGAGTACCTTGCCGATTTCGCCGAAACCGCCCAGGCGGACGAGCTGATCACCGTGCACCACCCATTGCTCGAAGAGGACCGGTTGAATTCGGTCAACCTCACCGCGCAGGCCTGCAAGCTGGTTAGCGCGGGCTGATGCGCACCGGGCCGGCAATCTCGTCGCCGCCCTAGCGCCACAGCGATCCGCCCCGAAAGGAACCGGCCACGCACCATAGCGGTGCGTGGCAGGATTCCGGGGTGGATCGTTTGTGTTTTAACGCCCACGTGGGCAAGCGGACCGAGTGGCCGGGCGGAAAGGCGGAAGCACTCAGCGATTCTGGGCTACGCCCGAGCGGCGCGGTCCTTGGCCAACGAGGCCACGGACCACCCGGTGAGCAGCAGCGCCAGCAGCGCGCAGAGCACGCTGAAGACCAGAATGCTCAGTTCCTGGCCATAGACCCCCACCGCCCAGCCCAAGACGATCACCGGCAGCGCGCTGCCGAGGTAGGTCACCAGGTAGATGGTCGACACGGTCTGGGCGTGCCAGGAAGCCGCCACGGCATTCACCGCGCCGCTGAACGCGGTTCGGAACGCGATCCCCTGCCCCAGGCCGATCAGCGCCAGCGCCAGCATCGCCAACCAGAGCGAGCCGAGCTCGGCGGCCACCACCAGGCCAATGGTGCTGGCGGCCAGCAGCATCAGGCCGAGCGGCAGCAGGCGCTGGCCGCCGCGGATCACCACCTGGGACAGCGCCGAGATTCCCAAGGGAAGTCCCGCAACCAGCCCGATCATCGGCAGCGAGGTCAGCTCGAAAACCTGCGCGAAATAGCCCGGGGCCAAGGACAAGGTGAAACCGAACACGGCAAAGCTCAAGAATCCGACCAGCGCGCCCATCCAGAATTTGGCGCGCGCCTCGCGCGGGATCCCCAGCCGGCGCGGGGCCAGCGCGCGGTGCCGTTGCCCGCGCTCGGCCATGGCTATCGCCGGGCGCGCCTTCAGCGCGACCAGTGGAATGAGCGTCACGAGCAAGAGCACCGCTTGCACGGTGAACACCGTTGCCCGTCCGCCGGGCAGCAAGGCCAGCACGCCGCCGAGCAAGGGACCGAAGGCCACGCCCCCGGAGGAAGCCAGCAGGGTGAAGCGCGAGGCCCATTCGGGTTTATGCGGCAGCAACTCGCGCAGCGCCGCGGCGCTGGCCCCGGTGGCCAGGGCCACCCCGGCCCCCTGCAGGCCGCGGCCGAGGCACAGTTCCCACAGGTTTGAGGCAGCACCGAAGCTCAGCGTGCCCACCAGCGAGATGATGATGGCAAGCACCAGCGCGGCCCGGCGGCCGATGTGATCGGACCAGTGGCCCACGATGGACAGGAAGAACATCAGCGAACAGACGTAGCTGGCGAAGGCGATGGTGGTCCCCATGGCGCCCAGGGAGAGGTCGGCCTGCAGCTGCGGGTAGAGCGGCGTCGCCAAATTCGCGCCCACCAGCAAGGTGAAGCTCACCAGCACGGTGATGCTCAGCCGCGTGGTGATGCCCGGATTCCAGGTCAGCGGCCTGAGTCGAGCCGGCTGCATGCGCAGTTCGCTGATTACCGACATGGGGTCTCCCAAAAGGCGGGTGGTCCAAAGGATGTCGCCAGGTTGTTGCACTCAAAAGTTTTTAGCGGTGGGGTTGCTCGCTACCCCACCGGCTAGTTGAGCGATCTGTAAGAAAATGTCTACTGATCTAGATCGTTCACTCATAAATATCCGCCAAAGAAGGACGCTTCGGCTCTAAAGTTGTTAGAGTTTGAGCAAAATAGTCAAAAACTTGGCCCCCGCGGGTCCTAGGAGTGAGCAAATGGTGCGTTTGGATGACGTGGATCTGAAAATTCTCTTGGCGTTGATCCGCGATCCGCGGATCCAGATCTCGGATCTCGCCGACGAGGTCGGCGTGGCCCGCAACACCGCCCAGTCGCGCCTCCGCCGCCTGCAGCGCGCGGATGTGCTGCGCGAAGGCGGCCGCGACCTCGACCTGGCCAAGCTCGGCTACGACGTGCTGGCCTTTGTCACCTTGGAGGTGCTGCACCGCGACCTCGATACCGTGGTGACCTCGCTGCGGCAGATTCCCAACGTGCTGGAAATCCACGAAACCTCCGGCCGTGGAGATGTCTGGGTGCGGCTGATCGCTACCGATACCCACCAGTTGCAGTCCGGGCTGCGGCAGATCCTGCGGATCAAGGGTGTCACCCGGTCCGAAACCACCTTCGCACTCCACACCCACCTGGCCTACCGGGCCGCTCCGCTGCTGGAGCACTACGCCGAACACAATCACTGAGCAGCGCGAAAATACAAGTCTTTCCTTGTGCGCCTTCCCGGCCTAGGCTGTGATTACGAGAAGTCATGAGGGATAGCCCCGGCTCTCGTCGGGTCCCTCGCATTCTGTGGAGGAGTACGTGATGACCAAGGATTTTGAACCAACCGACT
This sequence comes from Glutamicibacter sp. BW80, assembly GCF_002332385.1. Classification (NCBI taxonomy): domain Bacteria; kingdom Bacillati; phylum Actinomycetota; class Actinomycetes; order Micrococcales; family Micrococcaceae; genus Glutamicibacter; species Glutamicibacter sp. BW80. Next base: position 77,920 of record NZ_NRGV01000039.1, on the reverse strand, counting down.
TCGCACCCGAATACGGGAACGACATCTACGAGCCCGACGACGGCCGCGATTCGCAAGCCTATGAGGGCTCCAGCGATTCGCCCGAAACGATGCGGAACATCGACCCGTTGGCCACCCGCGCCTACCTGCTCGATGACGATCTGGAAACCGAGGCGCAGCTGGATAACGAATTCACCGAAGAATCCAACGCCGACGAAGATGAGGACTAGCTCACTGACTAAGCAGCCCTTAGGCTTCAGCGTTTAGACTTTAGAAGTGATCAATCCAGTTCATCTGCGCACCCTGCTCGAAGTGGTGGCGCATCGTTCCTTTGCCACGGCCGCAACCCGGCTGGGCTACACTGCCAGCGCCGTCTCCCAACAGATGACCGCCTTAGAACGCAGCACCGGAACCACGTTGTTCCTGCGTGGTGCCCGCTCCATCACCCCCACGCCCGGGGCGCTGCGCATGGTGCGCCACGCCAAGCGCGTGCTCACCGACCTCGACGCCCTGATGGCCGACGTAGCAACCATCTCCACGGATTCCACAGACCGTGAAGAGATCAAGCTCGGCATCTTCCCGTCCCTGGCCACCTACGCGCTGCCCAAGCTGCTGACCAGCGAAGACTGGAACTCCCTGGGCATCAATCTGCGCCTGTGGATCGGCGAACCCCAGCAAACCGTCGCCGGCCTGGGCAACGGCGGGGACCTGGACCTCGCGCTCATCTTCCAGGTGGGACCCGGCGGACTGAGCTGGCCCGCCTCGCTGGAGCGCGCCTGGCTGGGCGATGACCAGTTCCGCGTCGTCATCCCCGCCTCGTGGCCGATCGCAGACGACGCCCAGCTGACCGTGGACCAGCTCGCCGAATGGCCGTGGATCTTCCACCACCCGGGCACCTCGGATGCCACCTTGATCTCCCGGCTCTTCGCCTCGTACAACATCCACCCGCAGGTTGCGGCCTACTGCGACGATTTTAACGCTTCGCTGAATCTGGTCTCCTCGGGCCTCGGCGCCGCCTTGGTGCCGGATCTGGCCATGACCCAGGCCCCCGCCGGCCTGCGTATTGTCGACGCACCGGAAATCCGGCTCGCCCGCTCGATTTTCGCCTTGAAGCCAGAGAATTCGAAGAAGCCCAAGGTTGCCCTCGTTTTGGACCGGCTCACACAGATCCTTTCCGACTAGGCTGGAAAGCGGTCATCGGTAGGCAGCCTCGGAAAGGGCGATCGTGGAAGAACTTGTCGTAGCCTCAGTGCACGGACCGGTAGGTCATCTTGAACTGCACCGTCCGGGCAAACTCAACGCCCTGACCTTGCCCATGCTCCAGGAGCTGCACCGGGTCCTGCACCTGTGGGCCGAGGACCCGAAAATCCAGCTCGTCCTGCTCACCGGGCGCGGCGAGCGAGGTTTCTGCGCCGGAGGGGATATCGCCGACTTCCATGCCGCGCTCACCGGTGGCCGGCACGCGGACTTCCTGGAACTGCTCGCCCTGGAGTTCCGCACCGACCACTTGATTTCGGTCTACCCCAAGCCGCTGATTACTTTGGCCCACGGGATCACCATGGGCGGCGGCATCGGCCTGGCCAGCCACGCACCGGTGCGCCTGGTCACCGCCGACGCGAAGCTGGCGATGCCCGAAGCGCGCATCGGCTACACCCCGGATGTTGGCGGAACCCATCTGCTGGCCAACGCGCCGGGCCATTTCGGCGAGTACTTCGCCATGACGGCCACTTCCTTCAGCGGCGCGGACGCGGTCTTCCTGGGTTTCGCCGACGCGGTCATTAGCGAATCCCTCGCCGCGTCCATAGTTGATGAACTCGATGACCTGATCGGCCTGGGCGCCGCGGAGATCGCCGCCGCCTTCGAGGTGCTCCATTCGGTTCCCGAATCCCGCCGGCTGGAAATCGAACAGGGCTGGATCGATTACGCCTTCGGCGCCGAGTCCCCGGACGCGGTCCTGGAACGCCTGCAGTCCATGGTGCACCCCGGCGCGCGCCGCGCCGCCGAGGCGATATCCGCGAACTCCCCGACCAGCGTGGCCGCCGCGTTCCATTCGGTGCGTGCGGCCCGCGCCGAGCAGAACCTGCGCGGCGCGCTGGACCGGGAGCTGCGCTTGGCAGCACACCTGATGCAACGGCCCGACCTGGCCGAGGGCATCCGCGCCCAGGTCATCGACAAGGACCGCAATCCCAGGTGGCAGCCAGCAGCACCGCGCGAGGTCGACGCCGCGGCGTTGCTGGACCTCATGGGCGAATAGCCCCGGTTCAGGACCCGGGCTGGCCCTCGGGCCGGGTGACATCGCTGGGCACCGGATGGACCTTCTGCGAATCGCGCGGCTCCACGCGCGCGGCCTTCACCGCTTCGACCGGTTCGCGCAGCTGGCGGGCGGGAGCCAAGGCTACATTGCTCGGGATGCCGAAATGCACCGGGGCGTGTTCACCGAAGTGATCCGGGTCCGCCTCCTGCCAGTCCTCCCGCCACGAGGCCGGAGGGTTCTCCAGCAGCTCGCCGGGCTGCAGCCAGTGGAACAGCGAGGCGTAGGAGCGGGTCGACTGGAGATTCACCCGGCGCCGCAGCATCCGGGTGTTCAGCTGGTCCGGGCCGCGCAGGCCCATGGACGCCATGATCTGTCCCGCCTCGGTCACCGTCAGCCGGTGGTAGTTGTACACCCGGTGGCCCTTGTCCTCCACGTCCAAGGCGCGCATGAGCCGCTTGTTCTGCGTCGCTACGCCAACCGGGCAGTGGTTCGTATGGCACTTCTGCGCCTGGATGCAGCCGGTGGCCATCATCATCGGCCGGGCGGAAAAGGCGAAGTCCGCGCCCTGGATCATTCTCTTGACGATATCCGAGCCGTTGGCGATCTTCCCGGCCGCCGCCAAGCGGATTTCGTGGCGCAACCCGGCGCCCATCAACACGTTGTGGACCAGCATCAGCCCCTCGGTCAGCGGGGTTCCCACATGGTCCTCGTACTCCAGGGGTGCGGCTCCGGTGCCGCCTTCGGCACCGTCCACGGTGATGAAGTCAACCAGCACGCCGGTTTCGATCATGGCCTTGCAGATAGCCATCACGTCGGTGCGCGAACCCACGCAGAATTTGATTCCCACCGGTTTGCCGCCCGAGAGCTTGCGCAGCTTCGACACGAAGGCCAGCAGCTCGCGCGGGGTAGAGAATTCGCCGTGGCTCGCCGGGGAAATGCAGTCCTGGCCCATCGGCACCTCGCGGGCCTCGGCGATCTCAGCGGTCACCTTCGCCGCCGGAAGCACCCCGCCGAGTCCGGGCTTTGCACCCTGCGACATCTTGATGGTGATGCCCTTGACCTGCGGGAGGTTGGCCTTGCGCGCAAAGGTCTCGGGATTGAACCGGCCTTCGGGGGTGCGGCAGCCGAAATAGCCCGAACCGATCTCCCAGAAGAGGTCCGCACCGTGCTCCAGATGGTATTTGGTCAGCCCGCCCTCGCCGGTCTCGTGGACAAAATCCCCCATCGCCGCGCCCTTGTTCATCGCCAGCACCGCGTTGGCCGAGAGCGAGCCGAAACTCATCGAGGAGATGTTCAGCAGCGACATCTCATAGGGCTGGGCGCACTGGCTCGACCCGATGTTCACCCGGTGCTGCTCCTTGTTCGGAGCCACCGGGGCGCTTGAATGCAGCAGGTATTCGTGGCCGACCTCGTTCACCTTCAGCTCGGTGCCGAAGGCCTTGTGGCTGTCGGTGCCCTTGGCCCGGGCGTAGATCATCGAGCGGGTGTCGCGGTCAAACGGCGTGCCGTCGGTGTTCCGCTCGATGAAGTACTGCTGGATCTCCGGGCGGATGAATTCGAACAGGTAGCGGGCATGTCCCAGAATCGGGAAGTTGCGCAGGATCGCATGCCGTTTCTGCGTCATATCCCGGATCCCCACGGCCACCAGCACCGCGGTGAGCGCCACCAGAATCCACCACACCCAGTTGCCGGAAGTTCCCGCCAGCAGCGCGGTGAGCACAAACCCGGCGGCGAGCACGAACAGGAACAGGATCACTACTATTCGCATCATGTTTTCGACCCTACTGCCTGCACCGGGACTTGTCAGGGATTAGCCCCCGGTATTGATCCGATCGTTTTCGCGCAGCACCATCTGGTAGAACTCGCTGGTGCCATCGGCCAGCAGGTGCTGGGGAGAGCCGGTTTCGATGACCCGCCCCTCGCGCAGCACCAGCACCTCGCTGGCCTCCTGCAGGATGGAAAGGCGGTGGCTGATCATCAGCACCCCCATCCCGTATCCGCGGCGCTCATTAATCGCCTTCAGCACCAGCGCTTCGCTCGCGGCATCCAGTGCGCTGGTCGATTCGTCCATAACCAGCAGCGCCGGGTGCCGCAGCAGGGCGCGCGCCAGGGCCAAGCGCTGGCGCTGGCCGCCGGAAAGCCTAGTGGAACGATCCGCCAGCCGGGTGTCCAACCCCTGTGGCTGCTGCTCCAGCCATTCACCCAGGCCCAGCTCGTGAAGTACCGCCCAAAGCTGGGCGTCGGTGGTTCCGGCGGATCCCAAGAGCAGATTTTCGCGGACCGTGCCGCGGACCATCACCGCCTCCTGGGAGACCACCACGATGCGCGCACGCAGCAGCTCAAGTGGTACCGCATCCAGGGCCACCGCACCAAAACTGAGCCTCCCGCCGGCAGGCAGCGCACGGACCAGCGCGGCGGCGATGGAGGATTTCCCCGAACCCGAGGCCCCCACCAGCGCCACCAGTTCCCCGGCCTCCACCGTGAAGTCCACCTGCTGCACCGCCTGGCGCTGCGCGTGCCGCACGGTGAGGTCTTGGACGCGCAGCGTCCCGGTATGCGGCAGGTCGCCCGCCGCGCCCGGCTCGGCCACGGCCGGTGGCGCGCTGGCGGTGGCAAACAATCGGCGAGCGCTCGCCAGGGAGTCCTGCAGCCCCAGCACGAACCCGTCCACGGCGCGCACCGACTCGAAGGAAGGGACCGCGATCACCACCAGGATGATGGTGGCCGCCGGGCCTTGGGCCGAATCGGTCAGCAGCAGGGCCAGCGCGCTGCCCCAGAGCACGATCTGGCTCAGCGCCGCGCGCAGCCCGGTCACCCAGCCGGCCCGGTGGGCTTGCCGGGCATCCGCCGCTCCGGCCTCGTCCATGCGCTTGAGCATCCGCCCACCGGCGCCGAAGGCGTGCAGCACCTCGATGCCCGCCAGGGATTCGATGATGATCCGGTTCTGATTGCCGCGCACCTGTGCGGCGCTGCCAGCCGCCTGGCGCAGCGCGCCGACCCCGAGCAGCGGCAGCAGCAGCCCGACCAGCAGATAGCCTCCGGCGAGGATCAGCGTCGCGGTGCCGCCGAAGACCTGGTAGACGCAGCCCAGCACCGTGCCGCTGACCAGCAGCGCTGCCGCGGCCGGCGGCAGCGTATGAGCGAAGAACACTTCCACCTTGTCGATATCGCGGGTGGCCTTGGCCAGCATGGACCCGGAATTCTTGCTGGCCGCCGCGAAGGGCGCCTGCCGCTGGTAGGCCGCATACATGGTTGAACGCAGCCTGGCCAGGGCCAGGAAGGCGAGCCTGTGCCCCACATACTGTTCGGCATAGCGCAGCCCTCCCTTGCACAGCCCGGCGAGGATAATCGCCGCCACCAGCAGGCCGAAGGGAAGCCGCGGCAGCCCGGCGGGCAGCTGAAGGCCGATGGCCGCCACCAGCCCCAGCCCGGCAAAGAGATAGATGCTCAGTGCGGCCAGCCGGGTGAGGCAGGCGAGCAGGCAGGCAAGCAGCACCGGAGGCAGCAGGTCCCGGGTCTGGGCGATCAGCCAGCGGGCGCTGGCGAGGCTGCTTGGCTGCTGGATGCGCGGATTCATCATTTCGCCTCGTTTCCGCTTTGGCTGCCCAGCGCTGCGACGCGCTGGCCGAAATTCTCCATCGCCGTTTTCAGGTACCCTTCGGCGCCCAGCAGTTCCTCCCGGGGCCCGGCTTGCACGATCCGCCCCCGGTCCAATACCAGCACCTGGTCGTAGTCGGCGAGCAGCCCCAAGCGGTGGGTCACGGTGATGACCGTGAGCTCCGCCGCCGCCTCGCGCAGGGTGTCCAGCACCTCGGCTTCGGTCTGCACATCCAGCGAGCTGGTCGGCTCGTCGAGCAGCAGGATGGGCCGCTCGGCCAGCAGCGCGCGGGCGATGGCCAGGCGTTGGGCCTGGCCTCCGGAGAGCGTTGCCCCGCCTTCACCAAGTATCGTGTCCAGCCCCGCTTGCTGCTGCGCAAACCACGACGCCAACCCGGCGCGGCGCACCATCGCGCGCAGCTTATCGTCGCTGGCCTGCGGCGCGGCAAGCAACAGGTTCTCGCGCAGGCTGATCCCGAAGAGCGTTGTGCCCTGTTCCACCACCGCCGTGTTCGAGCGCAGCGTGGCCGGGCCCAAGGCCTGGTGCCCGTCGTGGATGATCCCGGCGGTGGTCTCCAGCTGACCTTGCAAGACACGCAGCAAGGTGGTTTTACCGCTGCCCGAGGCCCCGATCACCGCGGTTTTCGAGCCGGCGGGGAAGCTGAAGTTCAGCTGCTCCAGCGCCGCGGGGTGCCCCTCGTATCCGGCCCCAAGATCCAGCAGCTGCAAGGCGTCGGCGCGCAGGTCTACGCGCAGCGGATTCGCCGCGGCGCGGTGCCGCTCGGTGCCCATGATGCTCGCAATTTTCTGCTCGGCCGCCTTGCCGGTCATTCCGATGTAGAAGAAGCTGCCCACGTAGTTCACCGGGGCGAGCATCAGGAAGCTGAGCAGCACCAGCGCGGCCCCCTGACCGGCGGTGATCGCCAAGCTGCCCACCCGCCACCAGGCAAGCAGCGCGGCGGTGGCCAGCAGCAGCACCGCGAAACTCGCATCGATCACCAGCAGCACCAGCTGGTTCCGCGCCAGCAGCTTCATCACCTGTTGGCGCACCCTTTCGCTGGCCACCGCGATGCGCTGCCCCATCCAGGATGCCCCGCCGTTGAGCTTGAGCATGGTCAGCGCCCGCAACCCGTCGAGGAAGGTGGCCGAGAGCAGCCCTTGGGCCCGGCGGTACTCGCCCGAAGAACCGCGGAAAAGCCTTTGGAAGCCGATGACCAGCACCGGGACCAGCATGGTGGGCAGCAGCAGAATCAAGGCGCTGAGCGGATCGATGAAAAACATGATGCCGAGCAGCACCAGCACCGGGGTGGCCACCGCGCAGATGGCCGGCCCCATGAAGCCGGTGCGGAAGCGCACCGAACGATCGACCGCGTCCATGGCCGCATCGACCAGTTCGCCCTCGCCGAGCCGGCGCACCGCCAACGGGCCGATGGCCAAATAGTGGCGCACCAGCTGGTGGCGCTGCAGCGCGCCGAGCTTGCGCCCCGAGCGGGCGATGAGCACCGGGGTAAGCAGCGCCGCGGCGGCCACCACCAGCAGTTCGTACCCCACCGCGACATACCAGCCGACGTCCAAGGGCTGATCCGCGCGCAGCGCATCGATGGCGCGCCCGATGAGCACCGCCAGCCCGATGGCACCGATGGCCGAGAGCAACCCGAGGCAGACCACCGCCGCGGTGGATGCCGAAAAAATTCCAAAGACCCTACGCACCCCTCCATCCTAAGTCGAAAGCCCGGCGTCATAGGTTGGCAACCGGCGCCCGCGCGGGGGAAACTAGTCAAATGACTGCTCTGCAAACGGCCAGCCGGCCGCATTCGGTGACCCTCCGCTTCCTCGCAGCGCCCACGGATGTGGGGATCACCGGAACGGTGGCCGCCGGCACGGTGCTCGAATGGGTGGATAAGGCCGCCTATGCCGCCGCGGTGGGCTGGTCCGCCAGCTACTGCGTGACCGCCTACGTGGGAAATATCCACTTCGCGGACCCGATCCACTCCGGGGACCTGGTGGAGGTCACCGCCTCGGTGGTCTACACCGGCACCAGCTCCATGCATATCCGCACCGAGGTCTCCTTCTCCGATCCGCGCGAACTGCGCCCGGTCACCTCCTCCACCTGTCTGGTGATCTTCGTGGCGGTAGATGAGAAGGGTAAACCGACCCCGGTCCCCTCCTTCACCCCGGGCACCCCGCGCGAGCTGCAGCTGCGGCAGAATGCCTTGGCGCGCATCGAGATCCGCGAACGCATCGTCGAGTCGATGAACGACCAGTCCTATACCGACGCCGGCACCGCGCCGCGGGTGACCCTGCGCTTCCTCGCCGCGCCCACCGACGTGAACTGGGGCGGCAAGGTGCACGGGGGCATCGTGATGAAGTGGATCGACGAGGCGGCCGCCCTGTGCGCCAGCCGCTACGCCGGGCGGGAGACCGTCGCGGTGTTCTCCGGCGGCGTGCGCTTCTACCGCCCGCTGCTCATCGGCCATCTGGTCGAGGTCGAGGCCCGGCTGGTCTATACCGGCTCCAAGGGCATGCACATCGCGGTGCACGTGCGCTCCGGGGATCCGAAAACCACGCAGATGGAGCTGACCACCTACTGCCTGACCGTGCTGGTCGCCCGCGACGGCACCGGCACGGCGGTGCCGGTAGAAACCTGGGTGCCGGTCAGCGCGGAGGACTCCCGGCTCTGGGAGCACGCCCGGGAGCTGCTTGAGATCCGCGCCAACGCCCCCGGCGGCTACACCCCCACGCATCTGAGCGGCCCGCAGGCCGGCGCGGAGGCTACCCGATGAGCGCCCTCCCGTTTGTGAAGATCTGCGGCTTGGCCACGGCACAGGATGTGGCGGTCGCGCTGGAGCACGGGGCCGACGCGCTGGGCTTCGTGCTGACCGACTCCCCGCGTCAGGTCTCCGCGGAATTGGCCTCCGCGCTCACCGCGCAGGTCCCCGGCGAGGTGGCCACCGTGGCGGTGTTCCGCGATGAGGACACCGCAACGGCCATCGCGCGCACCTCCGCCGCCGGGCTCGGCTGGATCCAGCTGCACGGGGAACGGCGCCGCGCAGAGGTGCAAGCGGTGCGCGCGGCCGGGTTCCGGGTGATCCGCGCGGTGCGCATGGACGCGCAGCCAGAAGAGTTCGAGGACTGGGGCGAGGACTTCTTGCTGATCGACGCCGCGGTTCCGGGCAGCGGAGAAAGCTGGGACTACGCAGAGGTGCGCACCCGCGCGGCCGGGCGCAACTGGCTGGTGGCCGGCGGCTTGTCCGCGGAGAATGTGGCCGCGGCGCTCGCCGAGTCCGCGGCCAGCGGCGCGGATGTCTCCTCCGGGGTCGAGTCCGCCCGCGGGGTCAAGGACCCGGAGCTGATCGCCCGGTTCCTGGACGCCGCGCGCCGTCCGGTCTAGCGGATCCAGCTGTGGACGGCGGGCTTGCGCGCCGAAGGCAGGGCAGTTTCTTCGCGCCAGCGGGCGACCCATTCGGGCAGGACCCGGTCTTCGGGCATGTGCAGCCCGAGCGCGGCAAGGATCTGCTCATTGGGCACCGGCCCGTTTTTCGAGGTCATGCGCGTGGCGATGTAGCCGCGGGCGTAGATCTCGCCGTCCACCACGATGCGCTGCTCGAAGTAGATGCAGCGCTCATCCATGCCCAGCACCCGGGTCTCCTGGGTGAATTTCACCCCGAGCTTCACCGACTTCCGGAAGGTCATGGTTTCGGCCTGCACCACCGGGCTCCATTTGTGCTCGCGGATCACCTTCCAGGCCCCGGAGCGGAACATCAGATCGAAGCGGCCCAGATCGAAGATCGAGAAGTACATGCCGTTGTTGATATGCCCGGCGAAGTCGATATCGGTCAGCGTCGCGCGCATCCTAAGGGTTCCGGAGTCGAGCATGGACAGTCTCGGGGCTTTTTTGCCTTGGAGCAGCATCAGCAGGATGCGAAAAATCATGTGCATGAGATCACATTACCGCTTAGTAACTTATGTGGCCAAGCCCGCCGCCGCCCACCGCGACAAATGGCGTAATCCCCAAGGCGCATTCACCCGGGCCCGGTCGGCGGGTAAAGTCCAGTGCGGAAGAGCCCTCGCATCCGCAACGAATGCACCGAACAGGAAGAACTATGCACCGCCTTTCGCAGCTGCTGCACCGCCAGGTCCCCTCGCTGCCGCCGGCCGACTGGGAACGCGCGGCACCGTCGGCAACCGCGTTGCGCCGCGATATCGCGGTGGCGCTGGGCTTCTACCTGCTGGCGCTGCTCATGCTGGAACTGGTGCTCTCGCTGACCGAGACGGGCAAGAGCGCCGAGCGCCCGCTGGCCTTCGCCCTGCTTGCGGCCCTGATCCTGCCGCTGATGTTCCGCCGCCGCTGGCCGATCACGATGATGCTCATCTCTTCGGCCGCCTTCCTGATCGGCAGCTCCCCCGCCACGGCCACCGTCGTCATGCAGTTCTGCGCCCAGCTGGCCTACTTCCTGGGCCTGTACACGGCCGTGGCTTGGGCCCGCAACCGCCGCGGGCTGTGGACCGCGATGGCCCTGGTGCTGCTGAGCATGGCGGTGTGGCTGGTCCTCTCCTTCTTCACCAGCGACCTGTATTCGGCCGCGAACCAGCTGCTGGTCGAAAACCCGATGGGCTCGATCCCCGAAGAGCTGGCCTTGCCGCTGTACAGCTTCCTGATCAACGTGCTCTTCTTCGGCGGGGCGATCTTCCTGGGGCTGACCAGCTGGTCGAATTCCTACGCCAAATCCCTGGTGCTCGTCCAGGCCGCGCGCATCGCCGCGCAGGCCGAAGAGCTCGCGGCGCGCGCGGTCAACGCCGAACGCCTGCGCATTGCCCGCGAGCTGCACGACGTCATCGCCCACCACATCGCCTCCGTCGGAGTCCAGGCCTCCGCCGCCCGGCTGGTCCAGGACCGCGATCCGGCCCAGGCCATCGAACTGATGCGCGGCATCGAGTCCTCAGCACGCAGCGCGGTGGCCGAAACCCGTTCGCTACTCGGCGTGCTGCGCGAGCAGTCCCCGCAGGATCCCGAGACCGGCAATTCCGCCGCCCGCGCCCCGGAGCCCTCGCTGGCGGCGCTGCCCGGGCTGCTAGAGCAGAACGCCGCGCACGGGCTGCACGTGCAGCTCTCCGAGGACGAGCACGCCCCGGGCTTCTTCGCCTCCTTGGCCCCCGGCCTCTCGCTGGCCCTCTACCGCATCTGCGGGGAGGCGCTGGCCAATGTGCGGCGCCACTCCACCGCCCGCGCCGCCACGCTCGCGCTGCGCTCCGGAACCGACGCGCAGGGATCCTGGGTGGAGGTGGAAGTCACCGACGAGGGAGCCCCCGCCCGGACAGCGCCGGCAGCGGCTTCGGGCTGCGCGGCATCCGCGAACGCGCCGCGCTGCATCACGGGCTGGTGGAGATCGGCCCGCGCACCCCGCGCGGCTGGCGCACCCGCGCCCGGCTGCGCCTGCCCGGATCCCCCGAAGGGAACTAGGCTAAGCCCATGAGCCAAATTACCGTCGTGATCTGCGATGACCAGCCACTGATCCGCTCCTCGCTGAAGCTCATCCTGGAAACCGATCCGCAGCTGCTGGTCATCGGCACCGCCGCCAACGGCGCCGAAGCCGTGGAGCTGATCAGCACCCGCACCCCGGATGTCGCGCTGATGGACATCCAGATGCCCGCATTGGACGGCATCGCGGCCACCGCGCGGCTCGCGGGCACCGTGGACACCAAGATCATCGTGCTGACCACCTTCGACCGCGAGGACTACCTCTTCGACGCGCTCGATGCCGGGGCCAGCGGCTTCCTGCTGAAAAACGCCGAACCGGAATTGCTGCTCAACGCGGTCCACCAGATCCACGCCGGATACGCGCTGCTCTCCCCGGAGGCCACGCTCAAGCTCATCGCCCGCAAGACCAGCGCGCGCCCCGGCACCTCGGCACCGGGCGCAGAGAGCGCGGCGCTGCACGCGCTGACCGCCCGCGAACGCCAGGTGCTCACCGCGCTGGCCAGCGGCAAGAACAACCAGGAGATCGCCGCCCTGCTGGCCCTGTCCGAGGCGACGGTGAAAACCCACCTGTCGAATCTCTTGGCCAAGCTCCACCTGCGCGACCGCGTCCAGGCGGCCCTCTACGCCCACCGCGCCGGGCTCATCCAATAGTTTCATCCCCAAGCATCAGGCGGATCCGCCCCGGCCTTCCTAAGCTGGAAGGCAAGCGAAGAGATTCCCAAGCCAGAAAGACCGAGCATGCTCGAACTTCAGCAGATCACCCGGTCCTTTGCCGGAACCAAGGTCCTGGACGAGGTGAGCTTCACCGTGCCGCGCGGGGCGCTGACCGGCTTCGTCGGTGCCAACGGCGCCGGGAAGACCACCACCATGCGCATCATCATGGGACTGCTCAACGCCCACGGCGGCCGGCTCACCCTGGACGGGGCCGCCCTGGACGCGCCCACCCGCCCCAACTTCGGCTACATGCCGGAGGAACGCGGGCTGTATCCCAAGCAGCCGGTGATCGACCAGCTGATCTACCTCGGTCAGCTCCACGGGTTGGCCCGCGGCACCGCACGCACCCGCGCGATGGACCTGCTGGCCCGCTTCGGCCTGGCGGACCGGGCCAAATCCAGGCTGGAGGCCCTTTCGCTGGGCAACCAGCAGCGCGTGCAGGTGGCCGCCGCGCTGCTGCACGAACCCGACGTGCTGGTGCTCGACGAACCCTTCAGCGGGCTGGACCCGTTGGCGGTGGACGCGATGAGCTCCATCCTGCGCGACTACGCGGCCCGCGGCGTCCCGGTGCTCTTCTCCTCGCACCAGCTGGATCTGCTCGATACCCTGGTGGACCACCTGGTCATCATCCAGGAGGGCAAGATCCTGGCCAACGCCCCGGCCAGCGAGCTGCGCACCGCCCAAGCCAGCAGGCACCGCCTGGCCCTGGGCGCCGACGCCGGCTGGCTGCGCACCGAGCCGGGGGTCGAGGTGATCGACCTCTCCGGGCAGCACGCCCTGGTCAGCTTCGGCACGCCAGGCGACGCGCAACGCGTGCTGGCCCACGCGCTCTCCCGCGGCACGGTCACCGAATTCGCCCTGCACCGCCCCGCGCTGGCGGATATCTACCGGGAGATCATCGCATGAACACCCTTGCCACCCCCGCCTGGCTGATCGTCACCCTGCGCGAAGTCGAAACGAAGCTGCGCGACAAGGCCTTCATCATCTCCACCCTGGTCACGCTGTTGCTGATCATCGGTTCGATCGCCGTTACCGGATTTCTCGCCACACGCACCACGCAGTTTTCGGTGGCGGCCACCGATCAGGCCAGTCTCACCGTCCTCAACCAAGCGGCCTCGGACGCCGAAGACCAGCTGAAAATCAACGTCGAACAGCTACCGGCCGATGATGCCACCGCGCAACTTGATGTTGGGGAGCTTGATGCCACGCTGAGCCAGGGCCCAGCAAATAAATTTACGCTCACCGGATCCGATGAAGTCCCGGACAAACTCCATGGGGCGCTGCGCGAAGCCACCGAGAAGGTGTTGACCGCGCGACTGCTCACTTCGGCCGGGCTGAACGCAGATCAGCTACCGGGCGACGGTGCACTAACGGTCACCCAAATGCATGGGGACGCCGAACGTGCCTCCATGATCAAGGCTATGGCGTTCCTCTTCTCCTTCTTGTTCTATATGTCAGCACTCATCTTCGGCATGCCGATAGCCAACTCGGTGATCGAAGAAAAACAAAACCGGGTAGTGGAGATCCTCGCCGGCGCGATCAATCTGCGTCAGCTGCTTGCGGGCAAAATCTTGGGCAACGTGATTCTCGCGCTGGCCCAGCTGCTGCTCTTCCTCTCCGTGGGCCTGTTCGCCGCCTATCTATCACCAGTTCAGATCCCGTTCCTTGGAGTCGTCTCGCAAGTAGCCGGCTGGTTTGTGGCCTTCTTCCTCGTCGGGTTCCTGGTCCTCGCCGGAATCTGGGCGACGCTGGGAGCACTAGCCAGCCGTACCGAAGACCTCCAACAATCCTCTGGGCCGGTAGTCGGTGTGTTGATGGCGGTGCTGTTCATCGGAATCTACGCCAAGGACGGATTTTTGGTCATCGCCTCCTATGTGCCAATTGTTTCCTCCGTCGCGATGCCAATCCGCCTGCTCGGCGGTGAAGTCTCACTGGTTGAACCGCTCATCTCACTGGCCCTTACGCTGGCTACCTGCTGGTTCACTATCTTGTTCGCCGAACGGATCTACCGCCGTGCGGTGATGCACACCGGCGGGGCGCTGACCCTGCGCAAGGCGCTCAAACTGGAACTCTAAACCGCCAATATAGCCAGTACACAGCCGCGCTGACTACACTTGATTCGGTGACCGAGAACAAACCCCGCATGCAGCTTTCAGCCCTGTCCATCTTCATCTGGTTCGCGGTGATCCTCGGACTGGCCGGCAACACCGCGCTAGCCATGACCCATCTGGTCTTAGGTTCGAACGCCTTGGTAGTAGTCAGCCTCTGGGTGCTGCGCTGCCTGGTACTAGCCACTTTTTGGTTGTTGCCAATCACCCGTGCGGCAAAAATCTTCGGCATCGGAATCATCATGCTTAGCTTCCTGCTCGATCTGCTGCTCAAGCTCCCGGTGCTGGGCAGCGTGGAATACGGCGACTGGTTCTTCGTCTCCGCGCTCGATCTGACCGGCGCCTACACCGGCTACTTCCACACCTTGGGCCTGATCCTTCCGCTGGTGGCCCTCACCGGCTGGTTCATCCTGCGCCCGCGCGGTGCCGCCGGCTGGATCGTGGGCCTGGCCAGCGGGCTCGGCTTTGGCTTCCTGGCGCTGGCCGCCGCGCAGGCCCCCGAGGGCTCGCTGGCCCTCTTCGTGCTCGCCACGCTCGCCCGCTACATCCTGCCCGCGCTGCTCTCCGTGGCCGCAGACGTGCTGGCCGCGCGCCCCGGCGGTGGCGAACGTCAAGCAAAGAAGAAATCGGCAAAATCCTAGTTACCCGTTGCCGGGCGTGCGGCACTAAGCCCCTGACGCGGGCAAATCCAGCGGTAATCATGTTGTTAATCTAGTCTTGTGATTGCTGCTGACAGTACTGCCGCCTCTGGTCGCAGAAGCACCAGATTCTGCGCTGGCTTGGTGTTTTGGGAAAGTTCTTGTTTCCATGGGTAGTTTAATTCTTCGACATCAAAAGGGTCGGGATGTTGCTTCCTTCCTCAATCACCCTGCTTCCATTCACGAATGCAGACACAGACTTCATTGCCACGATGGCCACGGACGAACGAGCAGTCCGCTTTATTGGTTATGGGCAACCGTAGGAACGGCAAACTATCACGGCCTGCGTTCGCGAAGCCCTTGAACAAGAACCGCTGGACCTTGTGGGAGCATCGCGCTGGTTCGTAGCAACTGAGGCAAACGAAGCCCGTCGGCATCGTGTTTTCCACCCGCCAAGAAGCCTGTGTGGAGCTCGGCTTCTGAGTATCGGCAGATAAATGGGGACGAGGAATCGGCGGAGCAATGCTCGACAATGCCCTGTCCATCATTCCCGGGGCCTTCGGAATCAATAAACTCAGCGCCCGAGTCGCTCCGGGTAACGCTGTCTCCGCCAGCTTGCGCATTGCACACTGGGTTAGCCTTGTTTATGAAGTGGAACGCTGATCAGATTCCTGCATGGCTATGGCGCGGTCTGCGTCATGTCGATAACTTTCTATACTGCTAGCATGACCCATATTTCTGCACCAGCTATCGGGCTAGGCACCTGGTCCCGTGAGCCGGACACCTCCTTGGTGCGAGCAACCGAGCTGCCCCTCGGCGCGACTTCTTCATTCGTGATCTTGAGCGAAGCGTTCGACATTGAGGCGTCCACGGAATGGGAGCCGCATTCGCACTTGGCCCATGAACTCTTGTGGGCACAGGAGGGCACGCTCACCGCACAAATTGAGGGACAGATTTTTACGGTCTCCGAGGGTTACGGCCTCTGGATTCCAGCCAAGATGCTTCATGGTGGACGGCTGACAGCACACATAAAACTCTTTAGCGCCTTCTTCGCCCCCGAACGAACCACCACCGAATTCAGAGTCCCGACGGTGATCGACATGGAACCGCTGCTTGAGTCGCTGTTGATCCACCTCTCTAGTCGGGAACTGAGCCAAGAAGCCAGAGCCCGTGCAGAGGCCGTCGTTTTTGACGTGCTCAAACCTTCCGCCCACCAAGTGGCGCTGCGTCTGCCCGATGACCCGCGGATCAGTGGCATTGCACACCAGTTATTGGCAAACCCGTCGGATAATCGACCCCTTGAGCAGTGGGCAGTGGAAACTGGGATCAGCGCACGCACCATCACCCGCGCCTATCGTGAGGCGACAGGCCTGTCCTTTGCCCAGTGGCGCCAAGCGGTGAAAGTTCACCGCGCAATGGAGCTGCTGGCCACTGGCGAAGGAGTCCAGGACGTGGCTGACTTGTTAGGTTACGCTCAGCCGAGTACTTTTATTGATGCTTTTCGGCGCACTATGGGATCGACACCCGGCGCATTCACCATGGCGAACTCGAAGAAGTGACCGGAAAACCTGATTGAATGTCAGAAATCATTGATTGCTGACACACAATAGTTAACTTAGACTTACCTAAGTGAAAATCATTAACAAATCCGGACGTAATCAGTCCGCCCAACGCTCATGCCAGGCGTAGCAGCCGGATCAGCTTCCGCTGGGGCCGGAAGCATGCACGCCCATGAGGTGGTGCTGCGCTATGGCAAAAGCACCGTGGTCGACGGTGCCTCCATCAGCTTATCCCCGGGTGAAGTCACCGCGCTCATTGGACCCAATGGCAGTGGAAAATCGACACTGCTGCGTTCCATGGCACGGTTGCATGAGCGAGCCGCAGGGGTTATCACCCTCACCGGTTCCCATTCGAAGCCCCGCGAAATCAGCACGCTGAACGGACGCGAATTCGCGCACGAAGTCACGCTCTTTGCTCAGTCCCACGCCACCCCGGAGGGCTTGGCGGTGGCAGATATCATCGCTTTCGGCCGCCACCCGTATCGGCGCGGATTCGCCGGACTATCCCAGACGGATCACGCAGCTATTTCTCGGGCCATGGAGCTGACCGGCACAACAGCTATGTCGCAAAAGGCAGCCGGGGAGCTTTCTGGCGGAGAACTTCAGCGTGTTTGGCTAGCGGTGTGCCTGGCACAGCAAACCAACGTGGTGCTGCTCGACGAACCTACCAACCATCTGGACCTGAGATACCAAGTCGAGACCCTGGACCTAGTCCACGATCTGGCCCGTGAAAACCGGCTGGCCATCGGCATTGTGCTCCATGACTTGAACCAGGCCGCCGCGCTGGCGGACCGGCTGGTGCTGATGAAGCAAGGTCGGGTGCACGCCACTGGAACTCCCGCCGAGGTCCTCACCGCCGAGAACCTCTCAGAGGTTTATGAGATCAGCGTGCAGGTCAGCACCGATCAGCAGACCGGATTGCTGCGTATCGAACCGGTCAGCCGCCACCGGCAAAGCTGACCACTTCTGCTTACCACCGAAACACTCATTAACAAGGGAAAAACTATGTCTCCACTCGTCCGTAGCGCCGTCACTTCCGTGGCCGCCCTCGCCCTTCTCTTCACGGCCACCGCTTGCGGCACCACCGACACCTCCGGATCTGCCTCCGCACAGAGCCCCTCCGCGGCCTCTGCAAACTGCGCGGATGACACCACTGCCACGAGCACCGACTCGGTCTCGATGACCGATGATCTGGGCCGCACGCTGGAATTAGATAAGCCAGCCGAACGCGTGGTCGTGCTCGAATGGCAGGAAATTGAAGATGCACTAACCTTATGTGTCACCCCGGTCGGCGTCGCCTCCCCCGATGGATACACCACCTACGTCACAGCAGAGCAACTTCCAGAAGGCGTCGCCTCGGTAGGCGAACGCGGCGAACCAGATCTGGATTCCATCTACGCATTAGATCCCGATTTGATTATCGTGGATGCCTTTAGCGACCAGGACCCTGTGCTATCGCAGCTTGATAAGGGCGACGTTCCAGTTCTGGCGGTTAGGGGCAACGATTCTTCAGACCCCATTGGCAATATGAAGAACGTCTTCTCGCAGGTCGCCGAGGCCACCGGCCGCACCGAGCGCGCAACCGCAGTGCTCAACGAATTCGATGCCCACCTAGCGGCCAAGAAGCAGGAGGTGGCCGATGTGAAGATGGAAACCACTGACTTCATGTTCTTCGACGGTTGGGTTGACGGCTCCAACCTGACCATCCGTCCCTACACCGACGGCGCGCTGTTCACCGAGCTCGGTAAGGAACTGGGATTGACACCGGCTTGGAGCGACGGCATCAACAAGTCCTTTGGCTCCGGCGGAGTGAACAAGGAATACGGTCTAGCCCAAACCGATGTGGAAGGCTTGGCCGGTGTGGGCGAAGCCAACCTGTTCTACTCCAACGACGCAGGAACTGGCTGGACCACCGAACTGACTTCCAGCGAGATCTGGAAGAACCTCAGCGCAGTCAAGGAAGGCCGGACCTTCCAGTTCCCGAACATCTGGGGTGCTGGTGGACCGAAGTCCACCAGCCAGGCCGTGGATGCTTTCGCCGATGCGTTGACCTCCGCTTCGGAAGCCAAGTAGTCCACGGCAAAGCATGATTACCGCTGAAAAATCCGCAGACCGGCTGCCAGCTGCCGGTGACGTGAGCGTCTCGATGACCGGCACGGAAAATTCTTTCGTGCCGGCCACCGGCGCTCGAATCGCAGCAGGTCTAGGCCTGCTAGCCGCCTTGGCAGCAGCAGTGCTGCTGGTCGGCGCCTGGCATCTGACGCAAGGAACTTCCGGGGTAGGGCTGGGTGAACTGCTGCGCGCTTTGTTCGGGGAGAACACCCGGATTGGCGGCGTAGGGGTCGCCGAGATCTTCACCGGCTCCCGGATGCCACGACTCTGCGCGGGGGCCGCGGTAGGTTTGGCTTTGGGAGTCGCCGGCTCCCTGCTCCAATCGGTTACCCGCAATCCGTTGGCCTCACCGGACACCTTGGCCGTCACTTCCGGAGCTTACTTCGCGCTGAGCGTGGCCGCAGCCTTGGGCCTGAGCCTGTCCACTTTGGCATCCAGCACCCTAGCATTCGCCGGCGGTCTGCTCGCCGCCGGGGTCGTGCTGGCTATCTCCGGGCGCAGTGTAGGGACCGCCACTACCAGGTTGATCCTCGCAGGCTCAGCCATCGCGATGGCTTTGGAAGCCGGCAGCGGCATCATCTTGCTGCTCTTCAAGGAAAATACCACCGGACTCTACGCCTGGGGCTCAGGCTCACTGTCCCAGCTGAACCTGGATGCTTTTTTACGCAGCCTTCCGGTGATCCTGGCGGTCTTGCTCATCTGCCTCTTGCTCTGTCGCCGTTTGGACGTGCTCGCCCTGGGCGATGAAAACGCTGCGGTGCTCGGCATTCCCGTTCGTTCAACGCGCACCCTAGCCGTCCTGTGCGCCGTGGTGCTCACCGGCGTCTCCGTTTCGCTGGCCGGACCCATCACCTTTGTCGGGCTCGGCGCCCCGGTGCTCGCCCGGCTGCTCGCACGTCGACTAACCGTGTTGCGCCGCCAGCTATTTTTGCTTCCAGCCACTGGGCTAATCGGTGCGCTACTGATCCTGCTGGCCGATGCGGTCCTCCGTTCCTTGTTAGGCGCACAAGGTGCAGCCTCCATTCCCACCGGCGTCCCCACGGCGATCCTGGGCGGGGTGCTGATTATCATCCTGGCGATGCGGCTGCCCGAAGCTTCCAGCACCCGCAACTCCTTGCAGGTGGCTAGCAAACTGCTTAGCCGCCGCCGGTTCATTCTCACCATGGTGCTGGGTCTCATTTTGCTGCTCGGAACGGTGATTCTAGGCCTTCTGGCTGGGAGCATGTTCCTGAAGCTGGGAGACCTGGCCTTGTGGTTCCAGGATGATGCACCCAAGCTCATCGCCCGCGCTTTCTCCGAACGGGCACCACGGATCACTGCGGCTCTGGGCGCCGGAGCCGCACTGGGCCTAGCTGGTTGCTTGGTACAGGGCACCGTGCGCAATCCCCTGGCCGAACCTGGCATCCTTGGCATCACCGCGGGTGCCGGGCTGGGCGCGGCCATAGTGATCACCGCCCTTGGCGGTTCACGCTCGCTGCTGGTGATTTTTGCGGTCATAGCCTCTTTAACCACGTTCGCCGTCATCACTGCGCTGGCCTGGCGCCGAGGTTTCTCCCCGGAACGCTTTGTGCTGATCGGCATTGGCGCTGGCTACACCCTCTCCGCGGTCACCACCTACCTGTTGTTGAGCATTAACTCGTGGGAAACCCCGCGCATCTATACTTGGCTGTCTGGCTCAACCTATGGCCGTCAGTTCGGGGACGTGGCGCCGGTTGTGGCGGTGCTGGCACTCAGCCTTCCGGTGGTGCTGCTCATGGGGCGCAAACTCGACTTGCTGGCCATCGACGAGGATCTGCCCCGGGTGCTGGGCATCAAGACGGCCCGCACCCGGCTGATCGCTCTGTCAATTGCAGCGTTGCTCGCAGCGCTCAGCGTGGTAGCAGTGGGTGTGGTTGGCTTCGTCGGACTCATCGCCCCGCATCTGGCCCGGTCGCTGGTGGGGGCGCGCCATCACCGGGTGATTCCGGTATCCATGGTTTTCGGAGCATTGCTGGTCTGCCTGGCCGATACGCTGGGCCGTACAGTGATCGCGCCGTCACAGATCCCAGCCGGGTTGATCGTTTCCCTCCTTGGCGCGCCGTACTTCATCTGGCTGCTCTACCGCTCACGCGCCTAGTTGCTAAGCAAGGAGCTGAAACCAGTTACCCACCGAACCGAAAGTCTCCCATGGCACATCACCCTGCTCTTCGCGCTAGGCTCCAAGACTTCGACCCGGATCAGCATCCGGCGCAACTGAAGCACCTGGGTTCCATGACCGGTCCGTGGGAACGCGAAATTCCGGCTGCCAGCACCCGACTGCTGACGATACAGTTTTCCGAAGCCGTAATAGTCGGTGCCGCATTGCTCACCGCCCGTCCGGCGGCAGCCTACGTAAAGATCGCAGGGCTCCTCGCCCGCGACGCAGCAACACGCGAAGAGGTCATCCGCGCGGTGCTGGATTACGCCCGGGTTCAAAACCTAGCCTGCGTGAAATGGGAAAACTGGACCCAAGATCCGCGGCTAGCCGCCCTGGCCGAACAAACCGGTTTCCAGACGCTGCCCGCCCCGCGCTGCGCCACACAAGCTTCGGACTCGACTCCACAAGCAGGCTACGTGCGCTGGATGCATCCGGCCAGCTACTTGCGAACCGCGCACTACCAGCAAAGCGAGAACTTCACCTGCGCGGCGGTTGCCGCCCTGGCCGCGCACGGGGAAACCACCAGCATCGCCGAGCTGGATCAACTACGCACCGCGGAGTTGCTGTTGTGGCGTCAAGCGACCAACTTCATGGCCTGTGAACCAGTGGGGCTCGGGCTGGCCATCGCAGAGCGTTGGCCAGCCAGCTCGGTCCAGGTGTCTCTGGATACCAGAAAGCCGGTCATCGTTGACTACTATCCCGAGGCCGAACGCGGCTGGCGCGGCATCCTCCAAGCTGAATCGCACCGCCGGGCGAAGGCGACCGGACTGCCGGTGACTTCTACGCGGCTGCAGATCTCACAGATCCAAGAAGCGGTGGGTAACGGTGCCCGGGTGCTGCTGCTGGTGTCGTTGCAGCAGATGCTCGGCTACGACGTCCCGCATTGGATCTTGTGCCATGGGACAGCGGGTTCCGCGGAACATCCGGTGATCATCATCGATGATTCGTGGATTGATGCTCCTAGCGGGGAGAGTTGGGTGGATGCGACCTGCCTTCCCATCACCGGCCAAGAATTAGATGCCATGTCTTGTCTTGAGGCAGATGGATATCGCGCTGCGCTGATCCTGACTGACTGAATGACCAGCGAGTCTCGGGCCTGAAACGAAGCACAAAAAACCGCGGGCCGGCCCGGACCTCAAACGAGGTACGGACCGGCCCACGGTCAACGCAGGAAACTAGCGGACTAGATCAGCTCGTCGCTGAGGTGGTTCGGCGTACCGAACCGGTGCGCGGTGATCGATACCGCCTGCTCGTGCAGGAACGGCAGCAACTCCACGCGTCCGGCACCGGTGACCGGCGAGGCGTAGATCGCCACATCGGGCTTGCCGTCGGTGGCCTCGGCAACGGCCTTGGCCGAACCGCCGATCAAGCGAATGCGCGAGGCCGCGGTCGGCCCCTCTTTCGCGGCCAGGCGCGCGGCCCGGGCGGCGAACGCCGCTGCATCTTCGCGGACCACCGTCACCGAGTGCTCGGCGAACAGGTTGCGCACCCCGCGTGGCAGGTCCGCATCCGCGGAGAAGATCACCCGGGAACCGGCGGTCACCCCGGCGGCCACCACGCGCAAGGCCTCGGTGATGCCGTGCCCGCTGGAGGCGGCTTCGAAGCGCACCGTGACATCCACCGGCTTGTAGCGGAAGATATTGCGCTCGGCGGCCAGTCCCGAACGGTCCTTGGCCGCGTTGAACTCCTGGTGCCACCACAGCTTGTCGCTGCCCAGCGCACCGCGCAACCAGTCGGCGTCTTCGCCCGATAGCTCCGCGGCGTTCAGCAGCCGCTCGTCGAAGGCCGACAAGGTGGCCGTTTCGGTCACCGGAGCATCGCGCCAGCTGCCCATGCCGACCAGGTAGTTCGGGCCGCCGGCCTTGGTGCCCGCGCCGATCGCCGAGCGCTTCCAGCCGCCGAAGGGCTGGCGCTGCACGATGGCACCGGTGATGCCGCGGTTCACGTAGATGTTGCCGGCCTGGATGTGCTCCAGCCAGTAGGCCATCTCCTCCGAATCCAGCGAGTGCAGCCCGGAGGTGAGTCCGAAGTCGATGTCGTTGACTATTTCGACCGCTTCTTCAAGGCTCTGCGCGGTCATCACGCCCAGGATCGGACCGAAGTACTCGGTCTGGTGGTATTCGCTGCCGCGCTGCACCCCGTAGCGCACGCCCGGGGAGTAGAGCTTGCCCGACTCGTCGAGCTGCTTGGGCTCGATGGCCCAGCGCTCCCCTTCGCCCAGGGTGCTCAAGCCGCGCGCGAGCTTCTCCCCCGGTACGTCGATCAGCGGTCCCATCTGGGATTCCGGGTTCCACGGGTAGCCGACGGTCAGCGATTTCACCGCGTCGATCAGCTGGCTGTTGAAGCGCCGCGATTCGGCCACCGAGCCGACCAGCACCACCAGCGAGGCGGCCGAGCACTTCTGCCCGGCGTGCCCGAAGGCCGAGGCCACCACGTCGCGTGCGGCCAAGTCCAGGTCCGCGTGCGGGGTGACGATCACCGCGTTCTTCCCCGAGGTTTCGGCCAGCAAGGGCAGATCCTTGCGGAAGGAGCGGAACAGCTGCGCGGTCTCGTAGCCGCCGGTGAGGATCAAGCGGTCAACCCGCTCGTCGGAAACCAGCTGGGTGCCGAGCTTCCGCTCGCCGGCGAAGACCAGCTGCAAGACGTCCTGGGGCACTCCCGCATCCCACAGGGTCTGCACCATCACCGAGCCGATGCGGGCGGCCAGCGTGGCCGGCTTGATGATCACCGCGGATCCGGCGGCCAGCGCGGACATCGTCGACCCGGCGGGGATCGCCATCGGGAAGTTCCACGGCGGGGTGACCACGGTCAGCTTCGAGGGCACAAAGCTTGCCCCGTCGACGTTTTCCAGGTCCAGGCCGCGCTGCGCGTAGTAGTGGGCGAAGTCGATCGCCTCGGAGATCTCCACGTCGCCCTGGTCGATGTTCTTTCCGCATTCGGAGCCGAGCACCTCCAGCAGCATCGCGCGGCGCTCTTCGAAGAGCAGCCCGGCACGGTGCAGGATCTCCGCGCGGCCGGCCGCGCCGAGCGCCTGCCAGCTAGCCGATGCGTCCACGCCCATGGCGATGGCCTCATCCATTTGCGCCGTCGAGGACAGGGTATGGGCGGCGACCAGGTCCTTGCCGAGATTTGAATCCTGCATTTTGGACAGGATCTCGCGTCCCCAGGCGCGGTTGGCGGCCAGGTTCGGGTCGGTGTCCGGGGTGTTGAAGAACTCGGTGCTTCCATCGGCGAATCCGGCCACTACCTCGGTCAGCGAAGCGTCGGGCAGCTGGCGGTTCTGCACGCGGTGCGTTGCGGGCACCACGTCGCTCAGGTTTTCCAGCGAGGCGAGGAAGCGGTTGGTTTCACGCTCGAACAATTCCTCGTTCTTCTCCAGTTCGAAGACCGCGGACATGAAGTTCTCCTGGCTGGCGCCCTCTTCGAGGCGGCGGATCAGGTAGGCGATGGCCACGTCGAATTCTGCCGGGTGCACCACCGGGGTGTAGAGCAATAGCTCGCCCACATCGCGGCGCACCGCTTCGGCCTGGCCGGTGGCCATGCCCAGCAGCATCTCGAACTCGATGCCATGCTGCACGCCGCGGGCCTTGGCCAGCAGCCAGCCCAGCGCCACGTCGAAGAGGTTGTGCCCGGCGATGCCGATGCGCACATTCGGCACATGTTCCGGGCGCAGCGCGTATTCGAGCACCGACTTGTAGCTGGTGTCGGTGTCCTGCTTGGAGTGGCAGGTGGCCAGCGGCCAGCCGTGGATATCGGCTTCCATGATTTCCATCGGCAGGTTCGCGCCCTTGACCACGCGCACCTTGATCGGCGCGCCGCCGGCGGCCACGCGCGCGGCGGAGAATTCCTGCAGCTCGATCATCGCGCCCAGGGCGTCGGGCAGGTAGGCCTGCAGCACGATCCCGGCCGAGAGGTCCTTGAACGCCGGCAGCGACAGGATCTTGGTGAAGACCGCGATGGTCAGTTCCAGGTCCTTGAACTCTTCCATGTCCAGGTTGATGAACTTCTTCGCGCTCGCGTTGTTGGCCAGCTCGTAGAGCGGGCGCAGCTTGGCCACGATGTGCTCCACGGCCTCATCGAAGGCCCAGTGGTTGTGCGGGGCCACGGTGGAGGAAACCTTAATCGAAACGTAGTTCACGTCATCGCGGGCCAAGAGCTTGGAGGTGCCCTCCAGACGGCGGGTCGCTTCGCCCTCGCCGAGGATCGCCTCGCCGAGCAGGTTCACGTTCAGGTTCACCCCTTCGCGCTTGATCTTGGAGATCGCGCCGCCCAGCTTGGTATCCGAGGCGTCGATGATCAGGTGGCCGACCATTTCACGCAGCACCTTGCGGGCCACGGGCACGACGATTCCCGGCAGCAGCGGAGCCATGGTGCCGCCCAGTGCGACGGCCTTGCGCAGATACCACGGCAGGAAGGCTGGGACCATCGGGGCCAGCCGCTTCAGGTTGCTGGCCGCGACCTTTGGATCTTCGGGGCGGATCACGCCGTCGACGAATCCAACGGTGAAGTCCAGGCCCTTCGGATCCTTCAGTACTCCCGCGAGGCGCGCCGCAGAGGCGTCGACCGGGAAATTGGCGGCTTCGGTCAGCCAGTGGCGGACCAAGGCGATGGTCTCATCGGCAAGTTCTGAGGGGTGGGTCAGTGGCTTGCCTGTTGCGTCAACCGCCGGAGCGACGGTTCGCTGAGAGGTGATAGAGGATGACATATGTGCCGTTCCCTTCGATGCAGTTCGTCCTTATATTGATACACCGATCGCGAATTTCGTTGTGGCTGACGAGCTTACGGAATCACCGGATAGTTGGCCGCGAAAATGCTGTGTGCAAGATCGAGTATGACCCCAACTTTGATTAAGCAAAAGTGAACAAACCCGAAGGGCTTCGTTCGGGTTTGCTAATGTATTAATGGGTGCACGAAACGCCCGGGCATAACTTCACTTAACATGCGTGTGATTAGGATATGAATCAATGCTTGAAATGCGACGATTACGTCTTCTCAGAGAATTAAGTATTCGCGGAACGATCGCCGAGGTTGCGGATGTGCTCCGCTACTCCCCGTCCTCGGTTTCACAGCAGCTCAGCCAGCTCGAAGACGAAGCCGGAGTCGAGCTTTTGCGACGCAATGGACGCAAGCTCCAGCTGACTCCGCAAGCCCAGGTTCTCGTCGCCCACACCGAGGAATTGCTCGGCTCGATGGAACGCGCCGAAGCGGACCTGGCGGCGACCATGTCCAACGTCTCGGGCACCGTGCGCCTAGCGGTTTTCCAGACCGCGATGCTCGCCATCATGCCATCGGTCTTGCGCAAGCTGCACTCCATGCATCCGCATCTGCGCGTGGAGATGACCCAGCACGAACCCGAAGAAGCGCTGCACGAAACCAGCGCCCGCAACTTCGATCTGGTGATCGCCGAACAGTATCAGGGGCATGCGGCACCGATCTTTGAAACTCTCGATCGGCGCCACCTCGCGCATGACCCGATCCGCCTGGCGCTTCCGCTGCCCGGCGGCGAGGGCAACGCCGAATTCGACCGGGCCACTTCCCTGGCCGATGCCGCTGCCCTTCCATGGGTGATGGAACCGCCGGGCGCGGCAAGCCGGCACTGGGCGGAGCAGTCCTGCCGCATGGCCGGATTCGAGCCGGACGTACGTTACGAAACGGCCGATCTTCAGGCACATGTCACCCTGGTCGAGACCGGCACGGCGGTGGCGCTGCTGCCGGATCTGGTATGGACCCAGTTCGAGCGGCAGCTGCGTTTCGTGGACCTGCACAACGCCCCGGTGCGCACCATTTTCACCGCGATGCGGCACTCTTCGGCGCGATCCCCGGCGATCGCGGCGGTGCGCACGCTGGTGCACGAAGAGCTGGCAATTCAACACGAAGCGCAGGAACTCGATTCTGATTCTGCGCACTAGTTCGATACGGTCTTTTAAGTTACAAATCCATAACGAGCAGTGAAGGCAGCCAAGACAAATAGAAAAATAAGTGCAATAGTGGTGATTCGCACCACTAGATCCGCGGTTCGCCGGGCAATAACACGCGCCGGCGAACAAAAAACGGCAATGAGGAAAAATGTCTGACCAGACTTATCAGATCATCGCAATCGCTTTTTATATGGCCGTGATGCTTGGCATCGGCTATATAGCTTTTAGGCGAACATCGAATATCGACGATTACATGCTCGCAGGCCGTGGCCTGAAGCCTTGGGTGGCAGCGCTATCCGCAGGTGCAAGTGACATGTCGGGCTGGCTGTTGATGGGCCTGCCCGGCGCCATCTACCTTGGCGGCCTGCACGAAGCCTGGATCGCCATTGGCCTGCTGATCGGCGCCTGGGCGAACTGGAAGTTCGTCGCCCCTCGTCTGCGTTCCTACACCGCCATCTCACAGAACGCGATCACCATTCCGAGCTTCTTCGAGAAGCGCCTGAAGGACCGCAAGCACCTGCTGCGCATCGCCTCGGCGGTCATCATTCTGGTGTTCTTCACCTTCTACGTGTCCTCGGGCATGGTCGCCGCCGGCAAGTTCTTCGAAGCTTCCTTCGGCTGGCCTTATCTGAACGGCATGATCTTCGTTGCCATCATCACCTTGCTCTACACGCTGTTCGGCGGCTTCCTCGGAGCCTCGCTCACCGACGTGGCCCAGGGCCTGCTGATGTTCACCGCGCTGATCGCGGTGCCGATCGTCGCCGTCATCCAGATGGGCGATTTCGGCTCCCTGGCCTCGAAGATCACCGAGGTGAATCCGGAAGCATTCAACCTGTTCTCCTCCTTCACCGGCAGCAACTGGTTCCTCGCGGTCGTGGCAATTTTCTCCACCGCCGCCTGGGGACTGGGCTACTTCGGCCAGCCGCACATCATCGTGCGCTTCATGGCGCTGCGCAGCCCGGGCGAGGCCAAGACGGCACGCCGCATCGGCATCGGCTGGATGTTCCTGGCTTCGGCAGGCGCCATCGCCACCTCGCTGGTTGGCGTCGCCTACTTCGCCGACGAGCCGTTGACCGATGCAAGCAGCGAGACCGTGTTCCTGCTGCTCAGCCAGATCTTCTTCCACCCGCTGATCGCCGGCTTGGTGCTGGCCGCCGTGCTGGCAGCCATCATGTCGACGATGTCCTCGCAGCTGATCGTCTGCTCCTCGGCGTTGGTCGAAGATCTCTACAACATCACCGGACGCAAGGCCTCGCCTAAGGCACTGGTGATGCTCGGACGTACCGGCGTGCTGATCGTGTCGGTGATCGCCACGCTGCTGGCGCTGAGCCCAAGTTCCTCGATCCTGGACCTGGTCTCCTTCGCCTGGGCCGGTTTCGGCGGCTCCTTCGGTCCGATCGTGCTGCTGGCCCTGTACTGGCGCAAGCTGACCGCTCTGGGCGGCTTCGCCGGCATGGTTTCCGGTGCCGCGGTCGTCTACATCTGGGGCAACATCGACGTGCTTGCCAGCAACATGTACGAGATCGTCCCGGGCTTCATCGTCTCGCTGGTTGTCGCGTGGCTCGTTTCGCGGGCGACCTACAAGCCGAACGCTGAGATCGACGCGGAATTCACCGCCATGGAAGAAGAACTGGGCACGAAGGTTACCGCCTAACGCGCAAGTCGTTCTTCCCGAGAAAACCGGCGCCCGCCGAATGCCCAACGGCACTCGGCGGACGCCGGTTTTCTCCTTTAATCACCGCGCCACTTCCAAGCCCGGCGCGACACTTCAGGACAGCATCGGGCGGGCATCACGCCCGGGCACAGCAAACCGAAGTAGCCTTGGAGAAGTCCGAAGTTTCTGATCAACTCGAAGGATGATCTGAGAATGGCGCAGATGCTCAATAAGTTCACCCGCTGGCAGCGCACCGAATCGCAGTACCTCGCCGCAGACCCCGAGGCGGTGTATTCCATCGTCGGCAACCTGTCGCAGACCGGCAGCTGGATGAAAAGCTTCGACGGCTTCGTGGTGCACGACGACCAGCGCGGGGTAGGCACCAAGGTCGACCTGCGCCCGCCGGGCAGGCTGTTCGGCCCGCTGCACCGCGCCACCGCCCCAGCCGGTTCGATCACCCGCCGCAATCCGGCCCAACGCATGGTGGAATTCACCCAGCCGCAGCCCGGCGGAGAGATGGTCTTGCGCTGGCAAGTCGACTCCGCGGGCAGCGGCGCGCTGCTGCGCTTTACCGTTGCGCTGCGCGGGGTCGGCACCGCCGCCTTCAAATTCAGCGTCGCCAACGCGCTGTGCGCCGACTTCGCACTGGCGGCCGCACGCCTGTTCAAGGTCATCCCGCCGGCCGCGCACCGCACCGTACCGGCCCATGTGGTCATCTCCGGGGGACGCGGCTTCCTCGGGCGCAATCTGGTCGCCGAGCTGGTCTGCCGCGGTGCCTCGGTCGCGGTGCTCACGCGGAACGCGGAACCGGACTTCCCGGCCGAGCAGTACCCCTGGGACGGGCGCCACCAGGGGGCCTGGGCCAGCGCGCTGACGCACGAGAAGTACCCGGTGCACCTGATCAATTTGGCCGGCGAGCGCGTGGACAAGCGCAATACGGCGGAGAATATCGCCAAGCTGACCGCCTCGCGCGTGCAGAGCACCGCTACCCTGGCCGAGGCCGCGGCCGCGCTGGAGACCCCGCTGGCCAGCTGGATCCAGTCCAGCACCACGGCGATCTTCGGCGATGGCGGGGAAACCGAATTCACCGAAGACAGCCCCTTGCCTAAGGACGCACGCGCGCTGCCGGAAATGACCGGAGTGGCCTCGGCCTGGGAGCAGGCCTTCAACGACGCGCAGGTCAACGCCGCGCGCAGCTACGTGCTGCGCACCTCGCTGGTGATGCACCCCGATGCCCCGCTGCTCAAGCCGCTGAGCCTGCTGGTGCACACCGGCATGGGCGGTCCGCTGGGCAGCGGCAAGCAGTGGTTCAGCTGGATCGGGATGGAGGACTGGCTGCGCCTGGTGCGCAATCTGCTGGGCCTGGAGACCCCGCCGATCCCCGCAGGTGTGGTGCACGCGGCGAACCCGCATCCGCTGCGCAACCACGAAGTGATGGCCGCGCTGCGCTCGATCGCCGGGCTGCCCGGGCTGCCCACCGGTACGCTCTTGCCCAAGCTTGGCGCAGCGGCGCTGGGTTCCAACGCCCGGGTGGCGCTGACCGGGCGCAAGGTCACCAGCAGGGTGCTGGCCGACGCCGGATTCGAATTCACGCAGAACGACTTCTCCGCCACGCTACACGGCGAATAGCCGCCCTCCGCGCTTGCGTGCCGAAAGCACCATCGCGGTCTTGATCTGCACCATCTCGCCCCATTCGGTGTCCGAGATGAACCGGTACAGGTCCTTCTGGGTGCGCACGGTGACGTCGACGATCAGCTGCGCGTCCCCGGCGACGGCCGCCGCATAGCGCACCTCGGGCAGCAGCCGCAGGCGCTGGCCGAGCGCCTCGACGCTATGCGGGGAGGTCTGCACCCACAGCAGCGCCTCCACGGGGAAGCCGAGCAGCGCCGGCTCCACCAGCGTGCGGATGCTGATCTGCTCGCCGCGCAGCAGCCAGTCCACTCGGCGGGAGACCGAGGATTCGCTCATCTTCACCTGCCGGGAGATCGCATCGATGCTCGCCCGCCCGTCCTTGCGCAATACCTCGATGATCATCGAATCGTTTTCGGTGAGCCCGGGGGCCGGATTCCATTCGGTCAGCTCCCCGCCGGTGGCCGGGGTGAGCGCACGCTCCTGGGCCTCGCTGACCGGTTCGGCGCGCCAGGCGCGAATGGTCTTGAAGTACTTCAGGATCGGGTAGACGGCCAGCGAGTTCACCCCGGGGGTAGCCGGCAGCTGCATGGTGAGGATTTCGGCCAGGTCCCCGTCGTAGTGCAGCTCGGTGACCGCGTCGCTCTGCCCGGTGACCATATAGCTGAAACTGGTATCCGGGCGCTGGGCCAGCGCCTCGCAGGCCACCCGCACGGTCCCCGGCGCGCAGGTGAAGGAGGCGACCAGCGACCCGGACCGGTGCGCGATCGCCGCCACCGAAACTCTCCCGCTCTCCAGCAGCGCCTGGCCATAGCGCGCGACGGTCCGTTCCGGCTCGTGCAGCACCCTGGCGATCTTCCGCCAGGTGGCCCGTCCGTCGATCTGCATCGCGATGACGATGCGGCGTTCCAGCTCGTTGAAAACTTCATGCTGCGCCATCACAGGCTCCCCTTGGTGACTAAATCCTGCATCTATTGGGCAAGTCCATCATGGATTTGGCGGAAAACGACAGAAACTTGGCAATACGTGCCAATTATTGCCGTTATTGACGGGAGCTAGCAAGGTTATTACTAGATGCGATCCACATCACATCAAGCTTTGCCACCTACCCCTTTCAGGAGCCCACCATGCAGCCACAGCTCGTTCTGGCCGCTGGCGACCCGAGTTCAACGAACATCTGGGCCATCGCCAACACCCCCTTCCTGTGGTTCTGCGCCCTGGGCGTATTCGCAGTCATCTTCATCCAGACGGTCCTCTACTCGCGGGCGGCCAAGGTCGCCGCGCCGCATGTGGACATGCCGGCGCGCGAGCTGAAGGAATCCTTCCGCGCCGGTGCGGTCGCCTCCGTCGGCCCCTCGCTGGCGGTCGTCTTCGTCGCCATTGCGCTGCTGGCCCTGTTCGGCACCCCCGCGGTGCTGGTGCGCATCGGACTAATCGGTTCGGTCTCGGCGGAAACCGGATCGGCGACCATCTCCGCGGTCGCCATGGGCGCCTCGCTGGGCGGGGCGGACTACACCCAGCAGGTCTTCGCGGTCGCGTTCATGGCGATGAGCCTGTCCGGGGCCATGTGGATGCTCGCCACGCTGATCCTCACCCCGATCATGAAAAAGGGCGGCAAGTCGCTGGCCAAACGCAATCCCGCGGTGATGGCGCTGATCCCCACCGCGGCCCTGCTCGGCGCGTTCTCCGCGTTGACCATTGCCGAACTGCCCAAATCGAACGTCCACCTGATCCTGGTTGCGGTGTCCGCAGCCACCATGGCGCTGTGCCTCTTCCTGGCCAAAGCGCTGAACGCGAAATGGTTGAAGGAATGGGCGTTGGGCATCTCCATCGCCGTTGCCATCACCGCCGGCTACTTCCTGCACACCGCAGCCTAAGACCAGGAGCACCACATGAGCACCTCAGCAGCACAACTGACCGGCGCCGACGCCTCAATGGCGCGCTTCGAAAAGCAAACCACCCGCTACGGCTCGCTGACCATGTCCGCCGGCCTGCTCTTCTCCCTGCTCGGCCCGATCTATCTGGTCTTCTTCAGCGATCTGGACATCGCCCCGTCGATGATCTGGGTGGCGTTCCTCGCGGTCGCGGCGACCTTCGGGGTGCTGTGGATCGTCGAACCGGCCACCTACTTCCCGATCCTCGGCTCGGCCGCCATGTACCAGGCGTTCATGATCGGCAACATCTCCAATAAGCTGCTTCCGGCCGCGATCGTCGCCCAGGCGTCCATCGGCGCCAAGCCGGGCAGCAAACGCGGAGACCTGGCCGCGGTGATGGCCATCTGCGGCGCGGCCACGGTTCACCTCACCAGCCTGCTGCTCTTCGTCGGGCTGCTGGGCACCTGGCTGGTATCCATGGTTCCCGCCGAGGTAGTCGAGGTCGCCCGCCTCTACATCCTGCCCTCGCTGATGGGTGCGGTGCTCGTGCAGTCCATCGTTGCGATGAAGTCGCTGCGCCCCACCCTGGTGGCCATTACGCTCGCGCTGCTGATGAACTTCGTGATCCTGCCAGCTATGCCCGGGCTGGCGATGTTCGCCACCGCGCTGGTGGTCATCGCCTCCATCCTCGTTTCCTGGCTGGTCCGGGACCGCACCCAGTTCGCGGCGACCACCGAAGACTAAACACCACCAAGCAAAGGAAGACCATGAACGAGCTCGCATTGAACCTCCAGGAGACTCGTGCGCTGCACGAAAGCTACCTGCACCTGCACGCACACCCCGAATTATCGATGCAAGAGCACGCCACCGCCGACTACATCCAGGGCCGGCTGAATGATTTGGGCATCGAGAACTTCCGCTGCGGCGGCACCGGGGTGGTGGGGATCCATGCCAATGGCCCCGGCCCGGTGATCGCCTTCCGCGCGGATTCCGACGGGCTGCCGATCAAGGAAGACACCGGCGCGGACTACGCCTCGGTGGCCACCGGGGTCTTGCCCGACGGCACCGAGGTTCCGGTAATGCACGGCTGCGGCCACGACACGCACGTGGCCTCCGCGCTGGCCGCGGCGCAGGTGCTGGCCCGAAGCACCGACAGCTGGTCCGGCACGGTGCTGTGGATCTTCCAGCCGGGCGAGGAAACCGCGGCCGGCGCGCAGGCGATGCTCGCGGACGGGCTGTGGGACAAGGTCCCGCACCCGCAGGTGGTGCTCGGCCAGCATGTCTTCCCCTTCCAGACCGGATCCATTGCGGTCACCGAGGGCAGCGCGATGGCGCTGGCCGACTCGCTGAAGGTGACGCTCTTCGGCAAGCAGTCCCACGGCTCGCAGCCCCAGGATTCCATCGACCCGATCGTGCTCGGCGCGCATATCATCACCCGCTTGCAGAGCATCGTTTCGCGCGAACTGCATCCGCTGAGCCCGGCGGTGATCACCTGCGGCACCTTCCATGCGGGATTGAAGGAGAACATCATTCCGGATCGCGCGGAGTTCACGCTGAATATCCGCACGCTCACCGAAGAGGTCCGCGCGCAGGTGCTCAGCGCGGTCACCCGCATCATCGAAGCCGAGGCCGCCGCCGGCAATGCGCCGGCGCCGCTGATCGAGCCGCTCTACAGCTTCCCGCGGCTCTACAACGACCCGCAGCAAACCCAGTCCATGGCCTCGGCCTTCGGGACCGAGTTCGGTGCCGAACAGGTGCGCTTCGTGCCCCCGGCGATGGGCTCGGAGGACTTCGGGGCGCTGGCCGATGCGCTGGGCGTACCGAATGTGTTCTGGATGTTCGGCGGCTTCGACACCACCGCTCGGCCCGCCCCGGTAAACCACTCCCCGCATTTCCTGCCCGACTATGTTCCAGCCCTGGATACCGGGGTGCGGGCAGCCCTGGCAGCCATCGGGTATTACGTCGGCTCCGCTAGCTGACATCGTCACATGACAGAGAAAGTCCTAACGTGTCATTAAATTCACGTTAGGACTTTCGCGCGTCTAGGCTATTACCCAACGCCAAAGCGCCCCAAAACTCACTATTCACCGCAGCTTTACCTCACCGTTGCTCTCGCCTTACTCGCACCCCGAAGCATGGATAGAGCAACCGGTACGCAGCGTGTCCAGCGTCGGGCACGTGAAGAATTACTAGGTCTACCACTTTGAAGGAACGACATCCCATGGCAAATTTTCTTGAGGCGAGCGAAGGCACGGCACGACCGCAGATGCCCAAACCGAGCGATCTGGCCAAATTACGCAAACAGGCCGGCAAAACGCAGTCGCAGGAAAGCGTTTTGGACGAGATGACTGCCAATGTTGCCGTGGATGCCGCCTATAACGACGACGAGAGCATCGTGGAGGCTCCACGCATCGTGAATTTTGGCCGCACGCTGAAGAATATGAGCGAGGCGCGCCATTTCTTCCGCACCAACCAGACTCCGATCTATTTCATCGGCGCCACCCCGGTGAACCTGCTGGGCCTTGACCGCTGGGTGCGCAAATTCAGCTATATCACTTACTACGATGGCTGGGACGGACACCACCCGCGGGTTTTCACCCCGAGTGAGAAGCCGCATGTGGACTTCCAGAGCTCCGAAGAAATCAACAACTGGCTGCTGGAAAACCCCGAGGTGCGCGAATACATCGATGCGCGCCGCACCCCCGGAGGCCAGCGCCCGAAGATCGCGATGGTGTTTTTCGACGAGGAAACCGAGGCGATCTGCGAGGAGCTGGGCTACGACCTGATCCTGCCATCGCACGAGCTGCGCACCCATCTGGATTCGAAGATCGTCACCACCGAACTGGGCAACGCCGCCGGCGCCCACTCGGTCCCGAATGTGCTGGGCACCGCCGACTCCTATGCGCAGCTGCAGAAGCTTTCCCGCGGGGCGAAGCTCGGCGATGATCTGGTGGTGCAGACCCCATACGGCGATTCGGGCAAGACCACGTTCTTCATCACCAGCGAGGATGATTGGAACCAGTATTCCAAGCACATCATCGGCGAACAGCTCAAGGTCATGAAGCGGATCAACAACCAGCCGGTGGCCGTGGAAGCGGTGCTCACCCGCTGCGGCACCGTCGTCGGCCCGATTCTCACCGAGCTGGCCGGATACAAGGAGCTGACCCCGTACAAGGGCGGCTGGTGCGGCAACGAGATGCACCCCGATGTGGTCACCGACGGGCAGCGCGCCCGCGCCATCGAATTGGTCCGCAAGGTCGGAGCGGGGCTTGAATCCACCGGCTACCGCGGCTTCTTCGAGGTCGACGTGCTGGTCGATACCGACACCGACGAGGTGTACCTGGGCGAATTGAACCCGCGCATCTCCGGGGCGAGCGCGATCACCAACGTGACCGCCGGCGCCTACGCGGATATCCCGCTGTTCCTCTTCCACCTGCTCGAATACCTCGACGTGGACTTCGAGCTGGACGTCGATGAGATCAACGCGCGCTGGGAGGAG
Organism: Glutamicibacter sp. BW80; assembly: GCF_002332385.1. Lineage (NCBI taxonomy): Bacteria > Bacillati > Actinomycetota > Actinomycetes > Micrococcales > Micrococcaceae > Glutamicibacter > Glutamicibacter sp. BW80. Next base: position 42,730 of record NZ_NRGV01000039.1, on the reverse strand, counting down.
CTCTCCGGGGCGGATGTCTGGAGCCACATGATCATCAAGGAAACCGATGACATCGTGCAGTACATCACCCATGCCCCGCGCACCGGCAAGTACTTCCTGGACTCCAAGGGCAAGCTGCAGTTCTCGCGCAGCGCGCTGGACTGGCACCAGCTGCAGAACCACAAGGAAGCGTTCTTCCTGCGCATCTACGGTGCCGAAGATTACCGTTGGAAGGGCGCTGACTTGGGTGTATTGGTGACCAAGGCGAAGCTGCAGTATGAGGGGAAGAAGAAGACGAAGTTGACCATCGACGCGAAGCACTTCATCTCCTCGATCCGCGCGCAGTACAAGGGCATCGACGTTCCGCCGGCGGAAAACCGCTAACCCAGCATCACTGCCCCATTCAACTGCTGGTGGTAGGCTCCGAAACACAGAGCACAACAGCGTTCCCAAGAGAAGACGGACCAGCAGATGACCAGCGGCCTAGCGACAACCGAGTTAACGATCGCCAACTGGCAGTATCCGGAAAACATCCAGATATCCTTCCAGAACATCGCCGAGTTCCTGCCTACCACCAAGGTCTCCCGCGGCGATGACGCGATCGCGAAACTGCCGTTCACCGAAATGGAGATCGGCGAGCTTGAGGTAGCCAAGGTCTCCGCGTCCGAACCGTCGATGACCGTGCGCGGGGTCATCAACTCGACGAACACCGATGGCCTGCTGGTGATGCGCAATGGCCGGGTACTGGTGGAGAAGTACTACAACACCATGACCTCGCTGACCGACCATCTGCTGATGTCGATGAGCAAGACCGTCGTGGGCACCGTGGCGGGCGCGCTGGTAGGCGCCGGAAAGCTGGACGTGGACGCGCTGGTCACCGACTATGTGCCGTCATTGGAACGCTCGGGCTATGCCGGGGCGAGAGTCCGCCACCTGCTGGACATGCGTTCGGGCATCCAGTTCTCCGAGGAGTATCTGGACCCGAAAGCCGAGGTGCGCCTGCTGGAGGAGGCCATCGGCTGGACCGAACCCAGCGGCGCGATCGGCCCGATCGGGATGTACGACTACCTGCTGACGCTGAAGTCCAAAACCGAACACGGCGGTCCTTTCGAGTACCGTTCCTGCGAGACCGATGTGCTCGGCTGGGTACTGGAGGCGGCCGGCGGTGCGCGCATGGCGCAGCTGCTCTCCGAGTATGTATGGGCCAAGATCGGCGCACAGCAGGACCTGGTGATGGGCACCGACCAATTCGGCACCGGCATGTACGACGGCGGCTTCAATGCGACCCTGCGCGACTTGGCGCGCCTCGGCCACCTGTACGTCAATGACGGGGTGGCGCTGACCGGGCAGAAGGTATTCGAGCCAGATTGGATTCGCGATACCTTCACCGCCACCGAAGACCAGCTCAAAGCCTTCGCCGATTCACCGGGCGATAATATGATGCCCGGCGGGCATTACCGCAATCAGATCTGGTTCCCCTACCCCAAGTCGAATGTTGCCTTGGCGCTGGGCATCCACGGGCAGATGATCTACATGAATCCCGCAACGAAGATGGTCTGCGTGAAGCTCTCCAGCTGGCCACTGCCGCAGGATGCCTCCAAGCTCTTCCCCACTATCCGCGCCTTCGACGCGATCGCCAACCATCTGGCCGAACAGGACGGCCGCTAGGCTTTCGGCCTCGCGGCCATCGGCTGACCGCGCCCCAGCTTCGGCACCGTGTGCCGAGACTGGGGCGCTCTTCGTTTCCCGGCCAAATTCCTGCCCAGCGCGGTGCGGCCAGTTTGAAACCCGGCACCCGCAAAGGCAGACGGGGTCAGAGTTCGCTGCGGCCCTGGAGGTAGGCACGCAAAACCTGCAGCACCCCGTGCTCGGTATTCGCCGGGGCGGTGAAGTTCGCCGCGGCGGCCACCACCGGGTGGGCGTTGGCCATGGCGAAGGAATAGGTGGCGGCCTTGATCATTTCCAGATCGTTCGGGTAGTCACCGAAGACCGCCGTTTCACCGGCGCTGACGCCGAGTTTCTCCTGCAGCGCGTTGAGCGCAAGGCCCTTGTGCACCCCGTGGTTCATGGCGTCGACCCAATGGCTTCCGGAGATCACCACCTGCAGCTCAACGTCCAGGGCCGCGGCCATCTCCTGGACCGCGCCGGTGCCCACGTTCACCGCCATCTTGATGATCTCGTCCTGCACCTGGGCCAGGTCCTCGACGACCTCCACCGCGCGGTAGTACGGGGCGATCGCGGCAGCGAAGGCCGCGTCGCTGCGTTCCACATAGGCGGTGCGGCGGCCGCAGAGCACCAGCCCGGCATTCAGCTGCCCTTGGCCGCGGACCGCGGCGATCACCGCGGCGACCGACTCTCCGGCGATGATGTTCGAATAGATCTCGTTCTCGCCGTGCATCACCACGGTGCCGTTTTCGGCGATGATGGCGATTTCGCCCAATTGCGCGAACTGTTCGCGCAACGTGGCGAACTGCCGCCCGGAGGCCGGGACAAAGCTGATGCCCCGATCCTGCAGTTCGTCGATCACGGCCCAGGCCGCGTCGGGGATTTGGCCCTCACCGTCCAAGAAGGTGCCGTCCATGTCAACGGCGACGAGCTTGATTTGGGCGTTCGGGTCAATGGTATGCATAGGTTCCTAAGTGCCCGAGTGCAGGGCGCGATGCGCGGCGCCCAGCACCCCGGCGGCGTTGTTGTATTCTGCCGGCACGAGTTTGGCCCGCAGCTTCAGTTGCGGCAAGAACTGCTCATGGTCTTCGGAGATCGCGCCGCCGATGACGATCAGATCCGGGCTGCAGAGGAATTCGACGTGGGACAGGTAGCGCTGCAGGCGCGCGATGTACTGCTCCCAACTGAGGTTCTCTTCGCGCATCACCCGGGCGGCGGCCTTGCTCTCCGCGTTGAAGCCGTCGATCTCCAGATGCCCGAATTCCACATTCGGGAAGAGCACCCCGTCGCGGAAGAACGCCGATCCGATGCCGGTACCCAGGGTCAGCAACAAGGTGCTGCCCTTGATCGGCCGGCCGTCCTGCGAGCCGGCGCCGGCGTATACCTCGGCCATGCCCGCCGCGTCGGCGTCATTGAGCACCGAAACTTCGCGGCCCAGCAGCTGGCCCAGCATCGCCGTGGCATCCAATCCGATCCAGGCCTCATCGATATTCGCGGCCGTATGCACCACCCCGTCGATCACCACGCCGGGCACGGTGACGCCGGCGGGGATGCCGTCCAGCTCTTCGCCGGTGAGCCGCTGCAGCTCGCCGATAATCTCCGTCATCACCTGGGCCACGGCGTCCGGGTGGGCACCCTCAGGGGTGGTGGCCTGGCCGAAGGTGCTCTCCACGAGCTTGCCGGCGGAGTCGACCAAGGCGTATTTGATCGATGATCCGCCCAGGTCAAGGCCGATGGCAGCGTACTGCGACTCAGCTGCCGATGCGTCAGATGTTGCCATCAGGATACTCCCCTGCAAGTGGTTCATGCCGTGGGGTACCCACGGAAAGCAAACCAGAAACTATATTAAGGACTCTTAACAATAGCTAGCGGCGGCGTTCGCAGTCAACGCCTAGACGGCTTCTGCCCGGTAGCTGGACCAAAGCCGAACCAGATGCTTCGACCTCGCCCCATGCAGCGCCCCGCGCAGTGCCGCATCCTCGCCCAGCGTGCTGACCTCAAACTCGGTTCTTCCCAGCCCCATCCTACGGGCCAGCGCACTTTGCAGACCAATGGTGAAGGACTCGAAGGGAGCCAGCGGACCGCAGAGCACCAAGCGGTGCGGATCGAAAAACGCCAGCAGGTTGCCCAGCACGTCGGCCAGCAACTCGGTGAGCCCGGCGACCAGGTGATCGTCCGGTTCCTTCCCGCTCAGCGCCCGCAGCAGGCGGGCGCAATCCACCCGGGAGCTGCCGGCCTCGGTCAGCCCGGCGGCGCGCAATCGCTCCAGGAAGGTGTGTTCCGCGAAGCGTTGCGCGCTCAGCTCGCCGGCGGTGCCGCTGGCGCCGCGGTGCACCTTGGAGTCGATGACCAACGCCGTGCCGATACCGGGCCCCACATAGAGCAGCACGAAGGACCCGGCAGCACGGCCCGCATCGAGTGCGATCTGTGCCTGCGCCATCCAGTTCACGTCATTGTCCAAGCTGGTCGGAGCCCCGGTCTGCTCGCGCACCAGCGGCGCCACAGAGGCCGAGGAACCGGCATAAACCGGGGTGGGCAGCGCCGTGCTCTGCTCTCCGGCGCGCTGCACCGGCGAACTTTGCGATACCCCCGCGGCCAGGGTCTGCCCCGCGCTGGCGGCAATTAATTCCTGGACCATGTCCGCCGCTAGTTGCTGCACCGCCGCGGCGCTGGCCTCGGTGGGCACCGCGAGGTGCGCGTCGGCCAGGGTGCGGCCGGACAGATCGGTGGTACGGCCCAGCAGCGTGCCTGCTTCCAGACTCAGGCCGAGCAGATGGCCGAAGTCCTGGTTGATTCCGTAGCTTTCCGGGGCACGTCCGCGCCGGACCGCGGCCTTCGGATCGTAGTCGGCAGCTACGGAGCTGACCAGGCCGTTTTCCTGGAGGCGCAAGATCCCCTGGGAGGCGGTGGGTTTGGAAAGGCCCAGAGAATCGGCGATATCGGTGCGCGTGGCGGGCTGGCGCAGGCACAGGTAATCGAAGATCTGCCGGTCGGTCAGCGTGGCCAAGGCCCGCGGACCGGAGGTCGGTGCGGGGATGCTCACCGGGAGTCCACCAGCCGCTCCGCGAGGCGTTCGAAGCGCCGGGTGCTCAAGCCGTGGGCGGACCGGTAGTCGCCGAGCGAACCGTGCTGCGCGATGCCCAGGTCCGGGGCCCGCTCCAGCCCGGCGACGCTGGTGCCAAGCATCAGATGGCGAAGCTCTTCGGACAGCATCGTGCGCATGGAGTCGAGCCAGGCGGCGGGAATCCCGCCGGCCTCACGCAGGTTCGGCAAGGCGGGCGGCTCATTCTTCACGGACATAATCGCTAAACTATCACGGCTGGCGCCGTTGTCTGGCGTGGTCAGTCGAAGGTGATCAACTGGCGGATGCTGCTCCCATCGGCGAGCTCGTCGAAGGCCAGATTGATTTCGCTCAGCGGGCGCTGGCCGGTAAGCAATTCCTCGACCGGCAGCAGCCCGTCGCGCCAGAGCTGTTCGTAGTAGGGGATGTCGCGGGCGGGGACGGCCGAGCCGAGGTAGGAGCCGATGAGGGTGAGCGCCTCGGTGGCACCTAGCTCCAGTGCGCGCCGGAGCTTCTCGCGGTTCATATCCACCGCGATCAGCCGGGCCGGGCGCTTCCAGCCTGCGGTATGGGCGATGGCTACCAGCAGCGCCGCCATGCCCACCCCGCCCAGGCCCAGCACCATCAGGGATTGGCCCTGCACCGGCCGGCCCGCGTTGCTCACCGCGCGGTTTCCCCGAAGCTGATGGACTATGAGCTGCGGCTCTACGCCACCGCCGAGTACCTGGAGCGGCGCGGCACCCCCACCACGCTGGAGGGCCTGCGCGAGCACTATCTGAACTACTACATCGACACCGCGCTGACCGCGGACAAGCTCGACGACGCAACCAGCCTATTTCCGCCGATGCGCCGCTCGGTGTCCTCCACCAGTATCGCGGTGCAATTCGCCGCGACAATGAACCACGCCGGACTAGGCCTGCTGCCGGTCTTCCTCTCCGAGCAGTACCCGACCCTGGCGCCGGTGCTGCACGATCAGTTCTCCTACACCTCGGAGTACTGGCTGGTGGGCCGCGAGGAGGCGCTGCGCAACAAGGCGGTGCATGCGACGGTGCGTGCGCTGAACGATGCCGCCGCAAATGGCAACTGGTTCATCCCGCCCTTCGACTGCTGAACTGGCGCACTACCCAGGCAAAGGGCAGCCCCGAACCCGTTGCCCCTCGATTGCAGCCAGTCCGCACTAGTCGCTGCCCGCCGCCGCTCGGGCACGATGCCTGCGCACAGCCGCCCGATTCGCGCAGCGCACCGAGCAATACTGCTGCCGTCCGTTGCGCGTCACATCGGCCACCACCGCCGTGCAGGGATCCCCCGGCGTCGCTCCCGCGGCACAGCGGTGCAGCCGGTGCATCCCACGGGTGGTGAGATGCAAGGCGGTTCCCACGCTGAAGACAGCCGAGAGCACGTGGGGCAAGGCGCGCGCGTCGTCATCCCGGTAGTGCAGATGCCACCCTTCATCATCGTGGTCGGTAAGCCGCGGATACGCAGAGGCGGTGGCCATGTGCTCATTGAGGATGCGTGCACGCTCTTGCGGGTCCGGTGCATCCACCACGGTCAGCCAGTCGTCGATGACACGGCGAACCGCAATGTAGTCCCCCGTTTCCTCGGGAAAGGGAACTGTCATTCCGAATTCCCGTGCGCGAGAGACGATTCCGGCACGGTCTTCCGGCCAGGACGAGGCGAGCGAGGCAGCTAGCAGAACCGCATATTCTCCGTAAGGGTTGAGATGCATAAGACCATTACATCATGGTAGTAGTATGCACATTAAACAGAACATCAAAACTCAGCAAAACACGTCGCTCGTCGGCACCCACGAGCACAGCTGGATCAGCGAGTCCAAGCACCCTACTTCGATCGGCTATGTCATCTACGTGCGTTGCAATGCCTGCGGAGTGCGGCGAGTGGACATCCAGAACCAAACGAACCTCGTACCAACACCGGTGAGCGCCGAGCTGCACCCCCTGCCAGGTCGGGCATCGAGCAATGTGAGTCAGAGGAGCAACTGACGGTTTCCCATCTGGACCGAACAACAGTCCCAGCACCCGCAGACCGGGCTGCCGTTCCGCTGCGACCGGACCGCCATCCACGAATCTGGTGCAAGACGATGAGTGAATAAATTTTCCATTCACCCCCACACGGCTAGCCCGCTCCACCAGCATGCCTGCCTAGCACCGCACCAACCAGGGCACTGACTAAAAATATTATTCATTCAGCCACCGAACCCCACCTGTGATGATCAATCACGAGTATGTCCTGGATCACCCTTGGAAGGTAGGTGTTGGCGCCCCATTGCGGGTTCCGCTTTCGCACATCGAGCGTGCATCAATGCACAATGGTTTCGGGTTCTGCCCGGCAACGCGCGTCCTCGCGGTAGCGTAGGAGCACCGCAGGCTCTCGGGCGCTGCACGAACCAAGGAGCACAAATGAGCGATACACCCACGGTCCGCGGGGTCGAGGTCGACCCGCAGACGCGCTGCGCCCACTATCATCAGGACGTCGATATCATCGCTATCAAGCACTTCTGCTGCGGACAGTACTATCCGTGCCACCTGTGCCACGCGGAAGTCGCCGGCCACCAGGTACGACTCTGGCCCGCGGAGCGCTTCGGCGAACCGGCGGTGCTCTGCGGAGTCTGCAAAGCGCAGCTGAGCGTCACGGACTATCTGGGCGCGAGCCATTGCCCTGCCTGCGATGCGCTCTTCAACCCCGGGTGCAAGCTGCACCTGGCACTGTATTTCGAGGTTTAGAGCAGCCCAGAGTCCGGGACATCCAAACCGAGCAGGGCGTTTTCCACGACCTCCATCAGCGCCGGGTGGATCCAGTACTGGCCGGTGGCCGCGGTGTGCGCATCGATGCCCAGGTTCATCGCCATAATCACCGGCTGGATGAGGTTCGAGGCCTCCGGCCCCATGGCGTGCGCGCCGACCAGCTGGCCGGTGCGCTTGTCGGCCAGCACCTTGAAAAGACCGGAGCGGTCCTCCATCGCCCAGCCATAGGCGGTGTCCCCGAACTTCTGCGTCTTCACGGTGAGGTGCTCCGCTCCGAGCTGCGCGCGCGCTTCTTCCTCGGTGAGCCCGATGGTGGCAAGTTCCGGGTGGGTGAACACCGCTGCCGGGACCGCACGATCGGAGTTCTTGCGCAGCTGCCCGGGGTGTTCCAAGTTGTGGGCGACGAGCCGCGCCTCGTAGTTCGCCACATGCTTCAGCTGCGTTTGTGAGCTGATGTCCCCCAACGCGTAGGTGCCGGTCACCGGCTGCCCGCCGCGCAGCACCCGCTGGTATTGATCCACCTGCAGCCGGCCGTCCTCGTGCAGCTCCAGGCCGGCTTCCCGCGCGCCGATCAGATCCGTATTCGGGGTGCGGCCGATGGCCACCAGCACCGCGTCGGCTCGCAGCGTTTCGGACCCGAGCACCACGTCCAGCCCGGAATCGGCCGGGCGCAGCGCGCGGGCTTCGGTGTGATAGCGCACCTGCCAGTGGCCGGTCGCTTCTGCGTTGAAGGCCCCGCGGATTTCGGCATCCAGGTGGCGCATCAGCGCTCCGGAGCGGACCAGCTGGATGACCTCGGTGCCCAGCGCGGAGAAGATTGCGGCGAATTCGCAGGCGATGTAGCCGCCGCCGATGATCACCAGCCGTTCGGGAAGCTTCGCCAGCCGCATGATGGTGTCCGAGGTGTGCACCCCGTCCAGCTCGATGCCTTCCAGCTCGGGCATGGTGGGGCGGGAACCAGCGGCGATGACCAGCTGCTCGGCGGTGATTTCGGTGCCGTCTTCGGCCCGCAGGGTTTTGCCTTCGCGCAGCGTGACGAACTGGGAGATGAGCTCGACGTTCTCCAACCGCTTGCGGTAGTCTTCGCCGCCTGCGGAGATCGGGTCGATGCGCCCGAATATCCGGTCGCGGATGGCCAGCCAGTCGACCTTCTCCACGGCCATCTGCACCCCGAGCCGGGCCGCTTCCTCGGTCCCGCGGGCCAGATGGGCGGGGCGGACGAACATCTTCGTCGGGATGCAACCGACATTCAAGCAGGTGCCGCCGAAAGTTGAGCCTTCGGCGATAGCTACCTGCTTGTCATCCCAGTAGTCGGTAATCAGCGAATTGCCGGAACCGGAGCCAATGATTGCAAGATCTACGTTACGCCGAGTCATGGCTTCATCGTAGGCCAGCGGCCCAGCCAGAGAAACATTTTCGCCGCCGAGCGAAGTTTCATGACTTGGCGGGCTGCGCCTCAAAGAAGCCGGGAACCTGCGGGACAACGAGCACCGGGCGGGACTGCCGATGGGCCAGCGCAACGGCGATCGAACCATCCATCAGCTCTTCCATCCTGCTGCGCAGCCCCGGACGCCGGGTGCCGATGGCGATCAATTGCGCGTCAAGCTCTGCGGCGACCCGCATCAGAGCTTTGGCAGGATCTCCGGCGACCGTGCGCGCCGCCCAGCTGATCTTCGTCCCGGCGAAGGCCTTCGAAAGCTGTTCGGCGAGCGCCGGGGAGAAATCTTGCTGAAACTGTTCGTCCCCGTCGAAGGTGGTGTCTTCGACTATTTCTCCGGTGGGCAGGCGTTCGGTGACGAATCGGCCCGAGTCCGCGTAGAGGCACATGACCTTCGCGCCCGTGGCCTCGGCCAGCTCGATGACGGCTTCAAGGACCGCCGGTGCCTGCCCCAGTTCAACGCCAACCAACAAAATACGCTCAGTCATCAGGACTCCCACGGATCGTGCCGAGTGCGGATTTTCATCCGCCGCAACGGGTTTGCGTCGCTAATCCCAGTATGCCAGCGCGCCGCTGTCTTGTCCGCAAATTTTTGCCGCCGGACACCGGCGGGCCGGCCCGAAGATGGACCGGCCCGCCAGGTGCCCTCTTGTTGCCGATCGTGCTTCGGCTAGATGACCGGGTCCGAGGCGAACTCGGCCATCGCGTCGATCATCCAGTGCACCACATGTTCGGTGAACGAGGCGCGCGGCATGACATACCAGCTGTTCTCCGCGGTGCGCCAGAGCAGGATCGGCACGTTCGCAACCGTGGTGGTGATCGCCTGGTTGACCGCGAAGGCCCGCGGATGCAGATCGGCCGGGCAGCTCTTGCGCAGCACCAGGCTGGCCGCCGCGCCGCGCAGCTCCAGCACCGCGCGGTTCGCCGAGAGGTCGATGACCTGGCCCGGCGCCTGACCCAGGGCGGAGTCCAGCGGCTGCGTGAGCTCCTCCCCGGCGGCGTTGAAGGCCATGAATTCATCCGGCCCGAGCCAGAGCACCGCGGTGCCCTCGATGGACCCGGCGACCTCGCCGACGCCGGCGGGCAAGCCCACGCCGGTGGCCGCCGCGAGCGCCTGGTGCCCGGCGCTGCCGGGAACCGCGCGCAGCGACACGGCGGTGGCCAGCGCGATCTCGCGCAATGCGACGGCGCGCGCCCCGGCGACGGAGGCCCGGGCCATCGCCTCGGCCAGGTGCGCGGCCGGGGAGCGGCGCAGATCGGTGGTTGGTTCGATTACGCTGTGCTTAGCCATCTCGGCGGCTGCCTTCCGGGTCGTAGAGGACGGTTTCGCAGACCTCGACGTCGACCAGCTGGTCGCCGACGGGGGCCTTGAGGACTTCACCGATGCGGTTGAAGCCGTTCTTGATCAGGGCCAGGCCGAAGGTCCGGCCCAGCGCGGGCGAGTTGTAGGAGCTGGTGACCCAGCCTTCCATCGGGACCGGGCCGTCGGCCGGGGTGAACGGTGTTCCGGCTCCGACCAGCGCGGTGCCTTCGGGCAGGCGCAGGGTCTTGTCCACCGGCAGCACGGAGACCAGCTGCTTGCGGTCCGTGCGCTGGTTGTCATCGCGGCTGAAGGAGCGGTTTCCCACGAAATCCTTCAGCTTGGAGACCACCCAGCCCATGGCCGCGTCCTGCGGGGTCACCGTGCCGTCGGTGTCCTGCCCGACGATGATGAAGCCCTTCTCGGCGCGCAGCACGTGCATGGTTTCGGTGCCGTACGGGGTGATGTTGTATTCCTCGCCGGCCGCGTAGACGGCCTCCCAGGTGCCCAGCCCGTACCAGCTCGGCACCGCGATCTCGAAGGCGAGTTCCCCGGAGAAGGAGATCCGGCTGATCCGTGCCGGGGTGCCGTTCTCCAGCGTGGTATCCGCGAAGGCCATGAACTTGAACGCCTCGTTGGACACGTCCAGCTCCGGGGCGAGCTTGGAGATCACCGCGCGGGATTTCGGCCCGACCACCGCGACGGTGGCCAGCTGCTCGGTGACCGAGGTGCACACGACATCCAGTTCCGGCCACTCGGTCTGCAGCCACTCCTCCAGCCAATCCAGCACCTCGGCGGCGCCCCCGGTGGTGGTATGCATCAGGAAGCGGTCCTGCGCCAGGCGCAGGGTCACCCCGTCATCGAAGATCATCCCGTCCGCGTGGCACATGACCCCGTAGCGGCCCATGCCGACCTTCAGCTTGGTGTAGCCGTTGGTGTAGATGCGGTTGAGGAATTCGGCCGCATCCGCCCCGCGGATCTCGATCTTGCCCAGCGTGCTGGCATCCAGCATGCCCACCGAGTCGCGCACCGCGGCGCATTCGCGGTAGACGGCCTCGTCCATGCTTTCACCCGGCTGCGGGTAGTACCAGGGGCGCTTCCACTGCCCGACGTCCTCGAACGCGGCGCCTTGGGCCAGATGCCAGGGGTGCATGGCGGTGACGCGGGCCGGGTCCAGCAGCTGGCCGCGGTTCCGCCCGGCCAGGGCGACAAAGGAGACCGGGGTGTAGGGGGCGCGGAAGGTGGTGGTGCCGATCTCCGCCGGGTTCTCGATGCCCAGCACCGCGGCGATCACGCCGATCGCCGCCACCCCGGAGGTCTTGCCCTGGTCGTTGGCGGTGGAGATCGAGGTGTAGCGCTTCACATGCTCCACCGAGCGCATGCCGGCTCCGGTGGAGCGCAGCACCTCGGCCACGGTCTGGTCGCGCTGCAGGTCCACGAAGTGGTGCTTGTAGTGCACCGCATCCTCGCCCTGGCGGGAAGGGACCAGCCAGACCGGGCGGGTTTCGCCCAGGGCCACCTCGATGGCTTCGGGCACGCGGGCGATCGTCTCGAAGCCGGCGGCGGTGGCCGCCGCGGCACCGGCGGCGGCGCCCCCGGCCAGCGCTCCGGCGGTGTCGAAGCGGCCGGTGAGCGAACCGGCGAGGTGCTGGTTGGCGACGGGTGCCGCGGGCAGGAATGCGTGCACGGTGGCATCCCAGGCGAGCTTGCCCTGGCGCTGGGAGTGCAGGTGCACCACCGGGTTGAAGCCGCCGGAGATGGCCAGGGTGTCCGCTTCAAGGCGCTGCGCGGCGCCGATATCGTTCTGCGCATCCAGGCTGGCGACCCAGACGGCGGACAGCTCGCCGTTGGCGCCGGCCTCGGTATCCACGACCACCGAACCGGTGATCACGTGCACCCCGGCGCCGACCGCCTCGGCGGCAGCCACCGAGACGTTTTCGCGGGCGTCGACGACGGCGACGACCCCGCCGCTGGCGGCCAGCTCGGTGACCAGCGGGTAGACCGAGTCGTTGGTGGTGGCCACGAGGATCTGCGACCCCGCGCGCACCCCGTAGCGGTTCAGGTAGGAGCGGACGGCGCCGGCGAGCATGATGCCCGGGCGGTCGTTGTTCTCGAAGACCAGCGGACGCTCGTGGGCGCCGGTGGCGAGCACCACCTGACCGGCACGGATATGCCAGACGCGTTCGCGCGAGACCCCCGGAGCCGGGGCATCGTCCAGAGGCGCGGTGCGGCGCTGCACGGCGATCACGTAGTTCGAGTCGTAGCTGCCCAGCGCCGTGGTGTGCTGCAGGTGGGTGGTCTCCTCTGCGGCGTCAAGCTCGGCGGTGACCTGCGCGATCCACTGGCAGGAGTCGATCCCGTCGATCTGTTCGTCCGGGGCGTCGAGCAGCCTTCCGCCGGCTTCGGCGCGCTCATCGAGCAGCATCACCCGGGCCCCGCTGCGGGCGGCCTCGCGGGCGGCGGCCAGGCCTGCCGGGCCGGCGCCGACCACCAGCACGTCGGTGTGCACGTGCGCGTGGTCGTAGTAGGCCTCGTCCTTGCGCGGATCCATGGTGCCCAGGCCCGACAGGGTGCGGGCGGACAGCCCCTGGGCGGCGGGAACCACCGGGGCGGCGAGCATCGACTCGTCCACGTCATCGCTGTGCCGCGCGTGGATGTGGACCAGCGCGTTGGGCTCCTCCACCCCGGCGGCGAAGATGCCCCGCGGGCGCTTCAGGTACAGCGAGTCGCCCACCCGGCGGATGCCGGAGGCCAGCATCGCGCTGGCCAGGGTATCCCCGCGCAGCGCGGACAGCGGCTTCTCGTTCAGCTTCACGTCGAGCGGCTGCGCGTAGTCCACCCGGGCGTCGGCTGCCTGCGCAGCGTCCAGACGGTATGAATCGGTGGTGCTCATCGGGTGCCTCCCTCGGTGTTTTGCAGTGCCGGGCGGGCTTCGCCGGCACCGTAGATTGCCTTGAATTCGTAGGTAACGGTGTCGCGCAGGGCGTTGAACCATTTGCGGCACCCGGCGGCGTGCACCCAGCGTTCGGCGTTGATGCCTCGGGGGTTCTTGCGGTAGAACAGGTACTGGGCCCATTCCTTGTCGCTCAGCGCCTGCGGGTCCTCCGGGTAGGCGACGTGCGCCTGGCCGCCGAATTTGAATTCGGTTTCATTGCGTGGCCCGCAGTTCGGGCAGTCAATCAGCATCATGAGCTGGTTCCCTTTCTTAGTGGGCCACGGCTGCGGCGCCGTGTTCGTCGATGAGGTAGCCGGTTTCGAAGCGTTCCAGCGCGAACGGCTTGTTCAGCTTGTGCGGCTCGTCGTTGGCGATGGTGTGCGCGAAGGTCCAGCCGGCACCCGGGGTGCCCTTGAAGCCGCCGGTTCCCCAGCCGCAGTTGACGTAGAGGTTCTCGACCTGGGTCTTGGAGATGATCGGCGAGGCGTCCATGGTGGTGTCCACGATGCCGCCCCAGGTGCGCAGCACGTGGGCCCGGGCGAAGATCGGGAAGAGCTCCACGGAGGCGGCCATCTGCTCCTGGATCACGTGGAAGGCCCCGCGCTGGCCGTAGCCGTTGTAGGAGTCGATGCCCGCGCCCATCACCAGTTCGCCCTTGTGCGCCTGGGAGACGTAGACGTGGATGTGGTTGGACATGACCACCGTCGGGTGCACCGGTTCGAAGAGTTCGGAGACCAGCGCCTGCAGCGGGTGGGACTGGATCGGCAGGTCGACGCCGGCCATTTCGGCCAGCACCGAGGAGTGGCCGGCGCCCGCGAGGGCGACCTTGCCGGCCAGGATGGTGCCGCGGTTGGTCTTCACTCCGGTGACCTTGTTGCCGTCCTTGAGGATTCCGGTGACCTCGCAGTTCTGGATCAGGTCCACGCCCAGCTCGTTGCATTTGCGGGCGAAGGCCCAGGCAACGTGGTCGTGCTTGGCGATGCCGGCACGGGGCTGGTAGGTGGCGCCCATGATCGGGTAGCGGATGTCGTCGGAAATGTTGATGATCGGGCAGGCTTCCTTGACCTGTTCCGGGCTCAGCCATTCGGCGTCCACGCCGTTGAGCTTATTCGCCTCCACGCGGCGGACCGATTCGCGCACATCTCCCAGGGTGTGGGCCAGGTTCATGACCCCGCGCTGGGAGAAGAGGAAGTCGTATTCCAGTTCCTCGGGCAGCTGCTCCCAGAGCTTCAGGGAGTGCTCGTAGATGCCAGCCGATTCGTCCCACAGGTAGTTCGAACGGATGATGGTGGTGTTGCGGGCCATATTACCGCCGGCCAGCCAGCCCTTTTCAAGTACGGCGATATTTGTCATGCCGTGGTTCTTGGCCAGGTAGTAGGCGGTCGCCAGTCCGTGCCCGCCGCCGCCGACGATCACCGCGTCGTAGGACTTTTTCGGGTCCGGGTTGTTCCAGAGAAATTCTGGGTGCTCGGGAAGCAGGTCAGCCATGATTATGCTCCAATCTTCGGCAGGTTCGGGTACAGCGGGTGAGCGGCAGCTAACTTCAAAACACGTTCCTTCAGCTCCGGCAATACGCCAGTATCACCATCAGCACCAGCAATCAAAGCCTGCGCAATAATCTCCGCAACCTCGCCAAACGCAGCCTCCGAGAAACCACGAGTCGCCAACGCCGGAGTGCCAATGCGCAACCCCGACGTCACCATCGGCGGACGCGGATCAAACGGCACCGCATTACGATTCACCGTGATCTCCACCTGCGCCAACAAATCCTCGGCCTGCTGCCCATCAAGCTCCGAATGACGCAAATCAACCAGAACCAAATGCACATCCGTGCCACCGGTCAGCACGCTAATGCCCTTAGCCGCCACATCCCCCTGGCCCAAACGCTCAGCCAGAATCCGCGACCCAGCCAACGTACGCGCCTGGCGCTCCTTGAACTCCGCCGACGCAGCAATCTTGAACGCCACCGCCTTGCCAGCAATCACATGCTCCAACGGACCACCCTGCTGACCAGGGAACACCGCCGAATTGATCTTCTTGGCAATATCAGCATCATTGGTCAGGATGATGCCACCACGCGGACCGGCAAGAGTCTTATGCGTCGTGGAGGTGACCACATGCGCATGAGGCACCGGCGAAGGATGCAACCCAGCAGCCACCAACCCAGCGAAGTGCGCCATATCCACGAACAAGTACGCACCGACCTTGTCAGCGATCTCACGGAAACGGGCGAAATCCAACTGGCGAGGATACGCCGACCAGCCAGCCACGATCATCTTCGGCTGGCTCTCCACGGCAAGACGCTCCACCTCATCCATATCCACCTCATAGGTCTGCTCATCCACACCGTAAGGAACGATGTTGAACAGACGACCGGAGAAGTTGATCTTCATCCCGTGGGTCAGATGACCGCCATGAGCCAAGTTCAGGCCCATCACGGTATCCCCCGGGCGAACCAGCGCATGGAACACCGACGCGTTGGCCTGCGCCCCCGAATGCGGCTGCACATTGGCATACTCCGCACCGAACAAAGCCTTCAGACGCTCGATCGCCAACGTCTCCACCACGTCGACCTCTTCGCAGCCACCGTAGTAACGGCGGCCCGGGTAGCCCTCGGCGTACTTGTTGGTCAGCACCGAACCCTGCGCCTGCATCACGGCCTGCGCGGTATGGTTCTCCGAAGCGATCATCTCCAGACCACGCTGCTGGCGAGCCAGCTCCGCGTCGATGCGCTGCGCGATCTCCGGGTCCAGGGTTCCGAGATCCTCGGTCAGCGAATCCGCTGCGAGGGAGGTAGTTAGAGTCATTGCCCATTCCTAAATGTATGAATTGCCGACAACTGATATATCAATCTGTAATTCACTGTATGATGGGAGCCACACCCAGTCAATGGGTTAGCTGGAATTTCTTTGACGCATAGCATTTCGGCACAATGGCGCCGGGAATTCGGAGGACACGATGACCATGACAGCTCAGCTGATTAGCGGCGGCGAGTCCATGGCCGAACGCGCTTATCTGGTACTGCGCGATCGGCTCATCATGATGGACATCGCCCCGGGCGACCCCATCAACGAAGCCCGGCTGGTCGAAGAGCTGGGCCTTGGACGCACCCCGCTGCGCGAGGCGCTCAAGCGCCTCGAAGTCGACCATCTCGTGCAGTCCTATTCGCGCCGCGGAACCTTCGCCACGCGCGTTGACATTACCGAACTGGCCGATATCACCGAAGTTCGCCAGGCCCTGGAGCCATTGGCGGCAGGAAAAGCCGCCGCCCTGCACGGCGGGATCGCCCGCGCCCGGATGGAGGACACCGTCAGGGCGGTCGGCGCACTGAACTCGACCACTGCCCGCCGCGAGCTGATGGAGAACGATCTGGAGGTCCACCGGCTGATCTATCGCGCGGCCGGCAATCACCACCTCGAAGAAACCCTCATTCGACTGGATAACCTGGCCACACGCATCTGGTGCATGACGCTTGACCGAATGCCCACGGTTGATGAGCACATTTCAGAACACGCCAACTTGCTCCAAGCCATTCTGGACGGCGACGTCCATGCGGCCGAAGAGCTGGCGCTGGAACACATCGTGCACTTTGAGTCGTCGGTGCGCGCGGTCCTGTAAATTCCCCGATCCACCCCGACTCGTCGCCGAAGGGCCGTCCCCGCGCGCGACCGCCAGCGGAACGAATGGCTCAGCGGATTTCCGCGCCGAGTTGCACCCCTCAAGGCATGCCGCCGATCGCCTGCGCATCCAGGAGGCCAATCGGCAGCTTCCTCGCGCCCTGGCGCCTAGCGGCGCTTCTCGCCGCAACCCCTCCGGACCGGTATCCAGCGCGGCTTCAATGTGCATCCGGTGCGTCAAATTATTTCACGCGAGGTCTTGACTGTGACCTGAGCCACTGAAATGATGCAGTGCAACAGTGTTGCGTTTACTGCAACCAGACTCCGAAACAGAACAAGTCCCTTCCGCGGCGCTTCGGCGCCCCTTGGGGCCAGGAGATTTCCATGCACTCAGTATTCATCGAAGAGCTTGATGCCCAAACCTACGCGGAGCACTTGGCACGCACCGGATCCACCATTATCATTCCAGCCGGAGCCACCGAACAGCACGGTCCCCACATGCCGCTGGGCGTCGATGCAATGCTCTCACGCACCATCGCCGGAGCCGTGGCAGAAAAAACCGGAGCACTGGTCGCTCCTGCCCTTTGCTACGGCTACAAATCACAGCCCCGTTCCGGCGGCGGCAACCACCGCGCGGGCACCGTCAGCCTCGGCGGCTGCTCGCTCAGCCAGATGGTTGAAGATGTCGTCGGTTCATTCATAGCCCAGGGGTTCGACAATGTTGTCGTGCTCAATGGGCATTTTGAGAACTACCAATTCATCTACGAGGGCCTGGACAACGCGGTGGCCAGCACCCGCAATCCCGGATCCGCCGCCCGAGCCATGCTGCTTTCCTACTGGGACTTCGTCGACGAAGAGACCCTGTCCAAGGTCTTCCCGGACGGCTTCCTCGGCTGGGACATAGAACATGGAGGCATCCTCGAAACGTCGCTGATGCTGCTGCTGCACCCCGAATTGGTCAGCATGGATCGCGTTGTCGACCACCCACCGGCAAAGCTCACCCCCTACGACATTTTTCCCGAAGACCCGTCCCGGACACCGGACAGCGGCTGCCTCTCTTCGGCAAAGGGGGCGACCGCCGAGCGCGGGCGGCTGCTTTTCGAAACCGTCACGAGCCAGGTGGCCGACGCCCTCAAGAACGAATTGCTGCTCGGCGGCATGCCCCTGGAGGCGAACTAGCATGTCGGTGGATCACTCAACGTCCCAGGGCCGGAAAAAATCAGGCAAGGCCATGCGCCAAGGAGACCGGGAAAGCCAACAGGTAGAGGTTCCGCGATTCATGGGCCGGCACATTCCGCCCATCGATCGATTGCTGATCCGCGTAATCCCTCCGGTGCTGATCCTTGCGGTGATCATCTGGGTGCTCGGCAACCCGGCATCCGCCTCCGCCGCAATTTCCGAAATGCGCACCTTCGTGACCGGGAAATTCACCTGGCTGTTCATCTTGTACTCCGTGTTCACCGTGGTGGTCTGCATCTGGCTGTCGATGAGCCGCGTGGGCAAGATCCGCCTTGGCGGGCCGCTGGCGAAACCGCAGCACAGCAAGTTCGCCTGGTACTCGATGCTCTTCGCCTGCGGGCAGGGCATCGGGCTGATCTTCTGGTCGGTTGCCGAACCGATCATGCTGCGCGAGGAGAATCCGGTCATCCCATCCGGCCCGAATGGCGCCCAGGAGGGGGCCATCGTCTGGACCTACTTCCACTGGGGGCTGACGGCCTGGGCCATGTACTGCGCCGTCGCGGTCTGCCTGGCCTATTCGCACCACAATCTGGGCAAGACGCTCACCTTCCGCGAGGCGACGGTTGATATCCTGCCGCGCTGGTCGCGCCGCGGGGCGGGCGTCGTCATCGAGCTGCTGGCTATTATCGCGACGGTTCTCGGCCTGGCCACCTCCTTCGGCTTTGCGGCCATGCAATTCTCCTCCGGCCTCACCTCATTCACCGGATTGAACGCCACCCCAATGATGTGGCTGATGGTCATCCTGGTCTTCGCGGGCATCACCTCGATCTCCGCCATCGTCGGAATCAACAAGGGCATGGCCCGGATCAGCGGGCTCAATTCAATTCTGAGCATCGCCTTGATCGCCGCGGTACTGGTCTTCGGCCCATCGCTGTTCATCATCTCAAATATGTCCCAGACCTTTGGCAGCTTCTTCACGAACTTCGCGACTATGAGCCTCTGGACCGATTCGGGGTTGGCTGCCACCACCTTGGAGAGCTGGAAGGACAGCTGGAACGGCTGGTGGACGGTCTTCATCTGGTGCTGGGTCATCGCATTCTCGCCATTTGTGGCCGGCTTCATCGCCAGGATCTCGCGCGGACGAACCATTCGCGAATTCGTTCTCGGCGTGACCATCATTCCATCGCTGATCGTCATGGTCTGGGTAGCCATCCTCGGTTCGGCCGCCATCTACTACGACGACCAGTCCAACCGCGGCATCAGCGACGCCGTGGCCGCCGATACCTCCTCGGGCCTGTTTGCGATGCTCGATTCGGTACCGGTCATCGGAACCGTCCTGCTGGTCGTAGCCACCGTGCTGGTTGCCACCTACTACGTCACCTCGCTGGACTCCGGGATTTATGCGCTGAGTGAGTTCGTTTCGGCTCCGCACAAGTCCGGCCCGGTGTTCCGTGTCGTCTTGGTGCTCTCCGTTGCTACGGTGACGACCGTGCTGCTGACCATGGGTGGAACCGCGGTGGTCGATACCGTGCAAACCGGAACGATCGTCGGCGCCTTCCCCTTCTCCTTCGTGATCATCTTGATGATCATCAACCTGATCCGCCGGCTGCTCAAACGAGACAAGGCGATCAGGCAGCTGGAGAAGGACATCAATAATCCGGATCCAAGCCTGGTCTTCGTCCCGGATCCAGACGGGGAGGGTGCCATCCGCAAGAAGGCGCCGAAGGACGGCGAGCAGGGCTAGTTCTGCGCAAACCCGTACATCCAGGAAGGCCGTGAAGCTCGAAACAATGAGCCTCACGGCCTTCATCCATTCCGCTGAAAGCATTGATCATTCCAAGTCACACCGATTCTTTTACTTGGGCCTGCAGGGTTTCCAAAATACTTCTTGACAGTGATCCGCAGCACACATAGTCTTCTTGCAACGACGTTGCGTTCATTGCAACTCGTAAACTCTTCACCGGCGATTCCCATGAATCCTCGCAATCCATCTGATTGGGCCGGCCTACCTTGACACTTCATTTCTTACAAGGAGCCAAAACCATGACCACCACCGCAAACACCGCCACCAACGTTTCCGAGCTGGCGCGACTGAAGACCCTGCACAACGGAGCCAAGCAGCAGCTGACCTTCTCGGATGCCGAGTTCGAACGCCGCCTGGCCGGACTGCGCCAGATCATGGCGGCCAAGTCCCTGGACGCGGTCATCCTGACCAGCTACCACGGCATCAAGTACTACTCGGACTTCCTGTACACCACCTTCGGCCGCAACTACGCGCTCGTGGTGACCGCGAAGAACTCCACCACGGTGACCGCGAACATCGATGCCGGCATGCCATGGCGCACCAGCTACGGCGAGAACATCGTGTACACCGACTGGAAGCGCGACAACTTCTTCTACGGCCTGCAGGAAGCGCTGAAGCGCGACGGTGTGAAGGCGACCCGGATCGGCGTGGAGGACGACGCCCTGCCGGGGTTGACCCGCCAGCAGATCGCCGACAGCTTCAGTGGTGCCGCGCTGGTGGATGTCTCGCAGGATGCCATGCGCCAGCGCATGATCAAGTCCGCAGAGGAAATCGAAGTCATCAAGCACGGCGCGCGCATCGGCGATCTGGGCGGCGAAGCCATCAAGGCAGCCATCCGCGAAGGAATCAGCGAATACGAAGTAGCTTTGATCGGCACCGAAGCGATGGTGCACGAGATCGCCAAGACCTTCCCGCACCGCGAGGTGCGCGATACCTGGGTCTGGTTCCAGTCCGGGATCAACACCGACGGCGCCCACAACTGGGCCAC
Source organism: Glutamicibacter sp. BW80 (assembly GCF_002332385.1). Lineage (NCBI taxonomy): Bacteria > Bacillati > Actinomycetota > Actinomycetes > Micrococcales > Micrococcaceae > Glutamicibacter > Glutamicibacter sp. BW80. The sequence continues at coordinate 22,002 of NZ_NRGV01000039.1, read as the reverse complement.
CACCCGCAAGCTTGAGCGCGGGGACATCCTCTCGCTGAACTGCTTCCCGATGACCTCCGGCTACTACACCGCGCTGGAGCGCACCCTGTTCCTCGGCGAGCCGGATGCCCGCAGCCTGGAATTGTGGAACGTCAACGTCGAGGTGCACAAGCGCGGACTGGAGCTCATCAAGCCCGGCGCGGTCTGCAAGGACATCGCCGCGGAACTGAACGAGATCTACATTTCCCACGGCCTGCTGCCCAACCGCACCTTCGGCTACGGCCACTCCTTCGGCGTGCTCTCGCACTACTACGGCCGCGAAGCCGGCCTGGAACTGCGCGAGGACATCGACACAGTGCTCGAGCCGGGCATGGTCGTCTCGATGGAACCGATGCTCACCGTCATGGACGGCGAGCCGGGCGCCGGAGGCTACCGCGAGCACGACATCCTGGTCATCGGCGAGGACGGTGGCGTCGAGAACATCACCAAGTTCGGCTTCGGTCCGGAGAACAACATCATCGATGCCTAAGGGCAAGCGATAACCGCGGGGCGGGGCCCGAACCCCGCCCCGCGGCTGCTTTAACCATCTGATGCGCAGCATGCACGGGCGCTGCGCCAAGTATCGGGCTCCGAACGGCGTTCCGACACCACCTGATATCCCCGCGGCATCGCGGCCAAGCGGCCGGCGCCGCCCCCATGCAGAGGCATCTCCCATGATCCAGAGCAACAACAACCCACCGGGCGCAGCAGCCGCACTCTCGGCCGATAACGGCCCGGCATCGGCTTCCGTCGACCCGCAGACCCGCCGCAAGGTGGTCGCCGCCAGCTTCATCGGAAATTTCGTGGAGTGGTTCGACTACGCGGCCTACGGATATCTCGCCGTGACCATTGCCGCGGTATTCTTCCCCGAATCGGCTCCCCAAACGGCATTGCTGCTGACCTTCGGGCTGTTCGCGATCTCATTTTTGGTCCGCCCGCTGGGCGGCTTCGTCTGGGGCCACATCGGTGACCGCGTGGGGCGCCGCGAGGCACTGAGCTGGTCGATCCTGCTGATGTCCGGAGCGACCTTCGCCATCGCGCTGCTGCCGGGCTACGCCAGCATCGGCATCGGCGCACCTTTGCTGCTGCTCGCTCTTCGCCTGGTGCAAGGCTTCTCCGCCTCCGGGGAGTACGCCGGGGCCTCGGCGTTCCTGGTCGAATACGCGCCAGCCAATCGCCGCGGCCTGTATGCCGCGGTGGTGCCGGCAAGCACCGCGGCGGGCCTGCTGCTCGGCTCGCTGATGGCGGCCCTGCTCACCGGGCTTCTGGACCCGGCGCAGATGCAGAGCTGGGGCTGGCGCATCCCGTTCCTGCTCGCCGCGCCGATGGGCCTCATCGGTCGCTACATCCGCACCAAGCTCGAGGACTCCCCCGTCTTCCGGGAACTTTCCAAGGAGGAGAATACCTCCAAGACTCCGGTGTCATCGCTCTTCCGGAACCATTGGCGCCAGCTTCTCCAGGCCTCCGGAGCGGTGTTGCTCAACGCCGTGGGCTTCTACGTGATCCTCAGCTACATGCCCACCTACCTGTCCGAAGAGCTGGGCTTGGATCGCACCTCGGCCTATATCGCGACGACGGTGGCCCTGACCACGTACATCGGATTCATCTTCCTCACCGGCTTGCTCTCGGACCGCTTCGGCAGACGCCGGGTGCTGATCACCGCATCGGTGCTGTTCGTGCTGTTCACCGTTCCCGCCTTCATGATGCTGGAGTCCGGCAACTTCGCCATGATCCTGCTGGTCCAGGTCCTGCTCGGCGCCATGCTGACGCTGAACGATGGAACCCTGCCCAGCTTCCTGGCCGAGATGTTCCCGACCCGCGTGCGCTACTCGGGATTCGCCGTCTCCTTCAACCTCTCCAATGCCCTCTTCGGCGGCACCGCGCCCTTCGTCGCAACTCTGCTCATCGCCTCCTCGGGCAGCGTCCTTGCCCCGGGCTGGTATCTGATGGGCGCTGCGGTGGTCTCGCTGATTGCCGTGGCGCTCTCCGTCGAAACGAGCAAGAAGCCGCTGGCTTAGCTCTTTGGCCAGCTAGGATTAGCTGAATTACCCGCACGTACAGGTTGAGGAAATCATGACTGCATTCGAGAACGAAGGATCGGGCGCACCACACGTCGACGACGAGCGGACTCCCGAAGTCCGCGGCGCATCGGTGATCGTCAACGTGATTGATGTTTTGCGTTGCTTCACCGTCGAGCGGCAGCTGGTTGGCGTGACGGAGATTGCGGCGGAAGTGGGTCTGCATAAATCCAGCGTGTCCCGGATTCTTGCCGCACTGGTTCAGGAACGCATCGTGGAACGCGACGAGCCCACCCGGAAATTCCGCCTGGGATTGGGATTGATCGCCATCGCCGGCCCGCTGCTGGCGAATCTCGACGTGCGCCAGACGGCATATCTGCCCTTGAAGGAACTCGCTGAGAGCGTCCGGGAAACCGCGGTGCTCAACATCTGGGATGGCCACGAATCGGTGTCGGTGGAGCAGATCCCCTCCTCGCGGCCGGTCAAGCACACTTCCGCGATGGGCAGCCGCTACAACACCGCCTTGAGCGCAACGGTTCAGCTGTTTCTGGCCTATGAGACTCCGGATAGCACCCGGGAGCTCTTGGAGAACGGCAGCATCCTCCTGCAAGGCGATCTTTCGGCGGAGCAATTCCTTGATCGGATCAGCGTCGCACGAAACCGGGGCTACGCGGTGAACTACGGCGAAACTTCACCAGAGGAAGTCGGTGTGGCGGCCCCGATATTCAATCATCGCGGCGAGGTGGTCGCCAGCGTCTTGATCGCGGCACCGTTCTTCCGGATCACGCCCGAAATCCTGGACGAACTGATCACCGCGTGCGTAGGCACGGCACGCCAAATCAGCCAGCGCATGGGATATACCCGCCAGCTGGCCTAGCGCTACCGTCACGGAGGAAAGATGCTGGAAAAACGCGACTCCGATGGCTTCGGCTACCGGCTTCACGAGGGCAGCGAAATGCTGCTGCACCACCATTTCGGCGGGCACACCGGGTTGCCGGTGGCCATTCAAACCTGGGTGATCCCGCCCGGCGGCTTCGAGGGACTCCACCGGCACGACCAGGGCGAGCAGCTGGTCGAGTTCTACCAGGTGCTGGAAGGGACCGGCCGCATGCGCGTGGGCACAAAAACCTATGAGCTGGCTTCCGGGGACTCGGTGCTCGCCGGGCCCGCCGAGCTGCATGGCCTGACGAACACCGGGCCCGCGGAGCTGCGGGTGCTGGTGGTGTGGGGCCCGCCGGGCAGCGTCGACCTCACGCCCTACGGGTCGCACCGCCGCGCGGAGCAGCTACGCGGCGCGGCTCAGAGCTCACCCAGCTCCACCGACTGATCGGTGAGCCGCTCCGGGGCGATGCTCCGTCCCAGCAATCCGCGCAAGGTCTCGTTCACATCCCAGATGTTCACATTCATCGCCGCGGTGAGCTTTCCGCCATCGAGCCAGAAGACGATGAACTCCCCCGATTCGGTGTCCCCGCGCACCACCGTGGTGTCCTCCGGCGCCGCATAGCCGACATACTCCATGCCCAGATCGAACTGGTCGGTGAAGAAGTACGGGGCCCAATCGTAGTTTGCGTCCTTCCCGGCCAGGGTCGCGGCGGCGAGCTTGCCCTGGCGGATGGCGTTATCCCAGTGCTCCACGCGCAGCTGCCGGCGCAGTGCGCTGTTGAAGGCCTGCGCGATGTCTCCGATTGCGAGGATTTTTGGATCCGAGCTGCGCAGCGCGGCATCGACGATCACCCCGCGATCGGTCTCCAACCCCGCCTGCTGCGCCAATTCGATATTCGGCACCGCGCCGATGGCCAGGAGCACCACGTCGGCGCGGCTGGTTCCCGCGCTGCTGACCACCTCGAGGTGTCCGCCGGTTTCCTTTATCGCTTCCACCTGGGTGCTTGTGCGCACGTCTACCCCGTTGCGCTGATGCAGCTCCAGCAGGTGATGTCCGAAGCGGTCGCCGAAGACCTTGCCCAGCGGAACCTCGTCCGGGGAGTACACGGTGACCCGCGCCCCGCGGTGCCGGGCGCTCGCGGCGGCCTCCATGCCGATCCAGCCCGAACCGATCACCGCCAGCTGGGTGTCTTCGTCCAGCGATTCGCGCAGTGCATGCGCCTGCTGTACGGTGCGCAGCACGTGCACGCCGGGCAGGTCATGGCCGGCGAAGGGATGGGCGCCGCCGAGGTTCGGGCGGGCGCCGGTGGCCAAGACCAATTGGCCGTACGGGACGCTGCTGCCATCGGCGAGGGCCAGCGTCTGTGCTTTCCGGTCAATTTCCTCGACCCGCACCCCGAGCCGCAGTTCCACCTCATTGTCCGCATACCACTGCGCGGTATTAACCGTGAAGTCCTCGAGCTTCTCCTGGCCCTGGAGGTAGCCCTTGGACAGGGGCGGCCGCTCATAGGGCAGTTCCTGCTCCTCGCCGATCAGGGTGATCGCCCCGGTGTGCCCCAAGCTGCGCAGTTCCTTCACGGCGCTGGCCGCGGCAAGACCCGCACCAACGATGACGATTGATTCCTGGCTCATCGAACACCCCTTAACTTCTGCCGGCGGCAAGCATGTTGCCGCCGGCAGTTGATTAGTGCTTGTCTCTTCGATCCTCACACTTCCATGACCCGCTTGGCAAGGTTTGCGCCGTTCAGCTACCGGTAACGAAAAAGCTGGCGAACCGACCGCAAGATGCGGTCGGCTCGCCAGCCGACGTTCAAAGCCTACCGAAAGGCGTTGCTACTGCTCGGTTCCCCTTTTATGCTGGGCCTTTCCGCTACCTTCATCGCGTCGGCCGAAAACGCCGCGCGAGCGCGTCACCCGATAGTCGATGCGGTCATCGACGTAACGGCGCAGTTCCGGCTGGTCATCCAGGGCGCCCCACAGCTCGTCGGAGACATGTTCGGTGACCTTTTCGAGCCGAAGCTTCGCCTCGATGACTTCCAGGGCCTTGCTCTCGTGGCGCAGGCCCTTGAGCGTGGCCACCGCCATCAGGATCAGGATAACGCTGAACGGCAGCGCCGTGGCCAGCGAGCCCGCCTGGAGCGTTTGAAGTCCGCCGGCCATCAGCAGTGCAGCGGCCAGCACGCCTTCGAGCACGGCCCAGAGAACTCTGGACCAGGTCGGTGGATTCGGGTGTCCGCCGGAGGCGAGCATATCCACGACGAGCGAGCCGGAGTCCGAGGAGGTAATGAAGAAGATCGCGACCAGGATGATCGCCACTACCGAGAGGATCGATCCCAGCGGCAGGTCCCCGAGGATCTGGAACAGTGACCCCTCGGCGGAAACCGCACCGTCCTGGACCATATCCCCGGCGCCGAAGAACTGGCGGAATATTCCCGAGCCGCCCATCACCGAGAACCAGAGGAACCCGACGATGGTCGGTACCAGCAGCACGCCGGTGATGAACTGGCGCACGGTGCGCCCGCGCGAGATGCGGGCGATGAAGATGCCGACGAACGGCGCCCAAGCGATCCACCAGCCCCAGTAGAAGACAGTCCAGCTGGAGAACCAGGTTTGCGCTGCTTCGCCCTGCTGGAATGCTCCTACGTCGAAGGTCATGTTCATCAAGTTGGCCAGATACACGCCGATGGACTGCACGAAGTTCTGGAACAGGAACAAGGTTGGTCCCAGCAGCAGCACGCTGATCATCAGCAGGCCCGCCATGGACAGGTTGATATTCGAGAGCCACTTAATGCCGGCGCCCAGGCCACTGACCACGCTCATGGTGGCCAGGAAGGTGATGATGACGATGAGGATGACCAGCAGCGTGTTGTCCACCGAGTCGACCAGGCCGATGGCCTCCATGCCCGAGCTGATCTGCTGCACGCCAAGGCCCAGCGAGGTAGCCACGCCGAAGACCGTGCCGAAGATGGCCAGCACGTCGATCACGTCGCCCAACCAGCCCTTGACGCGATCGCCAAGGATCGGCTCCAGCGCCCAGCGAATGGAGACCGGACGGCCGCGGCGGTGGATTGCGTAGGCCAGGGCCAGGCCGATCACGGCGTAGATGGCCCACGGGTGCAGGCCCCAGTGGATGAAGGTCTGCGCCATGGCAAGGCCTGCCAGCTCCGCTTCGGTGCCTTCCCATCCGGGCTTCGGGTCAACCGTGGCATAGATCAGCGGTTCACCGACGCCGTAGAACACCAGGCCGATGCCCATGCCGGCGGCGAAGAGCATCGCGAACCAGCTGAACAAGCCGAATTCCGGTTTCTCCCCGTCATTGCCCAGCGTGATCCGCCCGAGCTTGGAGAAGCCGATCACGATCACCAGGGCCACGAAGCCGCCGACGATCAGCATGTAGTACCAACCCAGGTTCGTCACGATCCAGTTCTGGACCCCTTTGAACACCGTATCCGCCGCGTTGGGCAGGAAAATGGCGAAAAGCGCCACGGCCACGATCACGATCAATGACGGCCAGAAGACCGCTGGCGCGATTCCGCCCTTGCCCAAACGCACGCCTTGGCGGCGGAGCTTAGCGGTGATCTGTTCGTCGGTGTCGTTTTCGGCAATGTGCATATGCACCGGAATCGGCGCGGTATGCGGTGAGTCCGAAACAGTCTCGTCCACCCCGAGTCCATCCGGATTCTCGGGAGGTTCGACCTCGTCTATATTTCGCGTCATCGTAAGTTGTCCTTTGCTGCGAGTATTGCCCTATGGTTTAACACCCTTATGCGTCGCGGACTAAGATACAAGTGGAACCGGGAAAATTAGTCCCATTATCCCTGTGGGTTCGGCGCCTTGTGCATCAGCTTTGCTCTGCGTGACACGCACAGGCGAAAAATATTCGAAATCTCGTTCGGTTGACCATTGATTCGACCTTGACTAGTGCGTTTGTCGAGACTAAAAACAAATTTAGCGAAGAACCCGCGCTGCCGTAGCCGCAGATTTCCACGGATTCCCGGCGCTTGATCCGCAAATCCAGACGTCAAGTAATTGAGAGAAAATTCATCTCTTCTGTGCGGCACGATTCTGGGCGAAATATTCATTCATCTCCGACTCGACCGATATCAGAGCGCAATCCACTGGATCTTCTGGCACTTTTAACCCCGCAGTGCGCAGGCCGAAAAGTTTCATGCCAAATCGTGGTGACGCGCACACCAAGAGCTGTACAGTGCTAAGTACCCACAGCTTCGGCAGCGGATGAATTCACCTAGCGGCGCGGAGCTGGAAGCTGACTTGTTCTGAAGGAGTCGACCATGTTCACCCCAGAGGTTCCCTTTCTCCGTTCCAGCGCTACCCCTATTCCTGGTCGCTACGTGCTGGTCTTCGATTCGGCCGAACAAACCGAGAGCGCAAGCGTTGGACTCCGCGCGCTTTCCGAGGATGTCCCGCAGATTCTCGAGTCCGAAGGCTACGGCTTGACCGAATACTTCCCGCGGCTGGGCATTGCCGTGGTCAGCAGCGCCGCCGAGCATCTCGACGAGTTCCAGGCACGTTGCGCCAGCCGGAGGATGCCAACCCGCGTGGTCCCCGAGATGGTCTATTACGCCTTGTCGGCAGAGCCCGCCGCGCAGCCCTCCGATTCTTTCAACGACACCGACCAAGCGACCTGGGGCCTGCAGGCGGTAGCCGCGGTCGACTCCAAATTCACCGGCGCCGGCGTCAAGGTGGCGGTGCTGGACACCGGCTTTGATTTGGCCCACCCCGACTTTGCCGGACGCACGGTGGTGTCCAAGTCCTTCGTCGAGGGTGAGGACGCCCAAGATGGCCACGGACATGGCACCCATTGCATCGGTTCCTCCTGCGGGCCGCGCACCCTGGCTGACGGACGCGGCTACGGCGTGGCCTCCGGGGCGGATATCTACGCGGGCAAGGTGCTTGGCGCCGACGGCTCCGGGTCTGACGCAACCATCCTGGCCGGTATCGACTGGGCCTTGGAAAATGAATGCCAGGTGATCTCCATGTCGTTGGGGGCCGATGTGCCGCAGGTGCACCCGCCCTATGTGACCGCCGGACGCCGGGCGCTGGAACTCGGTTCGCTGATCATCGCCGCGGCGGGCAATAACGCCCAACGCTCGCAGGGGAACGCAGGGTTCGTCGGCGCACCGGCCAACAGCCCCTACGTAATGGCGGTCGGCGCGCTGGATAACACGCTGGACATAGCCGACTTCTCCGCTCGCACGCTGCCGGGCCGTGGCGGCCAGGTGGATATTTGCGGTCCGGGGGTAGCGGTCTATTCCTCGTGGCCGGGGGCCGAACGGTACAACACCATCAGCGGCACCTCCATGGCTACCCCGCATGTGGCCGGCATCGCGGCGTTGCTTGCCGAGGCCACCGGCTTCCGGGCGCGGGAGTTGTGGGCGGAGCTCGTGCAGGAAGCCCAGCGGTTGGAGCTGTTCTCCGTGGATGTTGGATCAGGCCTCACCCAAGCTCCGCCACCGGCCGAAGCTTAGGGGCGCGGAGATCATGAGCGAATCATCCGATGATCGGGTAGCCTCCTCGCACACCTATGTCGTGACCGTGACGGCGACCTATACCGCTCGGATCGATCAGGTGGTCAGTTCGCTGGAAGCCTCCGGGCTGCGGATCAACAAGGTACTTGGCACACTGGGCCAGGTGATCGGTCACGGCAACGAGGAACTGCGTGCCCAGCTGCAGCAAGTCGAAGGCGTGCAGTCGGTGGATGATGAAAAAGTTTATCGGCTGCCCAATCCGAAAGATCCCCTGCAGTAGTCGCTGACCTGAGGCGCAATAGAATGACGCAGGCTCTCGGCGTGCGTCATTCTATTGCGCCGCAAGGAAATGATGCCCGGCGAATTTCTTCTTCGAAAATCTCTAGACGGATGCCGGCGACGGTGGTGAACTGGGGACATGAGACAGTACAGCATCGGCTATTTTGTCGGTTCGCTAGCCACGAATTCCATCAACCGCACGTTGTCCAAGGCCCTGATCAAACTGGCCCCGGAAAATCTGAAATTCACCGAAATCCCGATCAAGGATCTGCCGCTCTACAGCTACGATTACGACGAGGATTACCCTTCCGTCGGTACCGAACTCAAACGGGCCATCGAAGCTTCGGACGGGTTGTTGTTCATCTCCCCCGAATACAATCGCTCGATTCCCGGTGCGCTGAAAAATGCGATCGATTGGGGTTCACGGCCATGGGGCACCAACTCGTTCGCCCGCAAGCCCAGCGGACTTGTCGGAGCCTCAATGGGTGCCATCGGCACCGCGGTGATGCAGTCCTCGATGCGCGGCGTGCTCAGCTTCCTCGACTCCCCGCAGCTGAACTCCCCCGAGGTCTATCTGGCGTTCAATCAGGAAGACTTCGACGCCGAGGGCAATGTGCTCAATCATTCGACGGCCGACTTCCTGAAGCACTACATGGGTGAGTATGCAGCTTTTGTCGCCCGCGTGCTGGATGCCAGCGCCGAGGGCCATATCGGCGACCCGAGCCCGCAGCACGGCTAGACGCCCGGCGCGTCCCGGAATTCGGCAAAGGGCCGCAGAAGCTTAAGCGAAAAAATCCCGGTATCACTTTTTGCAAGTGATACCGGGATTTTAATCTGTGGAGGTAAGGGGATTCGAACCCCTGACCTTCTGCATGCCATGCAGACGCGCTACCAACTGCGCCATACCCCCAGATGAAGGTTTAGTTCTTACGATCTTTTGGACCTCCGAACCGAGATATAACTCTACCGGAGCCTGCAGATAAATACCAATCGGGAATCCGAGAGGCTAATCACAGCCGCTCTTCCCATCCTCGAATTCCGGTGGAAGAATGTGCCTCGTGGACGGATCCGTCCTACGAACTTCGGCGAAAGGTCACTTCCCAATGTCCGTTGCTATGACCCCTTATCTGCAATTTGGCGGCGTCGCCCGCGAGGCAATGGAGTACTACCACTCCGTTTTCGGCGGAGAATACTCCGCCATGACATTCAAAGAAGGAATGGATGACGGCAATCCCGCCACCGCCGACCTGATCATGCACTCTTCCTTATTCGTCGATCGAGGACTGCACCTGATGGGTTCCGATGCCCTGCCGGAAATGAATGTGACCGGAAACGGCACCATTGCCCTGAGCAACGATGCCACCGACCCAGCAGACGAAGCGAAGCTCACCGCCTGGTGGGAGAAACTTTCCGAGGGTTCGCGCATCGATGAACCTCTGGCCAAGGCCCCGTGGGGTGACTCGTTCGGAATGCTGACCGACAAGTTCGGGGTGTGTTGGATGTTCAATATCGGCGCCGTAGGAAGCCAAGAGGGCTGACCAGTACAGCTGAGTGCGGGGCATGGATCCATTGGATCCACGCCCCGCACTCGTCAGCATTCGACGTTTAGCGTTGTTCCGGTGCGTCTACCCGTTCGAGAGCCGCTGCGGCGCCGATAACCAGGCCAAGCTTCTGGGCTCGGAGCTGGGTAATCCACGCGATCAGCAAGCCCAGGGCCGCAAGTCCGGCTCCGACCACCGACGGCGCACGGTAGCCCAGGCCCGCGCTGATCACGATCGCGCCGAGCGCAGCGCCGAGGGCATTGGCCACGTTGAGCGCCGAGTGGTTCAGCGACGCGGCCAACGACTGCGCATGTGGGGCCGAATCCATCAGCAGCGTCTGCAGGCTCGGGATCAGCAGCGAACCGACGCTGCCCAGGACGAACACCATGATGAGTGTTGGGATCACCCACGAGGCAACGGCGGCAAACACCAGCATGCTGATAACCATGAGCACACTGGCCAGCTTGATCGCTCCGAACACCGACCAGTCGGCCAGCCGTCCTCCGATCAACGAGCCGACCACCATGCCCACCCCGTAGAGCGCCAGGGCCAGTGGAACCAGCACAATATCCAGCCCGGTTTCGTCGGTGAGGGTTGGAGAAATATAGGAGTAGACCGCGAAGAACCCACCGAAGCCTACGATGCCGGTTGCCATGGCCAACCAGACTTGCAGGCTTTTAAGCGCCGAAAGTTCGCGGCGCATACTTGCTCCCGCTTCGGCCCTGCGCAGCGGGACGAAAATAGTGATCAAGGCAAAGGTGAGCAGCCCCACCGCGGTGACCACAAGGAACATCGAACGCCATCCGACTTCCTGGCCCAGCAAGGTCACCAAGGGGACACCGCCGACGTTTGCCACCGACAGGCCCAGCATTACCCACGCGATGGCTCGCCCACGCATGCTGCCGGGCACCAAATTACCTGCCAGCACACCTGCCAACCCGAAGTAGGCCCCGTGCGGCAGTCCGGAAAGGAACCGGGTGAACAGCATGGTTCCGTAATCCGGAGCGAAGAATGAGGAAAGATTTGCCACGGCAAAGAGCAGGATCAGTAGCTGCACCGCACGCTTTTTCGGGATTTTTGCGGCGACCGCGGTCAACAGCGGCGCACCGACAACCACGCCGATCGCGTAGGTGCTGATCACGAGCCCCATCTGGGAATTCGTGACGTTCAAGTCCTCGGCGCCTTCCTGGAGCAGGCCCATCATGGCGAACTCGGTCACACCGATGCCGAAGCCACCCATGCCTAGGGCAATAATCGCGAAGAGCAGTGTCCTGCCTTCTAAATACCGCGGGGGCGCTAAACGGTTCATTGGGGGCCTCTTACTTTGCTGCGATTCGGGTGTGTTCATGGCACGGCTACGTTGGCGCCCGTATCAATCGTAATGACAATACCTCTCGGGTACCCAACACGGAACGCGGCGCGGGTATTCCAAGCTCAATCCACGGCTGGGCGAGGAACATGTGGCACTGTGGAATTCTCATGTCCCATGCAGCTCATAAACGCCTCACCGCCGGCCGGATGGCCGCCCGGTTATTGATAGTTCTTTTGTCTTTGGCACTGACCATAGTGCTAGTTGCCCACCGCAGTTTCCCCGAACGCGGCGGGCTCGGACTTTTTCTGGACAATTTGGCGCCCTGGCTAGGCCTCGGCGTGCCCTTGTTGTTCTGCTGGGCGCTGGCGGCGCGTGGCCGCATCTCGTTTCTGGTGCTTCTGCTTCCGTTGGTGGCCTGGTCGTGGATCTTTGGCGCGGCGTTCCTGCCGGCGAATGCCCCCGAACCGGCCGCCAAATTTATTGTCGCCACGCAGAATGTGCACGAAGACGGGGCGCACAGTTCCGCACAGGGCCTGCTAGCCACGGGCGCAGATCTGATAAGCCTGCAGGAACTGGGTGAAGGCCAGGCCCAGGAAGTCGGTGCACTGCTGGAAGAAACCCACCCGCACCAGTACACCGTGGGAACCGTGGGGGTCTACAGCAAGTACCCGATCCTCGCAGAAGAGCCATTGGACCTTGGATTGGGTTGGTCCCGAGCGGTGAAACTGCGCGTTCAAACCGCTGCCGGGGACGTGACGGTGTACGCCGTCCATGTGGCTTCGGCCCGGCCCCTGGAACATTCCGAACGCGACCTGATGCTAAGCAATCTGGGAAGCATGCTCGCCGCCGACCGAAGCGCGAAGATTATTGCCCTGGGCGATTTTAATGCGACGAATGCGGACCGCCATTTCGCGCCGGTCTCGGATCAGCTCGACAAGGTGCCGCATGAGCACTGGGGTTTCGGGATGACCTGGCCGAATCGTCCGCTGCCCGTGCTGGGCATCGATCACGTGCTGGTTCGCGGCCTCGATACCGGCTCCTCGGACACCTTGGCGGTGGGAGACTCCGATCATCGGGCGGTCATTGCCACCCTCGATCTGGCCTCCGAATAGCTACTTAGCCCATCCCAGTTTCACGCAGCGTGATGTTGATCCGGCCGCCGCACAGCGGCCAGCCGGCCGGAGCCGTGCCCGGATGGATCTTCGTCACCGCATGGAAGGCCCACCGGGCGGGCCCTTCGAAGACGAACAGGTCCCCGGAAGCCAGGCGCACATCCTGGTAGGGCTTGGTGCGTGTCTCGTTGTTGCCCAAGCGGAAGTTCGCGCTCTCGCCGATGGACAGCGAGACGATCGGTGCGTTGATTTTCTCTTCGGCGTCTTGGTGCATGCCCATGGTCGAGCCCGGCGGATAGTAATTGATGATCGCCACATCGGGGTTGTAGCCCGCGGCCTTTGCTCCGTCCGCGGTCGCTTCCAGCACCGCGCGTCGGCCCAGTCCCACCAGCCAATCAGGCATCGGCGGCACCCGCTGGCCGTTGAGGTCTTCGGCGGTGCGCGTGTAGGTGTAGTTTCCCCAATGCCAGCCCAGGCATACCGTCTTGACCTTCATCGGGTGGCCATTGACCAGCGTGGAATGCGGCGGGACCGGTCCATTGCCCCACTCCAGGAAGCGTTCGGTCATCCATTCCTGCTGCTCGCGGGTTAGCCAGCCGGGCAGATGGACCGCGCCCGCGCGCACCGTGTGGGGCCGACGCTCGAAGGCGCCGTCATCGAAAAGCGACTGCATGCTTCCACTGTGCCGTTTTGGTCCTTGCCGGGCAAGTGCGGAAGGTTGGCGTCGGTCTAAGCTTGCGCCGCGGTGAATCGTTCCAGCACGAGATTCACCAATTCTGCGGGCACCTCAGCCTCCGGGGCAAGCAACGGGTCGCTGACCAGATCTGCGCCGCAGCGCTCGACCAGGGACTGAAAGTAGCCTGGCGCCAACAGGTAGCTGGCCACGACCACTCGGTGTTGCGGGTTCGCCGCCCGGGCCGCGGCGACCGCTTCGCCCAGCGAAGGGCTCGCCGCGGCCACGAAGGCGGCGGTGACCTGCACCCCCAGCAGGCCGGCCAGCAGGTTGGCAACCTGCTGGCAGTCGTGCACGCCCTGGGCCAGCCGCGTCCCGGCGCCGGCGAGGATGACCGGTTCTCCGCGCCGCCATCCGGCCTGCACGAGCCGGTGCTCGATAACCAGAGCGAGCGACGGGTGCGGGCCGAGGGCCGGTGCGATGCGGGTATCGGTCCGCAGCGCCGCCGCCTCGGTGAGATCTTGATCCACGTGCACACCCCGCGAAAGCAGCAACGGCACGAGGACCGCGTGCGGCTCTTCGTCCGACAACCCGCGGAGCAGCGTACTTGCCCGGGGCTCTTGGACGTCGACGAATGACTGGTGCACGGCCACTTCGGCTGCCCGGCGGATTTCCTCCACCAGTAAATTGATGGCCCGTTGGCCCGCCGGATCGCTGGTGCCGTGCGAGACGGCCACCAGGGACTCGGTTTGCGGTGCGGTTGTTGCTCCCCTGCTCATGCGGTCCCACCGGGCTCCGGCATGACGCGGGCAATGCGTAGGCCCATGCCTCTTCCCCTCTATATTTTCGAGGCTCGTTGCCACGAGCCGGTGATTGCAGTCTACGAAGCGCGTGTTACGGCCGATCGCACGGTTCTGTTGCGCCCAGGTAAATCTCGTTTCACCGGCATTGGCCGCGGCCAGGCTTCATTGCGCGGCGGTGCACAAACGCCCCCATAAGTCTCGTCGAGTTTATGTATGAATTATTCCTATGGAAACAAATGGGAAATTTCGGGGCAAAGGTTCCTCGATAGTGTTGTCAGCATCGAGCCATCGAGAAACAAGTGGAGCTGACTTCCCATGTCAAACCGTTCAAAAGATCAAACGACCCTCACTGCCGGCGACTGTTTGCCCGCTCACCGCGTCAACGAAGCGGTGAGCGGGAAAAAGGTTTTTGTTGGACAAGCAGGCTTATTCCGCGCCGACCGCATGGCTTGCGAACGCGCTGCGGGGTCTGTCCGATGAACGGCACAGCGTTCGAGATCAAGGGTTGCACGCTGCTGCTCGCCGGAGAGCGAAGGGGCGCACGCGGGGCAGCGGAGCATTTCATCGCGCAGGGGGCGCAGGTAATTTCCGCGGATAACCCGGAAAGCGGACTCGTAGCGCTCGAAACCGCGAACCTGCTGGTCATCTGCGATGCCTTTCCCCAGCGGCTCCAGCCGCTGCGCGAAGCGGCCCAGCGACGGGGATTGCCGGTCTTGACGCGCCAACCGGTCTCCGGCTCCGGCCAGATCACCTTGGTCGGCGGTGGCCCCGGCGCGCTCGATCTGCTGACCGTGCGAGCGGTCAGCGTCTTAGCCGACGCCGACATGGTCTTCGTTGACCGGTTGGGCCCCGGCGATCTCGTGCGGAAGCTCGCCCCGCAGGCGGTGATCGTGGATGTCGGCAAGCAGCCCGGCCACCACAAGGTCAGCCAGTCCCAGATCGAAGAGCAGATGCTGACCGCCGCCAAGGCCGGTTCAAATGTGGTTCGGCTCAAAGGCGGAGACCCGTTTGTGTTCGGCCGCGGATTCGAAGAGATGGCCGCCGCCTCCAAGTCAGGCATTGCCATCAGCGTGGTTCCCGGACTCAGTTCCTGCATTACGGTTCCCGCGGCCGCCGGCATTCCGGTCACGGCACGCGGCGTGAACCGGGTGTTCTCCGTCATTTCGGGCCACGACCCGCTGGAAAGCCAGCAGTTGGAGCAGCTCACCGGGCTGGGCGGCACCATCATCATCCTGATGGGCATGGGCACCCTGGAAAGCACCGCTTCCGGCCTGCTGCGCCAGGGCATGGCGGCCACCATGCCCTGTGCAATCGTCGAATCCGGGACCACCGGCGAGCAACGCACCACCTTTGCAACGCTGGCCACCTTGACGGCGACCTCCCGGGCGCGCGGGTGCGCGAATCCTGCGGTGATCGTCATCGGCGAGGTGGCGGCCCTGCCGCAGCGGCTGCTGGCCGAGGAAATGGCAAATTTTGGGGCCAGCGCATGAGCGCGCTGGATCTGCCACTGTCCGGTTTCAGGATCGCGGTGACCAGCGACCGGCGGTCGGCCGAACTCATCGAAGCTCTCGAACGCCGCGGCGCCGAGGTCACCCACGCACCGTTGCTGAAGCTCGCACCGCTGGACGACGAGGCACTGCTCGTGGAGCAGACCAGGAAGCTGATCGAGTTGCGCCCGGAGGCGGTGATCATCTCCACCGCCTATGGGCTGCGGCGCTGGTTCGATTCGGCCGAGGCCGCAGGGCTCGGCCACCAGTTGTGCCAGTCGATGAAGGCCGCGAAGCTCTACGTGCGCGGTGCGAAGGCCCACGGTGCGGTGCGCGCCCTGGGATTCCACGCCGCCGGTGTCGCCCAGGACGGCACCACCGCCGGGCTGCTTCCGCTGCTGGGGCATTCGATCGCGGGGCAAACCGTGGCGGTGCAGCTGCATGCGGACAGCGACCATGGGCTCGCCCAGTCGCTGCGGGATCTGGGTGCGTCGCGGGTACTGAAGGTCGAGCCGTACCGCTGGCTGGACACCAGCTCCGACCAGCACCTTTCGCTGCTGGTCGAGGGGATCTGCGCCGCGCATTTCGACGCCATCACCTTCACCAGCGCGCCCAGCGTGCATGCGCTGTTCGCCGCGGCCCGCACGCGCAATCGCTACCAGGCGCTGATCCGCTCGTTGAACGAACGCATTGCGGTGGCAACGGTGGGCCCGGTGACGGCGGCCCCGCTGCAGTCCTCCGGTGTGCACGGCGCGTTGGTTCCCGAACGCCACCGCATGGGCGCGATGATTCTGCAGCTGGTCGAGCATCTGGGCGCGCTGGGCACACTCAGCGCGCCGACGGTTTTCGGGGAATGCGAACTGCGCGGGCGCACGTTGAGCCTGAACGATGAGCGCTGCGAACTCACCCCGGCCCAGACCGAGATCCTGCGCTGCCTGCTGGAGGCCGGAGGATCGGTCGTCTCGCGCGACGAACTCGGCGCCGTGCTGCCCACGGTGTCCTCGAAGCACGCGCTGGACATGACGCTCAGCCGGCTGCGGCGCACGCTCCCGCACCCGGACCTGATCACCACCGTCATCAAGCGCGGCTACCGGCTGAATGTCGAGGCCGCGCGCTATTGAGTCCTCCGGCCGGCTGAATCCCGGGAACGTTCAGGATTCGGCAGGCCGGGGCCTCCTGCCCCCGCCGGTTCAGGGGAACGAGGGCCGAAGGCGACTCACCGATAGCGGTGGTTCCTGATAGCTCAGCGCGAATAAGCTCACCGATTTTCCACGGTCTCGACACGCATTTGTGAGGTTCCGCGCAATAAGCGCCGAACCCACGCCCCGGAAATGGCTATTTAGGTGAATTTCCGTAGTATCGAGTCATGGCACAGATACAGGTGGTTGGCGAAGCTCTAGCCGATATCGTTGATGACGTGGCTCATCCAGGTGGCTCCCCGATGAATGTCGCGGTGGGCCTAGGACGCTTAGGCCATCAAGTCAACTTGCATACAGAGCTAGGCGAAGACGCGTACGGCAAGTTGATCGCCGCGCACCTCGAAAATTCCGGTGTAGCGCTCGCGGCCGGCAGCTTCGCGCAGCAGTCCACGAACTCCGCCACGGTTTCCGTCGACGGAGTGGGCGACGCGAGCTACGAATTCGACTTGTCCTGGGAACTTCCGGGCGGCGTCCCAAGCTCCGAGGCGCAACTCCTGCATGCAGGCTCCATCGCTGGATGGCTGGCACCGGGATGCGAGAAAGTATTGGAAGCATTCCAAGGCTCTCCGGCAACGCAATTGCGCAGCTATGACCCGAATCTGCGTCCGCAACTGATTCCCAAGCGTGCCGCGGCGCTGAAGCAGGTAGAAAAACTGATGAGCCTCTCCCATGTGGTCAAGCTCAGCGATGACGATGCCTTGTGGCTCTACCCCGGTTGGGACTGCCAACGCATCCTGGATCATATTCTGGAACGCGGCGCCAAGCTTGCCGTGATGACCTTCGGGGCACGCGGCGCAACCGCCCGCACGAAGAACACCGAGGTACTCGTCCATTCCCGTGCGGTGAAGGTCGTGGACTCCATCGGTGCTGGCGACGCATTCATGTCCGGCCTGCTTCATGGGCTGCTCAATAGTTCGTTGGCGCAGGCGCTCATCACAAAGGGCGAAGCCTTGGACCAGAAGGAATTGGAGTCTGCGCTGACTCAGGCGACTCGTTGTTCGGAGCTGACAGTACTGGTTTCCGGGGCCCACCCGCCAAGGCTCGAACAGCTCAACGAGTCTTTTCAAGACCAAATTTCCTAGGGAAGAAAACGCTCCTTTGCTCAGAGTCTTGCTAGAGTTCCCTAGCAGGTAGGCGTTTTTCGACTAAGGGGTCATTGATGGGCAGCAAGGTTCCGGCAGCGGAAAATACGCTCCGCGTCTTGCGTTTACTCGCAAGCCGAAAGTCGCCGACCCCGGCGGCGATGATCGCCAAGCTGCTGGAGCTGCCCAGATCCAGTGTGTACCAGCTGCTGAATGTGATGCTCGAACAAGGTTTCATCGCCCATTACCCCGAGGAGAAAGCCTACGGTTTGGGGGTATCGTCCTTCGAGCTCTCCAGTGCCTACACCAGGCAAGAACCTCTGGCTAGGTTCGGAGCACCGCTGATTGCGCAACTCGTGGACAAGGTAGGCGAAAGCGCCCATCTGGCCGTGCTCCACGGGCCTGACGTGCTCTATATCGTAGAGGAACGCGCCAAGGGCCGCCCCTCGCTGGTCACCGACGTCGGGGTGCGCCTGCCTTCGCATTTGACCGCCTCGGGCCGCGCGATTCTGGCTGCCCTGCCGAAGTCACAGGTTCGTGCGCTGTACCCGGGCACCTCAAGTTTCAGCAATCGCGCGCAAGATAGCGGGATTAATTCCTATCAGCAGCTACGCCGCGAGCTGGACCAGACAACAAAACGCGGGTTCGCCGTAGAACGCGGGGATGTCACCGCGGACTTCCATTCCCTTGCCGTCGAAATACAGGATGCGAATGGTTGGCCGGTAGCCGCGGTTGCGGTGACGTTCCTCGGTGATCGGGTCCCCGAGGAACGTTGGGAACCGTTGCTCGAACAGATTCGGCAAACCGCAGGGCAGCTGACCAGCCGGGTGCATGGGCGACGCCTCGCTCCGGTACGCCCAGTCTGAAATTCCGGACATGACCCTGTGCTAGGGCGTACCCTCCTTGCCTGCTTTGGCCAATGATGGAAGATAGAAAGTTACTTCCGCTGCTGCCAAAGGAGCCAATCATGAATCATGAACCACGAGTCGTCCGCGCCCCGCGCGGGACCCAGCTGAACGCCAAGTCCTGGGCAACCGAAGCCCCGCTGCGCATGCTGATGAATAACCTCGACCCAGAAGTTGCCGAGCGCCCCGAAGACCTCGTCGTCTACGGAGGAACCGGCAAGGCGGCACGCTCTTGGGAAGCATTCGATGCAATTGTCGAGACTCTGAAGGACCTGGAAGAAAACGAGACCTTGCTGGTCCAGTCGGGCAAGCCCGTCGGTGTCTTCCGCACCAACAAGTGGGCACCTCGTGTGCTCATCGCCAACTCGAATCTGGTGGGAGACTGGGCAAATTGGGAGCACTTCCGCAAGCTCGAAGCCGAAGGCCTGATGATGTATGGCCAGATGACCGCCGGCTCGTGGATCTACATCGGCACTCAAGGCATTTTGCAGGGCACCTATGAAACTTTCGCAGCTATCGGCGCGAAACGCTTCAACGGTACGCTGGCAAACACGCTGACCCTCACCGGCGGTTGCGGCGGTATGGGTGGTGCCCAGCCATTGGCGGTGACCTTGAACGAGGGGGCCTGCCTGATTGTGGATGTGGACGAGTCGCGTCTGCGCCGACGCGTTTCAAAGCGCTACCTGGATGAGGTGGAGCTGGACCTCGACAAGGCTCTAGCCAAGGTAGCAGCGGCTAAGGCCGAAGGCCGCGGACACTCCGTAGGTTTCGTCGGCAATGCGGCGGAAGTTTTCCCGGAGCTCTTGCGGCGCCAGAAGGCAGGCGAGATCTCGATTGACGTCGTCACCGATCAGACCAGTGCCCATGATCCGCTGAGCTACCTGCCGGTGGAATACACGCTGGACCAGTGGGCCCCCGCCGCGGCCGCAGACGCAGCCGATTTCACCCTCAAGGCCCAAGCAGCGATGGCCAAGCAGGTTGAGGCGATGGTCGAGTTCCAGGACCTCGGCGTCGAGGTCTTCGACTACGGTAATTCCATCCGCGATGAAGCACGCAAGGGCGGGTACGAGCGTGCTTTCGAATTCCCTGGCTTCGTTCCGGCTTACATCCGTCCGTTGTTCTGCGAGGGTCTGGGCCCATTCCGTTGGGTTGCGCTCTCCGGCGATCCGGAGGATATTCGCGTGACTGACCAAGCGCTCAAGGAGCTGTTTCCAGAAAACGTACACCTGCACCGTTGGCTGGATGCCGCGGCGGAACGTGTCGAATTCGAAGGCCTGCCTGCACGCATCTGCTGGCTGGGCTACGGGGAACGCCACAAGGCGGGCTTGCTATTCAACCAGCTGGTTGCCGACGGGAAAGTCTCTGCGCCGATCGTCATTGGACGCGATCATCTGGACTCGGGTTCGGTGGCATCGCCATACCGGGAGACCGAAGCCATGGCCGATGGTACGGATGCCGTCGCCGATTGGCCGCTGCTCAATGCCCTGACCGCGACGAGCTCCGGTGCTTCGTGGGTTTCGATCCATCACGGCGGTGGCGTGGGCATGGGCCGCTCGATCCACGCAGGCCAGGTGTCCCTAGCCGACGGCACGGAAATGGCCGCCGCAAAGCTAGAGGCCCTGCTTACCAACGACCCTGGCATGGGGGTCATCCGCCATGTTGATGCTGGCTATGACCGCGCCATCGAGGTTGCCGCCGAACGCGGCGTACGCATTCCGATGAACCACAAATAGAAATATACATTTTCATTTCGAGAGCCACGGGGATCTTCAGCGCTAGTGCAGGAAGGTCCCCGTGGCTGTCAGTTGTTCACCGGAAGTTTGCCTCGCCGTTGAGGAATTCGAAACAAGTGTGAGCGTTACCTGAACGTTACATAGCATTTCACAGTTAGAACTTGCACATACCTTGCGTACTTCGGATAGGGGTCCATAGCGTGGAACTAGTCAGGAACCACGATCAACACGATCAAGGAGGACATCATGTCCGAGCACGATTCAAGTGAGCAGTTCGGGAACTTCGACAACAACGAATCCGAGGGGACCAGCGACTTCGGCTCTCGGGGTGGCTATGAGAATAGCGGTGGCAACGACGAACGCCAGCCAGATTCCGAAAACAGCGCCAACGATGGCAGTGATTTCGGCAGCGGTGGTGGACAGCAATCCTACGGTAGCGGTAGCGACCAGGACTCCAGCCAGGGATCCTACGGTGGAGACGACGACGAAGAAAATCAGTTTGGCTCAACGGAATCAGCCAATCGTGGCAATGATTTCGGCAGCGAAGGTGGAGAAGACAACCAGTTCGGAAATTAGAACCGAAGTGGTACTTGCTACTGATTAGGGCCTCGTCGACTACTGATGCCGGAAACGGGCAGATCCCGGTATTGAGATCTAGTAACCGAAGCTGACGCGTCGGCGACGCAATATCTGCAGGTATCACTTTTGTAGCTTTTACGAAGCCACTGTGCCACTTCGAATTCAAGTGGCACAGTGGCTTCGTTTTTCTAAGCTGTGAGTTCGTGCTCCGCCCTTCGGCAGAAAGCACTCTCTCTGAGGCTAAGAGCCTGCGCTGGTACCGCCATTAAAATGGTCTAGGCTGCTGGGCCCGGCGATCAACCGGAAAACACCCCAGCACATGAGCATGGCGCCCCATGCGACGACGATCCACATGGGATTCATGCTGGGAATGAGTCCCATGGGAACCCAAAATATGATGGCTAGGAACATGGCTGCAAGCAGGGCACCGCCCGCGGCTAGTCCCAAACCCAAATGTGTGCTGTGCGGTCTGGACGCTCCGTGAATTGTCGACATGGCGTCTCTCCTGTTCTTACCGGTATTCCCGGCTTAGAATCGGCTATCTTCCATTGGGTTGGCGGTGCAGCAAGAAAGGCTCCGCCTGCGAAGCGAAAAGGCCTCGACGTGAATAACGTTAATTCACATTGAGACTCGCGAATTACGTCGATGACGTCGATGACCTAGTCACCGTCGTTGTTTTGAACTCCCATAGGTTGGTCCCTTCCGGGTCAATTTTCGACCATTAAATGGCCGGGTAGCCATGCCATCCGATCACGGCTACTACTTACCACGATACTCCCGAAAAGACGTTCCAACGAGGGTTCACACAGATCCTTCAGCAACCGGAGGCGTTTTAACCGGCGTCAAATCTGTCGTCATTTGCGTCTTGCTCTAGCCCGGGTATTTCATGA
>NZ_NRGV01000038.1:0-33714 GCF_002332385.1 Glutamicibacter sp. BW80 | reverse complement strand
CGGGCCGACCTAGTTAATTTCAGTTGCCGCCGGCTATTCGTTGCCCTCGTCGACAATGCCGAACATGCGTGCGGAAATGTCTTGGTACTCCACGCGGGTCTTTCCAGTCTCCAGTTTCGGAAGCTGGGCGGGAGAGTGAATGGCGCAGTGCACGAAGTCGAAGTTCGGCCACCACTTCTTTGGACGTTCGTATTCGTCTTGCCCGCATACGATGCAGGTCAGGTGGACCCAAACCGGGCGGCTGCCGGCTTTGCGATTAGCCCGCGACTGGACCAGCCAGGCCGGCGGGTTTGCATTGAGCTCGGCAAATTCTTTTTCGCTCATTCGCGAAGGGACGCCATGGCGCTTGGCCATTTCCATGGGAATATCCAACGCAATAGCTGCGTCTCTACGTGTCATCATCGTCTCCAAGCCTAGAGTACGGGGGGCATTCTTAGGTATATGTCATTGCTCTCGCGGCATTAGAAAGCTTCCAATGGCGAAGTCCAGATCACTGGGGAATGCGGCATGGGTCTCACTTTCTGCGCCGAAACCGGAGATTTCATTCGCCTTTCGTGAGCTCCATCACTTAGGCTGTATGAAGCATGTGCTAACTATCACTCCGCATGTTCTACGACAGAGAAGGATTGCTCATGGCCAGCAAAAAGAACGGTATGCGACTCGCAGCTGCCGTTATCGGTATTTCCGCCATCGCGCTGACCGGTTGTACCGGTCCGTCATCAAATGACTCGGGCGGCGACGGATCCGGTGAAGCCAGCAGTGCCCCCATCACCTTGGGCACAACCGATAAAGTAACGTCGCTTGACCCAGCGGCCTCTTACGACAATGGCTCGTTTATGGTCATGAACCAGATCTACCCGTTTGTGCTGAACTCGGAACCGGGCAGCCCAGACCCATCCAATGACTTGGCCGAGTCGGCCGAGTACACCAGCCCTACCGAATTCACCGTTAAGTTGAAGCCGGGATTAAAGTGGGCCAACGGAAATGATCTCGATTCGAAAGATGTAAAGTTCTCCTTCGACCGCCAACTGGAGATCGCGGACCCCAACGGCCCATCATCACTGTTGGGCAACATGGAATCGGTTGAAGCTCCGGACGCCACCACCGTGGTCTTCAAGCTCAAGGTTGCCGAGGACCAGACCTTCCCGCAGGTGCTCACCTCGCCAGTTGGCCCCATCGTCGACGACGAGGTCTTCCCGGCCGACAAGGTTCTCGATGACCAGGAGATCGTGGATGCCAAAG
Organism: Glutamicibacter sp. BW80; assembly: GCF_002332385.1. NCBI lineage: Bacteria > Bacillati > Actinomycetota > Actinomycetes > Micrococcales > Micrococcaceae > Glutamicibacter > Glutamicibacter sp. BW80. The sequence goes on along the minus strand of NZ_NRGV01000038.1, from coordinate 32,472 downwards.
CCTTTGGCGGCCAGTACATCATCGATTCCTACAACAAGAACAACCTGATCTCCTTCACGGAAAATGAAGCCTACCAGGGTGTGCTCGGTGCGCCGGCCAACTCGAAGGCAGCGATCAAGTACTACGCGGATGCCAACAACCTCAAGCTCGAGGTGCAGCAGAACAAGATTGACGTTGCCTGGCGCTCGCTGACCCCAACGGACATCGAAGACCTGGGCAACGAAGAGAGCCTCAGCGTCCACAAGGGCCCGGGTGGCGAACTTCGCTACGTCGTCTTCAACTTCGACTCGATGCCGTACGGAGCAAAGACCGACGACGCCGATGAGGCCAAGTCCCTGGCGGTACGCCAGGCAGCCGCGCATCTGGTAGACCGCCAGGCGATCGCCACAAACGTCTACAAGGACACCTTCACTCCTGCATATTCGTATGTTCCACAGGGATTCACCGGAGCTATCGAACCGCTGAAGGATATGTACGGCACCGATGGCAAGCCAGATGCTGCCAAGGCCAAGAAGGCCTTGGAAGACGCTGGTGTGGAGACCCCGGTGAAGCTCGCGTTGCAGTACAACCCGGATCACTACGGACCGAACTCGGGTGACGAGTACGCACTGGTGGAAAAGCAGCTCGAAGCCGATGGCCTGTTCGACGTTGACTTGAAGTCGACCGAGTGGGTTACCTACCAGAAGCAGCGCGTCACCGACTATCCCGCCTACCAGCTGGGCTGGTTCCCGGACTACTCGGACGCCGACAACTACCTGTCTCCGTTCTTCGCCACCGAGAACTTCCTGTCGAACGGCTACGAGAACGCGGAGGTCGATTCGCTGATTTCCGAGCAGCGCGGCCAGTCCGATGTTGCAGAGCGTACCGCCTCGATCGAGGAGCTACAGCGAATGGTCGCCGAAGACCTGTCCACCTTGCCGCTCTTGCAAGGCTCGCAGGTTGCCGTGGCCGGTAAGGACGTTCAGGGTGTCGAAAAGACCCTGGACGCATCATTCAAGTTCCGCCTAGGTGTGCTGAGCAAGTAATCTCGGCGGCACCGTAAGTACACCGAAGACCAGGGGATCTACCTCAAGTGCAGAACTTCGTGCACCACAGGTAGATCCCCTTGGCATGTCCATTTCGGACCATGCGCCAAAATTCTGATCCTGATACTAAGGACAAAAGATGACAATCACGTCGCAAACGGGCGAAACTCACAGCCCGGCACCTGCGCGCAAGCCAGCGAAGCAGCAGGGCGGAGGATTCCTCCGCTATCTGATTACCCGCTTCCTGCTGATCATTCCCACCGTTTTCATCCTCATCACGGTGGTCTTCTTCCTCATGCGCGTAACCGGTGACCCGATTACCGCTGCCATGGGTGGACGTCTAACTCCAGACCAATTGGCCATACGAATTCATGAGGCCGGCTATGACCGCCCGGTCCTCATCCAGTACATCGAATACCTAGGCCAGGTGTTCACCGGAAATCTCGGACGCACCATGAGCGATAACCGTGCGGTCACCGAGGTCTTGGTGACCTATGGTGCAGCTACCCTAGAACTTGCGGTTAACGCGGTACTCGTCGCGTTGCTTGTGGGCATCCCCTTGGGCCTGGTCGCAGCGAAATTCCGTGACCGTTACCCGGATGCGGTCCTGCGCATCCTGGCAATCCTCTCCTATGCAACCCCGGTCTTCTTCGCCGGCCTGCTGCTCAAGCTGATCTTCGGGGTATGGCTGGATTGGCTCCCGATCAGTGGCCGTGCCGATTGGCAGACCGAACTTGCGCTGACCGGGCTGCAAAACCCTTCGGGCATTTATTGGCTGGATGCCCTGCGCAGCGGCAACCTGAACGCCTTCGGCGACGTAGCCGCCCACGCGGTGCTCCCGGCCTTGGCCTTGGGCCTGCTGACCGGTGGGGTGTTCTTGCGTCTGGTGCGCACCAACGCGATTGGCACACTGGGACGAGAATATGTTGAAGCCGGACGTTCACGCGGCGTCAGCGAATTCCGCCTGGTTACCAAGCACGCCTACCGCCCGGCATTGATTCCCATCATCACCGTGATGGGATTGCAGATCGCCATGCTGCTCGGTGGCGCGGTGCTCACCGAAACCACCTTCGAGTGGGCCGGGCTCGGCTTCAAGCTGGCCGAGTACCTCACCGCCCGAGACTTCGTCGCGGTACAGGGCATTGTGGTGGTGCTGGCCATTATCGTGGCGGTCACCAACTTCATTGTTGACGTCCTTGCGGCCCTGATCGACCCGAGAGTCAGGTACTAATCATGAGCATCCCTTCGATTGCCTCGGCCCGGAAGTCCTGGTTCGCCCGGCTTCCGGTCGTTTCACACCTGCGCATGTCCTCTGGCCTCCAGCGCGGCATGCTGATCGCCGGCCTTGCACTTTCGGCGCTGTTCATTATCTCGGCCCTCTTCGCGCCGTTGATTGCTCCCTTTGATTTCGCCCAATCAGCAGATACGTCCGGCGACTTCCCGCGCCAGGCGGCTCCCGATGACAAGTTCATTTGGGGGACCACCGTCACCGGCTACGATGTCTTCTCCCGCACCATGTACGGTGCGCGAACTGCGATTTGGGTGATTATCGCTGCGGTGCTGATGTCGCTGTTCGTCGGCGTGCTGTTGGGCCTGATCTCCGGTTACCTCGGTGGCTGGTTTGACCGCATCATGGTGGTGCTCGCCGACGCGATCTACGCATTCCCGTCGTTGCTGCTGGCCATCGTGATGTCCATCGTCATCTCACAGGGTCAATCGAGCCTCTGGGGCGGGATCATGGCGGCGGCGATATCGATTACCGTGGTCTTCATCCCGCAATACTTCCGCGTGGTGCGCGCCGAGGTGATGCGCCTGAAAGCCGAACCTTTCGTAGAATCGGCGCAGGTGATCGGCGCCAGTCCGTGGCGCGTGATGACCACGCACCTATTGCGCAACTCGACGCGCACCTTGCCGTTGATCTTCACCCTGAACGCCACCGAGGCGCTGTTGACTCTTGCCGGCCTGGGCTTCCTCGGATTTGGCATCGAACCGACCGCCGCGTCCGAATGGGGCTTCGACCTGAACCGAGCGATGTCCGACGCGACCAGTGGCATCTGGTGGACCGGGCTGTTCCCCGGTCTTGCCATCGTGCTCACGGTCATGGGCTTGACTCTGGTTGGCGAATCGATGAATGACCTCAACGATCCACGGCTGCGTCGCTTCAGCCGCAAGAAGGCACAACGCATCACGCAGGCAGGAGTCGCACGGTGAGTAATAATCTGGAAACTGACATGAACGCCCCAGACGATGTGTTGCGCATCGAGAACCTGAACGTCGACTTTGTCACGGATGCCGGGGCCGTCCCTGCGGTCCGCGGCGTGGATTTGTCGGTCAAGCCAGGGGAGATCCTGGCCATCGTCGGCGAATCCGGATCGGGCAAGTCGGTGACCGCACGTACCGCCTTGGGGATCCTGGCAGAAAATGGTGCCTCGCATGGTGCTGTCTACCTGAAGGGCCAGAATATGCTGACCCTCCAGGGGGCCGCCTTGCGGGCGGCTCGCGGACGAGACGTTTCGATGATCTTTCAGGAGCCATCCACCGCACTGAATCCGGTGTACACCGTTGGCTGGCAAATCATGGAGGGCATCCGCGCGCATACCAAGTTGTCGAAAAAGGAAGCCAAGGCGCGCACCGTCGAGGCGATGCGCCAGGTAGGCATTCCGGATCCGGAACAACGCGTGGATTACTATCCGCACCAGTTCTCCGGCGGGCAGAAGCAGCGAGTGGTGATCGCCGCGGCGCTGGCGCTGGAACCCGAGTTGATCGTGGCCGATGAGCCGACCACCGCGCTGGATGTCACGGTGCAGGCCGAAATCCTGGCTCTGCTGCGGAACCTGCGCGATGAGCTGGGGACCGCAATTGTGATCATCACCCACAATATGGGCGTGGTGGCGGACATCGCGGACCGGGTCATAGTGATGAACCAAGGACAGATTGTCGAACAAGCGACTTCGCGTGAGCTGTTCGAGAACCCGCAGGACCAGTACACCAGAACGCTGCTGGCGGCCGTACCGCATCTGGGACGCAATTCGGCCTCTGCCGGCCTGGAAGAACGGCCCCACGCCCAAGCTGAAGTGCTCGTGGAGGCCAAGGGGCTGCGGGTGCATTTCCCCGGACGTCTCGGAGCTCCTGGATTCACCGCGGTGGACGGAGTGGATCTGAAGATTCACGCCGGTGAGGTTTATGGGCTGGTGGGCGAGTCGGGTTCTGGAAAAACAACCATCGGGCGCAGCATCGCCGGGCTCAATAGGATCACCGATGGTTCGCTGCAGGTGCTCGGCTATGAAATGGCGCAGTTCAAGGAACGCAGCTTCAAGCCGCTGCGCAAGCAGATCGGTTTTGTGTTCCAGGATCCCGCGGCGAGCTTCAACCCGCATCTGACCGTGGGGGAGTGCGTGGCCGAACCGCTGAACGTGCACCGAGAGCTGAACCCCTCACAGACAAGGTCAAAGGTCGCTGCGCTCTTGGAATCCGTGCAGCTGCCCGGCGGCTTTGCCGATCGCTACCCGCATGAGCTCTCTGGCGGCCAACGTCAGCGAGCTTCCTTGGCGCGGGCCTTGGCGCTGGAACCCAAGCTGCTGATCGCCGATGAGCCCACCAGCGCGCTGGACGTGTCGGTGCAGGCGAAGGTACTGGAACTATTCCGTGAATTGCAGGCGGAACTCGGATTCGCCGCCTTGTTCGTCTCCCACGACCTCGCAGTGGTTGACCTGTTGGCTTCTTGGGTGGGCGTCTTGTTCCGGGGGTCGTTGATCGAGGAGGGGCTAGGCTCCAAGGTGCTTTCCGCGCCGCAAAATGCCTACACCCAGCGTTTGATCGCCTCGCTGCCGGTTCCGGATCCTCGCGAACAAGCCGTGCGACGAAAGATCATTGAAGAATTGAACGGCGCCTAGCCTGGATTCCGGATTTTGCCCCGACATCCTTTTTCAGGTTGTCGGGGCAACGTCACTTAATGGGAAATACACGAGATGACCACGTAAACTAAACATCATGAGCGAGCCGAACACTACTGCCCCCATCGAGGAATTCGACCCGCATGCAAGTTCTCTGCCAGGGGAAGTTGAGCAAGAAGTCCTCGACGAGCTGTACGCCATCCGTGGAAGCATCGATAACTTCGATGCCCAGCTGGTCTATCTGCTTGCCGAACGTTTTAAGGCCACGCAACGCGTGGGTCTGCTCAAAGCACGTCATGACCTGCCGCCCAGCGACCTCAATCGTGAAAAGGCGCAGATTCAGCGCTTGCGCACATTGGCCCACGAGGCACACCTTGATCCGGAGTTTGCCGAGAAGTTTTTGAACTTCATCATCTCCGAGGTCATTCGCCACCACCAGAACATTTCGGACGCGCATAAAAATGACTGAAGCAAGTGACGATTTCGCCCGTTCGGATGTCTTCGTCACCTCGTTCTGCCAATTCCCCGGTCAAGATCCGTTGGAGATTCACAAGGTTATCCGCGGGGAACTAGGCGAGCCGAATCTGGCGGTTTTCCCGCAATTAGTGGACCGCGGTATGGGTTCCGATTCTCTGGGTCGAAGCGCCAGCATGGTCAGCGACCTCGGCTTTGACCTGCAACCGCATGGTTGGCGCATCGGGGTCACCGATGGGATTGATGCCCGTCGGGCGCGGAGCTTGTTGCGCAGCGACGAAAACCTCTTGGCTGATGTCATTGGCGCAGAGAAGACACCGGCGACGCGATTGAAGATTTCGACCCTTGGCCCGTGGTCATTGGCAGCCGGGCTCTACCTGCAACACGGCGAACGGGTCCTGATTGATCACGGGGCACGCCGTGATGTCTTGGAGGCTTATGCCGACGGGGTGAAGCAGCAGCTCCTGCGGATGCGCGGGAGCACCACGATTCGAAGATTTACGGTGCAGCTCGATGAGCCGCAGCTGCCCGCTGTGCTCGACGGCGCCTTGCCCACCGCCAGTGGATATCGCACCTTGCGCTCCATTCCGCGACAGGAGGTGCGCGAGGTTTACGCCCGGTTTGTGCAGACGCTTGCCGAGGTCGACGGCACGCAAATAGTCGTTAATCTGCCTAGCTCTGATGAGTTGTGGATCAAACGCGTGGACATCCTGCATCAGGCCGGTGTGCATGGGTATGTGATCGATCCGGCGCGAATGGATCACCGCTCATGGGAGCGCGTCGCAGCTTTGGTAGAAACTGGGGCGCAGATTTACCTTCAGCTACTTGAACCGGGCAAGCGTGCCCCGGGAGTTGTCGACGGAGTGAACAAAGTGCTACGGCCCTGGCGGCAGCTTGGCTTGCCGTTGACGCAGTTAGGCCAGCTAACTCTGATGCCTGCAGGCACGTTTGCCAACGCGAGTGCAAATCAGGTGGTTGAATGCCTGCAACATTTAACCGGTTATGCCCAAGCCTTGGAGCAAACGCGGGTTGACGCGTAGCGGAATACTTGATTTGTGCGGGCACAGCATGAAAATGGGGGTGTGTCATGTATCTTAGGAAGAGTGGGGAAAGTAAAAGTACCCGTATAGGCGACGTGGGTGACGCCACCGTTTTCGGTTTCAGGGGGATGTTGTATGAAGTTTCGGATTTTAGTCGTCGATGATGACGAGGCGTTGTCGGAGATGATCGGCATCGTCTTGCAAAATGATGGCTTCGACGCATCATTTTGCTACGACGGATCCGGCGCAATCGAGGCATTCCGCGAAGCTAATCCCGACCTGGTTCTACTAGACCTGATGTTGCCTGGAATTGACGGCATCGAGGTCTGCAAGCAGATTCGTGCGGAGTCGGACGTTCCGGTGGTCATGCTGACCGCAAAATCTGATACCGCAGATGTTGTTCGTGGTTTGGAATCCGGGGCTGACGATTATGTGCCCAAGCCATTTAAGCCAGCAGAGCTAGTAGCGCGTGTTCGAGCCCGGTTGCGCCCGAATGAAACGCATGTGGCAGAAACTCTGACCGTGGGGGACGTGACAATCGATGTCGCCGGGCACCGCGTGACTCGTGCAGGTAATCAGGTATCCCTCACCCCACTTGAATTCGATCTGTTGGTCACCATGGCACGTAAGCCTTGGCAGGTCTTCAGCCGCGAGCAGCTCTTGGAAGCTGTATGGGGTTACCGCCACGCAGCCGATACGCGTCTGGTGAACGTTCACGTGCAGCGGTTGCGATCCAAGATTGAATTAGACCCTGAGAAACCACAGGTCATTCAGACCATTCGCGGTGTGGGTTACAAGGCTGGTACGGCAAGTTGAGTGAACACGCCACGACCGGAAGCGAGATTGCACCGGTCGAAGTGCGTGCTCAAATTCCTCCGGTAGCTCCTGCATTATTGAGGGTAAGACTTTGGGTCAAACGACCTATTGAATGGATTCGGCAGCGCTGGCAGCGCCACCTGATGTATCGCACGGTGATTTCGACCCTGCTCTTTACCTCCTTGGCGCTGTTGGCAGCCGGTGCTTTTTTGTCCAACCAGATTTCCTCCGCGCTATTCAGCGAACGGTTTAATCAGATTTCAAAAGAATCTGAACGTGGCCTGGCACAGGCGCGCTCAATTCTCGAATCCGCCTCCACCACCGACCGTGTTTCTACCCAGTCCTTGGTGAACTCGACCTTGGCGACACTAGAAGGCGACGGAGCCACGGTGATCCGTGACTTTGTGCTCAAGCCAATTCCGGTCGCCGGTGATGAAAACCTGTATGTAGGACCCACCGCTTCTGGCTCGTTGACTACCCGAGTAGTCCCAGATGACCTGGCCGAAAGCGTGCAGAGCGATTCAGGGATTTTTTGGCGCTCAATCGAACTTGGGGTTGGTTCGGAGATTCAGCCAGGCATTATCATTGGCACCAAGGTGCTGATCCCTCCCGGCCGTGAATATGGGCTGTACCTGGTCTATGACTTATCCAGCGTGCAGGACACTCTGGAATTCATCAACCGTGCCATGGCCTTTACCGGTCTGGTCTTACTGCTAGTCGTTGGCTTTATTTCCTGGTCTGTATCCCGCACCGTAGTGCGTCCTGTTGCGGACGCGGCATATGTATCTGAACGTATTGCCTCGGGCGATCTTGACCGGAGGATGAAGGTCGCTGGCAAGGATGAAGTTGCCAGACTTGGTACTGCCTTCAATCATATGGCGCACTCGCTGCAAGAACAGATCACCCAGCTCAATCACCTCTCGGCCATGCAGCAACGCTTCGTTTCTGACGTTTCCCACGAATTGCGCACCCCGCTGACCACGGTGCGTATGGCCGCTGAATTAATTCATGATGCTCGCGAGAACTTTGATCCGCTCACCGCCCGTTCAGCAGAGCTCATGTATGAGCAGATTGAACGTTTCCAGAACCTTCTCAATGACCTTTTGGAAGTTTCCAGATTCGACGCCGGTGTAGCGGTCCTTGATCGAGAGTCCACCGACCTGAACGTCATCGTACGAAAGGTGATCGACACCGCGACACCCGTGGCCGATGAATACGGATCGATTATCCGGTTCAACGCCCCGGCCGAGGGATGCGTGGCGGAATTCGACCCGCGCCGAGTTGAGCGTGTGGTGCGAAACCTCGTGTTAAACGCCGTAGAACATGGCGAACAGAACCCCATCGATATCGCCATCGGCCAGAACGAAAGTTCGGTCGCGGTGACCGTACGAGATTACGGCATCGGGATGAGTCCTGAGGCCTGCAAACATGTCTTCGATCGCTTCTGGCGTGCGGATCCTGCGCGCGCCCGGACTACCGGCGGTTCGGGGTTGGGCCTGTCCATTTCAATGGAAGATACCCGGCTGCATGACGGACGCCTGGAAGCCTGGGGAAAGAAGGGCGTGGGCTCGGCATTCCGCTTGACCTTGCCGCGGACCGCCCACGACGCGATTACCTCATCCCCACTTCCGCTGGAACCTCCGGTGACAGAAGAAATTCTCGGTCTGCTCGGTGATTCCTTCCCGTTGACCGGTGAGGTGCCGAAAATCGGCTACACGCCGCTGGTCTTGGACGACGAAGATATACTTATCGAGGACGAAATCTTCCCCAAGCCGGTGGATCCATCCGCGAATCCGGGGGAGGGCAAATAATGCGCTTACGGTTGCTGAGAGTTCTGACAATCGTATTTACCGGGCTGCTCATACTTTCAAGCTGCGCCGCCATCCCGCGTAATTCGACCGTGCAGAAGATTGAAGCCGAATCCGACCAGGGGGAATCGCAGCCTTTTCGCTTTGACGCCCAAGGGCCAACGGAAGGGGCAGATGCACGCCGCATCGTCGAAGGCTTCGTCGAAGCTGGCCGATCGGTCCTCGAAGATTATGCGCTATCGCGGGAATTCATGACCCCTGAGCTGGGAGCCGACTGGCGCGGAAATACCCGCACGCTGATCTATGAGGCGATGAACGTTCTGACCGGTGCGGAAAGTAACCGATACACGGTGCAACTGGAAATATCCGGCGAGGTTGACGCGATGGGTGTTTACACCCAAGAACCAGAGCATTCAACGCGCGCCGTTGACGTGGAACTGACCCAGGTGGACAACCAATGGCGGATTTCCAAGGCGCCGGACGGGATCATGCTGGAATCGAGTTCCTTCAGCAAGATCTTCGCACCGCAAACTATTTATTTCTACGACGCCAGCTACCAATATTTGGTGCCTGATGTCCGTTGGTTTACCTCGGGCGCGGGTACGACAACGTCTATGGTGGAAGCCTTGCTGGCTGGTCCGGCGCCATATCTGCAGAACGCCGTCGTTTCAGCCTTTTCTCCGGCAAGTACGCTCGTGCGTTCGGCTGTGCCGGTGCGCGATGGAACGGCGACGGTTGCTCTCAGCGCCGAGAGCATCAGCGAAGCCTCTGATCACTCGAAACAGCTCATGCAGCAACAACTTGAAAAAACGCTATCTCCATTGTCCTCTGTGAGTATCGTGCGCATGCTTCAAGATGAAACCGAAGTGACCTTGGGAGCGCCGTCGGCAAACTTTGTGCCTGCGCTGATCAACCCGAGTACCCCGGACACGCTGATCGCGATTTCCAATGAATCGCTGGTTTACGTCAAAGGGCGATCGATTATCCCCGTTGGCGGAGTCCCGGATATTTCAGCGTTCCACCCTCGCCATCCAGCCATGTCCGCGGTGGGCAATCGGTATGCCTTCCTCAATGGCAAGAGCACGCAATTGATGACGATCAGCGAGAGTGGAAGCGTCAGCGTGGCGGCCCAAGGCGGCGCCTTAATCCGACCCTCGATGGACATCGCGGGCTGGACCTGGACGGCGGACAACGCTGCGGAACATCCACTGCTGGTGGTGCCCGAAGATGTGGCCGGACAGGGCGAAGTGCGTCCGATCAGCGTCTCCTGGCTCGAAGACACCAAAGTCAGTTCCTTGGCTATCTCGCGTGATGGCGCACGTGCGTTGATCGTGGCCGAAGAAAATAACGAAGCTAAGGTGTACGTCGCCGGCATCGTGCGCGACGCCGATGGTGTGCCACGCGGACTGACCGATGAGCCAATGGAAATCTTCGCAAATGTGCCAGTCTCCGCGGCCGTGTGGGACTCTGATCGTTCAATCATCGTGGCCGAGCTGAGCGCTACCGAACAGGTTGCAGCGGAACAAATCACTTTCGAGCATGGATCTGAACGGTTGGGTTTGCTGCTTGGCATGAGCGGCATAACCTCTGGTGTCGGAGATCGCCGACCGGTGTATGCGGAAACGAGCGAGGAACTTTACACGCGAGTGGGCAATTCATGGCATGCCCTTGACGACTATGCCAAAGACGTTTCATACCCAGGCTGAATTCACAGTTGGCGACTAGTATTCGAGCGCAAGGAGTTGCAGCGACATCCTTGAAGCATGTCACCCCAACTCCATTTTGCTGGCTTACTTGATGCGCTCGTTCATGCGCGGAGCACTGGATGGATCATTCATTCGGTGCGCGAGACACTGAACCTACTTTTACCTACGACATGCGCAATTTGCGAGCGTGCGGATTTTAGGCTTTGCCCCGAATGCCGACACAAGATTCATCAGCAGCTGTTTTTGCCTCCATTGGGGGATCAGCTGCAGTTCTATATTGAGCTACCCAGTACGCAGTGGCAGATGCCGGTCAGCGCCAGCGGTATCTACAGCAACGAACTGGCACGAGCCATCTTGGCCTATAAGAATCAACAAAGACATTTCTTAGGCCAAGAGTTCGCACCTTTCCTGGCAGCCGCGATTAACACCGCCTGCCCTCCAAGATTATTAGGCCGGCCCACGCTGGTGGTGCCCATGCCCAGCTCCGTACGTGCCCTGAGCACTCGCGGATACCGTCCTGTAGAGGTCATGCTGAAAATGGCACAGCGCCGGGGGCTGCTAGGTGAGCACACCCGGACCTCAGCGGTGCTTCATTATCGTTTCAGCCAGCTTCTTGGCGGGCAGCAAAAGAGTAAAGCTGGGCCCGCCCGACGTAGCGGTGACTCACGGCTGATTGCGGAAATTCCGAAATATTCGAGACAGCCGATAATCCTCGTCGACGATGTGACGACTACCGGGTCTACGCTACGCAGGGCGGCACTTGCTTGTATTGAAGCGGGTTACGAGGTGATCGGCGCTGTGGTCCTGGCCTTCACAAAACCTCCTAGCGATAACGGGGACTAGCCAATTTCGCTGAACGCGATATGAAATCTGGCCGTTTGGTACTTGAATCCTGCCGGATGTGGCATAGGGTGAAGTATGGGTTGCATCACAGATGCAGCGAAGGCCCATCTTCAGCCTCTGGGGGAGGAAAACCCCGGGCTGTTGTGTCACCCGACTCCCTATTGGAGGACACCATGGAGCTGAATTACAGCGGACGTAATATCACCGTCTCGGATCGATTCCGTGAGTACGTTGACGAGAAAATCACCAAGGTCGACCAGCTGGCCAGCAAGATTCAGCGCATCGATGTGAAAGTCGTCAAGGAAGCACACGCCCGCAACCAGAGCACCGCGCTCAGCGTCGAACTGACGGTCGTTTCCCGGGGCCCCGCAATTCGGGCGGAAGCTCGCGGAGCAGATAAATTTGCGGCGTTCGACATCGCATTCGCAAAGCTCCTCGAACGATTGCGCAAAGCACGGGACAAGCGGAAGGTTCATCGTGGAAACCATGCGCCAATGGCTGTCCACGAGGCGACTAGCTCGCTACCCGTAGCGCCAAGCGACAAATCTTTGGTGCAGGAGACGCTCGAAGCCCAGGCAAATGCAGAAGCCGAGGCAAATGCGAAGGAAGCGGAATATTCGCCGGTCGTCATTCGCCGTAAGGTCTTCCCCGCTGAAGTCATGAGCGTTGATGACGCAGTTGATCGCATGGAACTCGTTGGTCACCCCTTCTATTTGTTCATCGATGAAGCTACCGGTGCTCATTCGGTCGTCTACGGACGTACCCAGTATCAGTACGGCGTCATCACCCTCGACCCTTCGTTGGGTGAAAACGACGAATTGCCAACCGAAGTTCGCGGCTACCGCGATAAGGCTCTGGCTAACGAGGGCTAATCATTAACATCTCGCACGACCTGGGCGGTCAACGCACTCTGGGCTTATCTCAAGCCCGAAGAATTGCGTTGGCCGCCCAAGGTCTGTCTCGACCACGCAAGCAGACCAAGGTATCCCAGCGCCACCTTGTAGGGGTTCTTGACGCAATCGGGCAATTGCAGATTGACTCCATCAACGTCGTCAGCAGGGCGCACTATGTCCCATTGTTCGCTCGACTTGGACACTACGACACCCAACTGCTGGATGCCTTGGTGTCGCAACGGCATGGACCGGCAACCGAATACTGGGCACATGAGGCAAGCTATGTGCGTAGCGAGCTCGTGGCGGATCTCGTGCCCTGGCAACGCCGTCGCTGGGTTGATCGTTCGGAGCAATTCGATGGCGAATTGAAGGACCTGAGCAGCCGGGTGATGGAACACCTCTCGTTGCACCCGGGTACTAGCGCACGCCAGCTGAGTGCCTCGCTGGGAGTCAACCCCATGAAGGAACGAAACCACTGGGGATGGAACTGGAATGACACCAAGATTGTCACCGAAGCACTATTTGCGCAGGGGCGGATTCTTGCATTGGGTCGCAACGCGCAGTTCGAGCGATTATTTGCACTGAGCCACGATGTCTTGCCGGAGCTGCCGGAGGTCGACCAAGAGCATAAATATCAGGCGCTACGTCGGCTAGTTGTAGAGTCGCTGACTGCTCAGGGCATTGGTACAAAGCATTGCGTTGCCGAATACTTCAGATTGCCAATTCGTGAGGTCAAAGCAGCGTTGGAATCCCTGGCTGAGGAGGGACTGGTGGAACGCGTGCAAGTTGAACGCTTGGCAGAGACGTGTTTCATGATTCCCGGTACGAAGATCCCTCGGAAGATCGCACCGGACCTGCGCTTATTGGCGCCATTTGATTCGATGGTATTCAACCGCAAGCGGCTAGAACGCTTCTTTGATTTCGAATACCGAGTCGAAATCTATGTTCCCAAAGAGAAACGTCGCTATGGTTATTATGTTTTTCCAATGCTTTACGGGGAGCGCTTCGTTGGTAGGGTCGATTTGAAAGCCGACCGCGCGAAGGGCGAATTGCAGGTAAATTCGGTGCATTATGAGGCGCACGCACCGAACGAAGTTGCTGCTGCCTTGGAAATTGAACTCGGACGAATGGCGCGCTGGCTCGCCTTGGACAGCGTGAAATACAGGCTGTGAACGGCCTGTTAGCGCAGTTCCTATTTACAGGCAGAACACCAAACCACCCCGGGAAATAGCAAGTTGTGCTGATTTCCTCACGTAGACTAAAGACGCCAGAATTTACTGTGCTTGAGATATTGGGAGCTACCACGTGGCATCATTGCTAGAACGTATTTTGCGTACCGGCGACAAGAAGATTCTAAAGACTCTTCGAGCTTACGCCGACACGATCAATACGTTGGAAGACGAATTTCGCGACATGTCGGACGAGGAGCTTAAAGCCGAGACCGATAAGTTCCGTGCTCGTTTAGCAGAAGGCGAAAGTCTTGAAGCATTGCTTCCGGAAGCTTTCGCGGCCGTTCGCGAGGCCTCAGACCGAGTTCTGGGCATGCGCCACTTCGACGTCCAGCTCATGGGTGGCGCCGCACTGCACCTGGGTAATATCGCAGAAATGCGTACCGGTGAAGGCAAGACCTTGGTTGCGACTGCGCCAGCTTATCTAAATGCCCTGTCCGGCAAGGGCGTGCACGTGGTGACCACCAACGACTTCCTCGCGCAGTACCAGTCGGATCTTATGGGACGTGTTTTCCGATTCCTCGGCCTGAGCTGTGGTTGCATCTTGTCCAATATGGATCCAGCCGCACGGCGCAAACAGTACGAGAACGACATTACATACGGAACGAACAACGAATTCGGATTCGATTATCTGCGCGACAACATGGCATGGAACAAGACCGAACTTGTTCAGCGCGGACACAACTTTGTGATCGTTGATGAGGTCGACTCGATTCTGATCGACGAGGCGCGTACGCCGTTGATCATTTCGGGCCAAGCATCAGGGGATGTGAACCGCTGGTACACCGAGTTCGCCAAGATCGTCAAACGCCTCGACCGTGAGGACGACTATGAAGTCGACGAAAAGAAGCGCACTATCGGTGTGCTCGAAGATGGTATCGAGAAGGTTGAAGACTATCTTGGCATCGACAACCTGTACGAATCGAATAACACCCCGCTGATCGGCTTCCTGAACAACGCAATCAAGGCCAAGGAACTGTTCAAAAAAGACAAGGACTACGTCGTTGTCAAGGACGAAGTCATGATTGTCGATGAACATACCGGACGTGCCCTTGAAGGCCGCCGCTATTCCGAAGGCATGCACCAGGCCATCGAAGCCAAGGAAGGTGTCAGCATCAAGGCTGAGAATCAGACCTTGGCGACCATCACCTTGCAGAACTACTTCCGCATGTACGACAAGATCTCCGGCATGACCGGTACCGCGCAGACTGAAGCCGCCGAATTTATGGGCACCTACAAACTCGGTGTCGTCGAAATTCCAACAAACCGCCCGGCCATACGAAACGATCAGGCCGACCTGATCTACAAGAATGAAGTTTCCAAATTCAATGCGGTCGTCGAAGACATCGCCGAACGCCACGGAAGCGGACAGCCCATCCTGGTGGGTACCACCAGCGTTGAAAAAAGCGAGTACTTGTCTAGGCTGCTCTCCAAGGGCGGTATTCGCCACGAGGTTCTGAACGCTAAACAGCACGCACGCGAAGCTGCCGTCGTTGCCATGGCGGGTCGTAAAAATGGCGTCACCGTCTCCACCAACATGGCCGGCCGTGGTACCGATATTATGCTCGGTGGCAACGCCGAGTTCCTGGCCGTCGCCGAGATGGAACGCCGGGGATTGGATCCGGAGAACCATCCGGAGGAATACAACAAGGTTTGGGATGAGGTCTTTGCGAAAGCCAAGGCCACCGTAGCAAGCGAAGCCGACGAGGTCACCGCGCTCGGTGGGCTGTACGTGCTTGGCACCGAACGCCACGAATCGCGGCGAATCGACAACCAGTTGCGTGGTCGTGCGGGCCGTCAGGGTGACCCGGGTGAGTCCCGGTTCTACCTCTCAATGACCGATGACCTGATGCGACGGTTCAACTCCGGTATGGCTGAGCGCATCATGAATAATCCGTCGATGCCAGACGATGTGGCCCTGGAATCCAAAATGGTCTCCAAAGCCATCGAATCCGCTCAGGCACAGGTCGAGGGCGTAAATGCCGAACAGCGCAAGAACGTGCTGAAATACGATGACGTGATGAACCGCCAGCGTGAAGCAATCTACGCCGATCGCCGCGCGATCCTAGAAGGCGAAAATATCGACGAGAAGGTCAACCACTTCCTCGAAGACGTCGTGAAATCCATGGTCAATGAGGTCACTCTGGTTGGTAACCCAGATGATTGGGACCTGAAGCAGCTATGGACAAACCTCAAGCAGCTTTACCCGATCGGTCTAACGATCGATGAAGTAGTCGAGGAAGTGCACGGCGTTGGGCATCTAACTCCGCAGTTCTTGGAAACCGAGATTCTCTCTGACGCAAAGTACCAGTATGAACTGCGCGAAAAGGCCATTGGCGCCGAAGTCCTAAGAGATCTCGAACGTCGCGTCGTGCTGTCCACGATCGGCCGAAAGTGGCAAGAGCACCTGTACGAGATGGACTATCTCAAGGAAGGCATCGGTCTGCGCGCCATGGCGCAACGCGATCCGCTGGTTGAATACCAGCGCGAGGGATACACCATGTTCCAGACCATGATGGAGTCCATCCGCGAGGAAAGCATCGGAACCCTGTTCAACCTCGATGTGCCGTCCGGCTCGGAAACGACTCAGGAATCCTCCGGTGCAGTGGGCGAACCGGCAGCTCCGAAGAACTTGCAGTTCACCGGGCCTGACGAGGACGGCGAAGCCAGTACCCAGGCCAAGCAAGCTTCGAATCCGGCCAAAGCGGCCAAAAAGAACAAGAAGACTAAGCGCCGCTAAAGCATTTCAACACTGGTGATTTGCCATCGTCCGTGCCAAGGCTCAATTCTGAGAGCTACGGCGCGGACGCGGTGTTTAAAGGCCACGATGACAGAGCATTCGTAGGCTCCGGATATCGTAGGCCACAGGTGCAGCGAACGTACCTCGCCGTGGCTGGTGCCCGGCATCGGCTGGACTGTGTAGCCGCCGGTTTGCAGAATTGCCTGCGAACGAAGTTTTTTTACACATTCGGGGTCCATCACAAAAGTCAATTGACTTACCGAACGATATCCAGCGATGATCTCGAAGACCGCTCTGGACACCGCATGAGAGAGTTCGATGACGGTCTTGCGTTCGGATGGTGCAATCGCCGGTCGATGAAATATACGATCCATTGCCAACGAAATTTGCTGTGGTGATCTGTTGGCACTGAGCTGGCGATGATCTGCGGTGAAGCGTAGCGGTGTGTTTGGGCAGATGCCTGCCCTAGTATTTCTTGTCCGGCTGACAAGTATTTCTGACTCGATGCTCACTGTGATTTCCTCCTTAGTCGGTTTTGGGCAGCTGCAGTTCGATACCAAGCCGCAGCAGATTCGGATCCTCCCCAATCACCTCGCGATTCAGCTCATATATTTGCGGCCAAAGCTCGGCAATTTCCGCAGCGGATCCGTGTTTGTTGAGCAAGTCGTTGGCGATGCTCCATAGGGTTTGCCCGGATGCGACGACTACATGATCCGATGGAGCAGAGGCACTTTTTCGGTTATTCCCGGATCCCAGAAGTCGGTTCATGGGAATGCTCAGTGAGCCAGGAAACCAGCCCGGTGTAGGGACTTCGGTAGCTGGCTGTGCTGAGGACGGTTCGGGCCCGTGCTCCAACGACGCCAGCTGCCCGGTTTGGTGGTGCGAAATATCCGTGGGAGGAGTCGTCGCGCCGTAGGCAATGCTGGTTCCGGACAGTGCCAACGTTGTTCCTAAGATCGATCCCACGGCACGGCGAGTCAAGCTAGGGGCCAAACGGGTCAACAATTCCAAGAAGCCGCTATGCCCGTGGCGTGCCGCGTAAATTGCTGCGCGCAGGAGAGCATAAAAAATTAGATACGCACCAAAGAGGACTCCGGTGCCAAGCAGAAATAACACCAGTAAGTTCTGCGACGGGTCGCCGGCTGGGTCGAAGTGAGGCCGCGAACGTACAGCCCATTCGGTCAAGGTCAACAGGATGACCAACGTTGCACCAACCAGCAGTCCAACCATGAAAGTCTTCCTTAAGTGGAGCATCGTTCTCGCCTCTTTTTTATGTGATTTGATGCAATTTGATGTTGTTAGATATAGATGATGACACTTTATTTGATTTTATGGAAGAGGGTTCCCTGAAAAACTCTTCTCTCGTACAGTGGGCGCATGCGATGGGATTCCCTTTTCGAAGATCTTGAGGCGCAGGCCGAGGCCCAGTTGGCGGCACAGTTCCGCGAAGAGGTAGCGGAAGGTATTCGTATCGAACGCGCTACAGAGCAAATGCATGAGCGCTTGCTTCGGATTCAAGGATCGGCAGTTGCCGTGAAGCTGGCCGGCGAATACGAAATTAACGCAAGGCTTGGCCCCATCGGTAAAGACTATTTCTGCCTTGAAAATGGAGGTAAGCGTTGGCTGGTGAAGAACTTCGCGCTGCGGTCACTGGAAATGTCGCAGATCGGGTCTAACCTCGAAGGGCGCTTGTCGCCAGTTAAATTCTCCACGGTGGTTCGCGGCGTGCTACGTGATCGCCAACGAACCTTGGCCTATGACATCAACGGCAAGCCAGTAGCCGAAGGAACCTTGTCGCAGGTAGGTAAAGACTTTCTCATCATGGCGATTCATCCCAGAGACGATTACGCGCGAGATCGAAGTATCACCGGCTATCAGCTCTTGCCTCTGGAAACGGTCGGCTGGGTCCAAGTCGTTGATATCTAATAATCCACAGGCCTCGGAATAGGTCTTCACACCAACCGAAACTTGTCGTAGGCTCTCGAAACAAGTAGCTAGCGCGGGCAAAGGACAGAGCATGAGCGGCGAACAGAACACCGGCACAACTCGTTCTGCCAGCGCACCGCGAGTAAAACGACCGACGTGGAAGGACCCGAGATTGGCCCTGGGCGCGGTCCTGGTAGTGGCGTCAGTG
Source organism: Glutamicibacter sp. BW80 (assembly GCF_002332385.1). NCBI lineage: Bacteria > Bacillati > Actinomycetota > Actinomycetes > Micrococcales > Micrococcaceae > Glutamicibacter > Glutamicibacter sp. BW80. The sequence continues at coordinate 13,871 of NZ_NRGV01000038.1, read as the reverse complement.
ATTGGCACGGTCTATCTCGTGCGCGAATTGAACCACACCACAGAGGTTTATGTAGCCGGAGCAAACATCACTCTGGGTGAAGAACTCTCAATGCAAAATCTTCGAACTGAAAATGTGCAACTCGGAGAATCCGGTGTTCAGTACCTCGAAGCGAACCCGGAACTCATTACCAACGCCCGTGCCAATACCTTCATCGGAGCCGGTGAGTTCATCCCGAACAACTCCATTACGCACAACGATTTGGGCTCCCGCAGGCCAATCAATATTGATCTGCCCGCGGATCTTACACCGGCGATTACCCCGGGTAGTTTCGTCGACGTATGGATTGCCCAACGTGAAAAGGGCGGTTCGGCGTACGGAGTTCCAGAACAGCTGGCAAGTATGGTGGAAGTCTCTGCACGGGTAGCCCGCGCAGGGGGACTCGTGAATCAAAACGGTACCAATCTAGAGCTGCTCGTCGAACCCGACCATCTCGAGCCACTGCTTCAAGCCTTGGCCAACGAATCGAGAATTATAGTGATCTACAATCCAGCCGGTACCCAGCAATGAGTATCTCGGTGGTGGTGCTGGGAAATGGTGAACACGTTGTCCGCCAAATCGAAGGGTATCGCGGCGAATTGATGGTCACTCGCGTTTGTGAAGATATTGCCGAGGCCATTGCGGCCTGTGCGGTGGGCGTAGCAGATGTGCTGTTGGTGTCCGGTCGGGAGCTGCTGCCGCCACTGGAGCAGATCGACGCGGTGACTTCACAACAAATGGTGCTGGTGCTGCTGGACGAAAAACCTCGAAACGGTGGCACCACCCAAGGGATGATCGAAGTAAATGAGAGCGTTCCAATGCTGGAACTCGAACTACTCGTGGTGCAGGCGCTTCGTGAGTTGACGCATCCCGATGAGTTGGATGAAGCGCAAGTCAGCGAGGCCTCAGAGCAAGCGAAATTGTCGACCGGAAAAATTGTGTGCTTCTGGGGCGCAGCGGGCGCACCAGGCCGAAGCACGGTGGCGCTGAACTACGCTGTGGAAGCCGCTCTCTCAGGAAAAACCGTGGTGATACTGGACGCCGATACTTTTGCCGCGTCCATTTCCATACAGTTGGGTCTGCTCGATGAATCCGCATCCATCGCGCAGCTTTGTCGTGTGATTGACTCGGGGTCACTCGACCCTGCAAGGTTGGATGCAACCTGCTTGAGCGTCGAAGTTGGTACTGCGATACTCAAAGTCGCCACCGGGCTGCCCCGGTCCAGCAGGTGGCCGGAGGTGAGGGCCTCTGCGCTACGTCGTGCGACGAGTGTCTTGCGTGAACACAATGATTTGGTGGTGCTTGATGTCGCGTCCCAGGTGGAATTGGACGAACAACTGAGCTTTGACACGCAAGCGCCTCAGCGCAACGCAGTCACCGTGGAGATGCTTCGCTGTTCGGATGAAGTATTTATGGTTGTCGCCGCAGATAGCGTAGGGATCCCGCGTGCCCTTCGAGCGATCGATGAATTGGAAGATCAAATCCCGGGGGTGACTCTGCAGATTGTATTCAATAAAATCGGTGCTGCGAATACCGGGCATAGCCCCAAACGGCGTCTCTTGGAAACCTGGGATCGGTTCGGGCCCAATCATTGCATCGCTGGATACCTGCCCCAAGACGTGGTGAGCTGCAATGCGGCGCTACTGGCCGGATCGCCCTTGGCTGAAATCGCCCCTAGAAGTACATTGCGTACTGAAATACGAGGTTTGCTGGGCATTAAATCCACGGAAACGAGACGGAAGCGACTGAGTCGTCGAATCGGCTGAATCCTTGAACTTTGGTACACGAAAACACGGTAGTGTGGTTTCTATCGGAGATCCGCAAAGACGCGGATTAATTAGAACTTCGTTCTTGGAGGCGTTCACTTGAACTCGTCGGAATCCAGCATGTCAGAATCATTTATGGATGCGACACTCACCTCGCAGTTGGTGAGCGAATACTATGGCCAAATCGCTAGAGAAGATGTCGCGGCGTTTACGCCCGACGAGCTCGAGGCGCGAGTAGCCGCACACTTGGAAATCGGATATGGCCGCGACGTTGATACGGCCAACGTATCTATTACCCGCAACAATGGTGTTTCGGTGGTACATATCGTCACCGACGATATGCCGTTCTTGGTTGATTCGGTCACTGCGGAACTGGTCCGGCTTTCAGCCCCAATTCAGCTCGTCGTGCATCCGACTTTCGTGGTATCACGCGATCGAGACACTGGATTGATCAAAAAGCTGTCGCACACGGGGTTGCAGCACGTTGCCAGTGGCGATACGGCTGCCTTGTCGGATCTAAGCACGCTGACCTCGATTGACACGCACACCAAGGTTGAATCCTGGATTTCGGTAGAAGTCGCCCGCGACCTCTCCGACGCTGAAGCCGTGACGATCGTTGAAAATTTGCTGAAGGTCCTTGCCGACGTGCGTGTTGCCGTGCAGGACTGGCCCGCAATGCTGGATCGTGCAAAGAGCATTGCCCAGACGCTGCCGCAGACCGCAAATGCAGGCGAGATTGCCGATCTCGATCAGGCGGTAGAACTGCTGAACTGGATGTCGGACGGTCGTTTCACGTTCTTGGGCTACCGCGACTACTATCTGACGACGGAGCACGGAGAAGACGTACTCGTTGCCCGCGAAGGAAGCGGTCTAGGGCTCATGCGATCCTTGGAGGACCAGGGCCCACAGCACCTGACCAAGCGTGGCCGCGCAACGGCCCGCGACAAGCGCGCATTGATCATCACCAAAGCGAACTCGCGTTCCACCGTGCACCGCGGAGTCTACCTGGACTATGTTGGGGTCAAGAGCTTCGATGCCAACGGCGACGTCAACGGTGAGCGTCGCTTCATTGGGTTGTTTGCGACCAAGGTGTACACCTCTAGTGTGAAAACCGTACCGGTGGTGCGCGAAAAAATCGAAGCGGTCCTGAAAAATACCGGATTCGCCCGAGACTCGCACTCCGGCAAGGACATCGTCACGATCCTAGAGTCCTACCCGCGCGATGAAATGTTCCAGATCTCGGTAGACGACCTTACCGAAATTGCATTGGGCATTCTGCGTCTGCAAGAGCGTCGCCGCACCTCGGTCTTCCTGCGCACTGACTCCTACGGGCGCTTTGTGACCGCAATGGTGTATCTGCCACGCGACAGGTTCTCCACCGATGTGCGACAGCGTATCGAAAAAGAGCTGGATTCCAGCTTCAATCCGGTGTCCACCGAATATGAAGCGCAGCTCGGAGCCGGTGCATTGGTCCGGCTGTTCTATCGACTTCGCCTTCAGCACCATGGGCTGACCCCGGTGGTGGATCGCAAGGCATTGGAGAATCGAATCGCCAAGGCAGTTCGCTCCTGGAACGACGCGATTACCGACACCGCACGGAGTAGCCTCGAACCGGGCGAAGCGAATCACCTGGCCAATTCGTGGGCTGGCGCATTCCCCGCAGCGTACAAGGTGCAATTCGAGATTGAAGATGCACTGGCCGACATCGACCTGCTGGAAGAGCTTGATGCTCCGGATCAGCAAGGACCAGTCGTTTCCTTCTACGATGCTGCCAATGACGAAGATTCCGCCGTCACCAAGCGAATGAAAATCTTTGTAGACCGGCCACTGCTGCTTTCAGGGATCCTGCCCGTGCTGCAGGATTTGGGTCTTGATGTGGTTGATGAGCGCCCCTATGAGCTGAGCCCCGAAGGCATCGGCGAGCGATACATCTATGACATGGGTCTGAAGGTTGATCCAGAAATCGACTTCGACACAATCGAAACCAAACTTGCCGACGCCTACTCGGCCGTGGTTCGCAACGCCGCCGAATCGGACAAGCTCAATGCCCTGGTGCTGCATGAAGGGTTAAGCTGGCAGGAAGTCGCCATGCTTCGCGCCTACGCGCACTACCTTTTGCAGCTTGGCATTTCGAATTCCACCGGATTTATCGCATCGACCCTGGTCAACAACGCGGCGGTGACACACGGTATCGTCGATTTGTTCCATGCCACCTTCGATCCTTCGTTCTCTGCTGAGGCTTCAACTTCGGCACGGGATCAGGCCCTGGCACAGATCGACGAAGCACTTGAAAATGTGCCCACCTTAGACGCTGACACGCTGCTTCGCCGTTTCGTAAAGGTCATAGAGGCAACTAAACGGACGAACTACTACACCGAACGTCTCGCGCTGGCCTTCAAGCTCGCACCCGAAGAGATTGACTTCGCGCCATTCCCACGGCCGAGGCATGAAATGTGGGTCTACTCACCACGTGTTGAGGGTGTGCATTTCCGGTTTGGCGCAGTTGCCCGTGGTGGCCTGCGCTGGTCCGATCGTCGAGAGGACTTCCGCACCGAAGTGTTGGGTCTGGTCAAGGCTCAGATGGTCAAGAACTCGGTGATTGTGCCAACCGGCGCAAAGGGCGGTTTCTACGCCAAGCAACTACCCAACCCGGCCGTAGATCGGGCAGCTTGGATGGAAGAAGGCAAAGCCTCCTACCGGATCTTTATCCGGACCTTGCTGGATTTGACCGATAATCTGGTCACCGATGAAAATGGCGAGCACGTCGAGTCACCAGCTAATGTGGTCCGCCACGACGGGGACGACACCTATCTGGTAGTGGCCGCGGACAAGGGCACAGCAAGCTTCTCAGATATCGCTAACTCGATTTCTCAGGAGAAGGGCCACTGGCTGGGCGACGCCTTCGCCTCGGGAGGCTCTGTAGGCTATGACCATAAGGGCATGGGCATTACCGCCCGCGGTGCATGGGAATCGGTCAAGCGTCATTTCTTCGAACTTGGTCTGGATACTCAGCGTGAAGAATTCACCGCTGTAGGCGTTGGCGACATGTCCGGCGATGTCTTTGGCAATGGACTTCTGCGCACCCGTACCGTGAATCTGGTCGCTGCATTCGACCACCGCGATATTTTCCTAGATCCAAACCCGGCGCCGGAAGCCTCCTTTGTCGAGCGCCAGCGCCTATACGATCTTCCGCGCTCGAGCTGGGCAGACTACAACAAGGAACTGATTTCCGAAGGCGGCGGAGTCTACTCCCGCAGCTTGAAGTCGGTTCCGATTAGCGTGCAGGTACGCGAAGTCCTGGGCCTGGACTCCTCGGTCACCAAGCTGAGCCCAAATGAATTGCTCAAAGCAATTCTGTCGGCACCAGTTGACCTGCTCTACAACGGCGGCATTGGGACCTATGTGAAATCCAGCGCCGAAACACACGCCCAGGTGGGCGATCGCGCTAACGACGCGATCCGTGTTGATGGCGGTGCAATTCGCGTCAAGGTCATCGGCGAGGGCGGAAACCTGGGCATGACGCAGCTTGGCCGCATCGAGGCAGCCCGCAATGGCGTTATCCTCAATACCGACGCCATCGATAACTCCGCCGGGGTAGATACTTCGGACCGCGAAGTAAACATCAAGATCTTCGTAGACCGACAGATCAAGGCGGGAAAGCTCACCGCCGAAGAACGCACCGATTTCTTGTTGTCGATGACGGACAATGTGGGCGACCTAGTGCTGCAGGCCAACTTTGACCAGAACGTGCTACTGCTGAACGAAAAGCATGCAGCCAAGGTCTGGGCTCCTGCCTACGAGCGACTGATGCAGTGGTTGGAAAAAAACGCTGACCTGAATCGCGAGCTGGAGTTCCTGCCGAATAGCGACGAGCTAGAACAGCGCAAGAGCGCTGGCGAGATGATGACCGCCCCGGAGATTTCGGTGCTGGCCGCCTACGCCAAAATTCAGCTCGCGCATGCGCTGGCCGAGTCCGATCTGGCAGATGATCCGTACTATGTAGCGACATTGCGCCGCTATTTCCCGCAGCAGCTCGTCGATCGTTTCGGTGATCAGCTAGAAACTCACCCGTTGCGCCGGGAGATCATTGCGACCGTTGTCGCCAATGACATCATCAACATCGGTGGGGTCACTTATGTCTTCCGTGCCATGGAAGAAACCGGTGCAAGCGAAGTCCAGATCGCCAAGATGTTCACTGCATTGCGTGAAATCTATGGTTTCGACCGCCAATTCGCTGCGATCAACCTCCAACCCGCTGGTACGGAGGTGGCGTACTGGGGAAGGCAACATCACGACATGCGCCGCTTGTTGGATCGCACGACGCGTTGGTTCATCAACCGCGTTGATCAGCAGCAGCCGGTCGAAGAAATCGTGGGCAACTATGAACCGATCGTCAGCGAGTTGCGCCAGAGCCTGCCGGCGCTGCTGCGCGGGTCGGATCTCGAGCGATACAACGCATGGCAGCTTGATGCCATCAGCAATGGGATCGACGAGCATCGAGCAAGCATGTGGGCCTCGCAGTTTGAGTCCTATACCTTGTTGGATATCGCCGAGTTGGTTGGGCGTACCGAGTATTCGGCACAGCAGGTCGCCGAGACCTACTTCGTGTTGTACAACCAGTTTGGCGCCGACGATTTGCTCAATCGGATCACCAAGCTGCCGCGTTCGGATCGTTGGCAGGCGTTGGCCCGTGCCGCAATGCGTGACGATCTGTATACAACACTCATTGATCTGACCTTGAACGTATTGGACAACGGTGCGGAGATTGGCGGGCCGGCAGAGCGTGTTGCGGCTTGGGAAGAAGCAAACACGGCTAACCTTGATCGTGCGAAGACAATGTTTGCTGAAGTAAACAGCCTCGGACGCGACGATATGGCGTCGCTGTCTGTAGCCCTTCGCCTTCTGCGTTCCATCGTCCGGAGGTAACACCCCCTTATGGCCCTCATCACCGAGCAACTCCGTCAACAAGCAAACCTCGGGCCCGGTGATGAGGACTGGCTCCACCTGCTGGTGGGGGACTGGCAACTGATCTCAGATCTGGCGTTCGCCGATCTCGTTCTTTGGTTCCCCACCGGCGACGGGTCCTATGTCGCGCTCGCGCACGTACGGCCTTCTACCTCACACACCGTATTCCACACAGACTTTGTGGGAGAGCGGATCCGTAGAGATTTGCGACTCATGGTTGATCAGGCTTGGGGTAGCCAACGCGTGCAAAAATCTGCAGAGCAACCAAGCGCCGATCTGATTTCCGGATTAACTTCGGTCCAAGCAATTCCCTTGGTCCGCCAGCACCGTCCGGTTGCCGTGATCACCTCACACTTCGATCCAAATCAGGCACGTACGCCCTCGAACTTGGAACTCGTGTACCGGCAGAGCGCCGAGGACCTTCTGACCATGGGAACCCGGGGGCTGTGGCCGGACTTCGCAAGCCCTACCGGCTCACGCCGCGGCGCGCCCCGTGTCGGTGATGGATTCATCAGGCTCAACGTCAACGGGGTGGTCGAATACGCCAGCCCGAACGCAGTGTCGGCTTTCCGCCGGCTAGGGGCGGCCGAAGTTCTCCAAGGTCAACCGCTCGCGGATCTGACCATGGCCCTGGTCAGTGACCGTCGCGTTGTCGATGAAACGCTACCACTGGTGCTGCAAGGCAAAATGCCATGGCGTACCGAAGTCGAATTTTCCGGGGTCACCCTGTCCCTTCGTGCAATCCCGCTTCGAGATGAAGCGAAACGTTGGGGTGCCCTAGTGCTTTGCCGTGATGTCACTGAGCTCAGACGTCGCGAGAAGGAACTTGTCACCAAAGACGCGACGATTCGGGAAATTCACCACAGGGTAAAAAACAATCTGCAGACCGTGGCGGCTCTATTGCGCATGCAATCGCGGCGGATGAACTCAGTCGAGGGCCAACAAGGACTCGAACAGGCGATGCGGCGCGTTTCAACTATCGCATCGGTGCACGATTTCTTGTCCAAGGGCCTGAACGAAACCGTCAAATTTGATGACCTGATGGATCGCCAGTTCCGGCTTATTGTCGAAATTGCGTCTCCGGGTCAGCGCGTTGCTACGCGGCGCGAAGGCGAATTCGGAATGCTCGATGCCGATTTGGCCACACCACTGTCGTTGGTTATCAATGAACTGGTGACGAACGCTGTGGAACATGGATTGGCCAACAGGGATGGCGAAGTGGGACTCCTCGCGAACCGGTACCGCGGACATGACGGCAAAGACTGGTTGCGTGTGGTGATTCAAGACGACGGGCATGGCCTGCCAGACGGTCCGCGGCGTGAAGGTTTGGGATTGCAGATCGTGCGCACCTTGGTCACAAGCGAACTATCTGGCGAAATCCAGTGGGTGCAATCTGAACCGCAAGGAACAAAGGTTGTCATAGAAATGCCGCTACACCGCAACCGGCGCGAGCAGTACTCAGCATAGACCAAGAAGTAACGCGTTAAAGAGTAGGGGGCAAGTTCCTAAAGAACTTGCCCCCTACTCTTTGGTTTTAGCTGTATTGCTTCATCAATGATTTGACGCTCGCGACGTAGCGCTTGGTGTCTTCGAACATCCCGTACTTTCGAACTCCTCCGAGCCCTTGGTAGTACGAAGCAATTGCATCGTCCAAACTATCGGTGTTATCTAGATTGAAACGGATCGTGGCCACTCCAGCAGTGACATTGTCCTGTGGCTTCAGCAAGTTCAGATCGCGTCCGAGCCGGGAAGACATCCATTCGCCGGTGCTCGGAATAACCTGCATGGCGCCCAGGGCGTTGGCGGGGGAGACTGCACGCATGTTGAAGCCGGATTCTTGCATGGCGTGTGCCATGGCAAGTGCAGGGTCAACCCCCATGCTGTTAGCGGTCGAACGGATCATGGCTTTCATTTCGTCACGGCTTGGGACCGAGACGGAATCTAAGTAGTTCTTGTTCTGATTGGCATCATTGACGGTGGCATCCGGATAGGTGCGACCTTCAAAAGTATTGCCGATCTTGCGGTCTTCCTTCTTCTCGATATTGCCGTTTGGCTGTACAGAGGAGCCTGAGACCTTGAGCTTTTCACCAATCTTCAGCGGAGCTTGGGTGCTCACCTGAGGGTTCAAGTTAAGCAGCGCCGACAGCTTCATATTGTGCTGGCCAGCGATACCGCCAAGCGTGTCACCGCTCTTGACTGTGTAGGTTGCGTTGCCGGACTTCTTCGGTTCGCTCTTCTTCTCAGAATTATTGGAACTCGAAGATCCACCAGAAACAACTAGCTTATCGCCGGGGAAGATGTGCTTGCCGGCGCTGATGTTGTTTTTGCTCAACAGGGCCGAGAGGCTCATGTTGTGCTTGGCTGCGATGCCGCCGAGGGTGTCGCCGCTCTTGACCGTGTAAGCAGAAGAGCTTGAACCTGAATTCTGGTTCTTGCTTTCGTTCTCCGGCTCAGAGGATTTGGAGCTGCCCGAAACGGTGAGCTTGTCACCTGGGAAGATCGGCTTCGACGCGGAAACATTGTTCTTGCTCAACAGGGCCGAGAGGCTCATGTTGTGTTTGGCGGCGATGCCGCCGAGGGTGTCGCCGCTCTTGACCGTGTAAGCAGAAGAGCTTGAACTTGAATTCTGGTTCTTGCTTTCGTTCTTTGGCTCAGAGGATTTGGAGCTGCCCGAAACGGTGAGCTTGTCGCCTGGGAATATCAGCGAACTAGCTGAGATGTCATTCTTGCTCAGCAACGAAGACAAACTCATGTTGTGCTTCGCGGCGATTGCCCCAAGCGTATCGCCATTTTTGACCGTGTATGACGAGCTATGAGTGCTCTGAGACTTTGACTTCTCCTGTGAAGAGGAAGCGCTGCCCGGAACCTTAAGAGTCTTTCCGGCAACAATAACGTCGTTCTTGAGATTGTTGAGCTTCTTCAACTCGGAGACGGAAGTGTCATATTCCTTGGCAATACTCCACAACGAAGAGCCTGGCTCGACTTTGATTTCCTTGACGCTGCGTTTAGCAGGAAGCCCCATCGTCGAAACACGAGAAGCAAGCAGATGCGCTTTGATTTGGTCTTCAGCGATCTTGACGGTCTCTGGTGAGACGCTTTTCGGCGATAAGGAGTTTGGGCTCAGAGGCAATGGAACAGGAGCCGCCTGAACTGCGGGGGCGAGGGCCAGACTGCCGATCACTGCGGCAGGTATAGCCGCGCCTGCTACGACGCCTAACGCATGCTTAGCTGCATAGCTCGATTCGTGGGGCATGGGGTCAATCCTCAAATCAGGGGTGTAGGTAACAACTCTCACTCGAACGATGCTAGGTAACGGCACCAGTGTTGTTCATGTGGCAATTGTTATCAAAGTGATACATGAAAATTTACACTACTAGTGTGGCGCATGGAAACCATTGTGGCGCGTCGGGAATAAAGTTTCTGCACCGTTCACTAATTTGTGGGAACCTTTAGAGGTGAATGAACTTCAAAAAACCGTTGGCCAGTGGCTAACCCTGCCGGACCTAGCCGAAATTCTTGACGTCGATATTCGACGTGTCCACCGCATGCTCGATGAGCGCGCCATCATTTCCGTACGGATCGGTGAGCGTCATGTGCGGTCGATCCCAGCCGACTTCGTTCTTGACGGCGCTGTCGTGGAGAGCCTCAAGGGAACTCTATCGGTGCTTCAAGACGCCGCCTATTCGGATGAAGATGCCATTAAGTGGCTATTTACCGAAGATGAGTCGTTGCCAGGAACCCCAATGAATGCCTTGCGCACCGGACGAAAAACCGAGATCCGTCGTCGTGCGCAAGCCCTCGCTTGGTAAGCCATTCGACAAGAATATAAAGATTTTATAAAAGAAAGGTCTCGGCCACGTCAACTCATTGGACGTGGCCGAGACCTTTGTTACTTTACTGAGACCCTACCTAGATCACACATTCCACTGACTCAACGATTAGTACCTAGTTCAAAAGCGACTTGTGCTCCAGGAGGGCTCGGCAGCGCATTGCTCAGCTAGCAATCTTTGAACTAACGGATTCTTGGGGGAGCAAAGAGCTCATTTGCTTCGCTTCGTGACTGCATCGCTGAGAAAATGCATTCCGGCTAAAGGAAGCGGAGCGACATCGATGCGTTCTAGAGCTGCCAGTGACTGCGTAGTCAGCTCGCTGATACTGGACTCGGTTTCCCGCAGCGCGCCAGACTCCTGCAAAATTTTGCTCAGCTTGGCAACTTCCGCATCGCTTAAGCTTTGGGCACCAAGCCGAGTTTGGATAAACTCGCGTTCCTCCGGGACGGTTAGCGCCAAGGCATGCGCAATCAATTCGGTGCGCTTACCTTCGCGAAGGTCATCGCCAGCAGGCTTTCCGGTGACCGATGGATCGCCAAAAACGCCGAGAACGTCATCCCGTAATTGGAATGCTTCCCCCAATGGCAAAGCGAAAGCACTGTAGCTTTCCAAAAGTTCGTCGCTCGCATTAGCCAATGCGCCACCAAGCAAGAAGGGATTCTCCGTTGAATACTTTGCGGACTTGTAGCGAACGATGGTGCGAGCGCGTTTAACTGCTTCGGCAGGGTCGTAGACAGAGCCAGCAGACTCCTCAAGAACGTCCAGATATTGTCCAGCCATGACTTGCAGACGCATCTTGTTGAAGATCGCCCGGGTGCCGGGCGTTAGATTGTCAATCCCAGCAAACACTTCTTCACTCAGAGATAGGCACAAGTCCCCGGTGAGGATTGCGCTCGCAATGCCGTACTGTGCTGCGTTACCAGTTAATCCGAGCGAAGAATGCTGGGCCTCAAAGCGCTTGTGTACGCTCGGTTTGCCTCGACGCGTATCTGAGTTGTCAATAATGTCATCGTGGATGAGCGCTGCACCCTGGAAGAGTTCTAGCGCTATGCCCAGGCGAACAATATTCTCGTCGTCGGGTCGACCGCCAGCACCAAGAAAACCCCAATAGGCGAACAGCGGACGAAGCCGCTTTCCGCCACGAGTAAGATCTTGAATGCTGTTGACGATTTCCGTGGCGCTTGCAGTAATCTGAGCAACTTCTTCGCTTTTTGATGACAAGAAGTCTTCCAGACGATTAGCGACCGCATCGGTGTACGTGCGGCTCACCTCCCCGGCTTCTGACACGAGGGCTGACAGAGATTCAGACGGCGACATGCAAAACCATTTTCTAAGCGTGAACTGCTAGTGGATAGCTTCAACTCTACCGCTATCTTTATAGGTTGCTAGCAGAGCGCAGAGCGACCCCATATTGGATTGCTAACCCTTGCCAGTCATCCGTCGGTGAAGCTCACTAGACTGTAGATATGTCAGCCTTGGAAAACCGCGCGATCTTGCATGTGGATATGGACGCTTTTTTCGTGTCTGTAGAGCTGCGCGAGCGTCCCGAGTTAAGGCATGAACCGGTGATCGTCGGATTTCCAAACGGCCGAAGCGTAGTCCTCTCCGCATCCTATGATTGCCGGGCACGTGGGGTGCGGTCGGCTATGCCGATGAGCCAAGCAATCGCCTTGATGCCGCAGGCAACGATTATCGAGCCGCAGCATGGGGTGTACTCTGCGGTTTCTGCCCAGATCATGAACTACTTCGAAACTATTACACCTTTAGTTGAACAAGTAAGTATCGACGAAGCGTTCCTTGACGTCACCGGAAGTATGAGGTTGCTCGGTGGCCCGATCGCTATCGCCCACCAGATTCGTGCCCACCTGGCCGAGGAATTGAATCTTCCCTCCAGCATCGGCATTGCTCGAAACAAGTTTGTCGCGAAACTAGCCTCGACGCATGCCAAGCCCAATGGGCTAATCGTCGTCGCACCAGAACGAACCACGGAGTTTCTGCATCAGTTGCCAGTGTCGGCGATGTGGGGCGTCGGGAAGAAAACTGGCGAACAACTTCACGCGTTGGCGATCGAAACTATCGAGCAATTAGCCAACGAGCCTCAAACACGTATGATCCAACGATTCGGTGAACACGGCCGTTCCTTGCACCTGCTGGCCCATGGCATCGATAACCGAGCAGTTCAGACCACCAGGGAAGAAAAGAGCATTTCTGCCGAACATACCTTTGCCGGCGACATTGCTGACCTCGAATCGCTGGAAGAAGAATTGCTCAGACTCGGACACCGGATAGGTCAGCGGCTTCGTGCCTCAAATAAAGCCGCATCCGCAGTAGGTCTTAAACTGAAGTACCAAGATTTTACTGGCGTAACAAGATCTCGTACTTTTGCCGCGCCAACCGACTCATCTTCCGCAATAAGTCAAAATGCCATCGAACTATTGCGTCGGATGACCCCGTTGCCTCAGTCGGTACGGCTTGTGGGAGTGAAGGTGGAAAGGCTAAGCGACCCTGATTTGGGCATTCAGCTCAGTTTGGATCCAGCGGAGGGCAAAACCCGCGAAGCTGAGAGGGTTGCGGACGAAATAAGCCATCGATTCCCTGACTCCGGATTAGCTCCGGCCCGCTTCCTTCGACCCAAAGAAAAATAGCATTAATCGGTGTAGCTATGAAGTTGCCTGAAAGAGCTGAAGATCAACTAGCAGGGTAGCGGTAAAAGAGACTATCCTAATAAGTAGGTAGCAAATACCGATTGGAACGTTTCCAAGTGGTTGTGCGTTATACCTGTAGGCGGTGGATGACCGCTACAGCAGTGATTGGAAGGAGAAGACGATGCCGCTATCAGAGCACGAGCAACGTCTGTTGGAGCAGTTGGAAAAGCAGCTGCACGAAGACCGCCGCTTCGCCTCCAGTATGAAAGCTCCAGCTAGCAGTGGTCGCCTTTCAACTCGCAACATTGCACTCGGCGCGCTTCTGGTCATAGTTGGGCTTGCTGGTCTCATTTATGGCATTTCGCAGCAACTCATCATCGTGGGTGTTGTTGGTTTCGCTGTCATGTTCGGTGGGGTACTGCTGGGCCTAGCCAAGTCCGCAGCAGGCAAGGTTGGTGGTGCAAAGACGCCAGCAGGTTCAAAACCGTCAGGCCCGGGAAACTCGCAGTTCATGAGCGGTCTGGAAGAAAAATGGAACCAGCGCAAGCGGGACCAATCCGACGGCTAGAACCCTTATTAACGAGGTGTAACCCTTTATTGGGGTTGCACCTCTTTTTCTTTTTAATGGTGTCATGTATCAGGAGATC
>NZ_NRGV01000037.1:0-13304 GCF_002332385.1 Glutamicibacter sp. BW80 | reverse complement strand
GTCTCCATGAAAAATCTGGGTTAGTTCCCTGATCAGCTCCCGCAAGGGTTGGATTTCCGGGCCGCTCAGAAATAAAAGTCCCTGAGCCTGTGTGTTGAGCATCAGGCGTTCACCAACCGGACGCCTCTCGGAGTTGTAACTCTCCAAAAGGGTCAGTGGTGCTTTACCGCTACAGACGGCTGCCAGTTTCCAGCCCAGGTTCATGGCGTCCTGCAGGCTTACGTTCATGCCTTGACCGCCCGCTGGAAGGTGAATGTGTGCGCTGTCTCCTGTCAGGAAGACCCTACCCTTGCTATACATGTCAACAAGGCGCGTGGCGTTCCCGAAGGCGCTAACCCAGATGGGTTTTCCGTGGGAAATATCGACACCAGTTAGCCGCTTCCAGGCCTGAGATACTTCTTGAAACTCAAGCGGAACTGTGCGCTTGGGCGGGGTTCCGCGACGTTCGCAAACGATCAGCCTCGTGACGTCGTTAGGCAGATGGCCGACCATGACCATTCCGCCGGGGAGTATCTCTCCAATCATCCTCGGTTCAAGATCGAGGCCCTGGACATCGGCGAGGAACATTTCCATCGTTGATTCTGTCCCTGGAAAAGGGAAAGATCCGAGTTTGCGAATAGTGCTTCTTCCCCCGTCCGCTCCAACGAGGTAACTGGCTTGAAGCTTGTATGCCCCCTGAGGGCCGGACACCGAGACTTCAACGTGGTTAGCGAATTCAGTGAAGCCCGTGACCTCGTGACCGCGTCGAATTTCGGACCCCAGTTCCAGCGCCCAATCTTCGAGAACGCGCTCGGTGTGGGACTGCGGAACACTTTTTGCAGCCATCTCGGCCCCGTCCAAGACGGAAAAGTCGATCGGTATTCCGCCAAAATGACCACGCTCACTGAGCGTTACCTCGCCAAAGCGTTTCAGTATGTCACGTTGTCGGAAAATTTCCATCGTGCGAGCCGTAAACCCCAAGCCTCGCGATTCCCCTGAGGGTTTACCTCTTTTCTCCAGCGTGATCGCGGTTGTTCCCGCGAGCCGGAGTTCCCCTGCCAGGAGGAGTCCCGCCGGGCCTGCGCCCACAATGATTACATCAGCGTCCAAGGGGTGCGCTCCTTTGCTATGTCTACGTTGTTTTCTCCGGAGCAAAGAAATGTCGACATGAGTCAAGTTATTCATCTGCTTACGACAGATACTGCCAGGTTCGGCAGATCAAAAATCATTCACTTAGACACAGCATATGAACTTTATTGAAAACGCGCAAGACGCAACTAAATATTGAGCCAAAAAACTCCTGTACCGTTCACTTCGGGCAGATTCAGGGCAGTTTCCGCAATACTTGACCGGGTAATTTACTTCAGCGCCCACGATGGATGGATTAGATTCAATAACAAACGTTCCTGAGATAGTTCATAATCATCAGAAATATTACCCATATGTATTCGCAAACTTCATTTGCAGTCTGCTTGAAGATCAGCTGGCCACCCTAGAGGTGAATAGGTGCGCCCTATCTAGAGCAGATCGGGAAAACCATCATCGTTACATCTGAAGCATATGGTTAGTCTTCCGGGGTGCACTTAGCGCTCAATTCCTGAGTCCATCCATGGGCCCTCCGGCACCGATGCGGGCAAACTAGCCATATACGATGGTCAAGAACTTGCGGTCCCCAAGCCGTTTTCCGTAATCGGTAACTAAAGTTACGTGACGGGCATCGGCAAGGGCGCCGATGCCGACGATGACATTGACTCGCTCGTTTGCCATGATGAATGCAGCTCCTCTGAAACCAGTAAAGCAACAGGACGGACTCGTGTCGTCTTGTTGCTCAGGCAGAACAGCGATGGGACATCTGGAGAAGGATCCTAATAAATTCAATCCGGCTGAGCAACGTGCTTGGCGCGGGCCATCAGCTTCGGACTAGCCCAAACAAAGACACCCCTGCAGAAGCCAGTTGTTTTACGGGTCGTGCCAGGCTGATTGCCCACAACCATCGTCGCAGTCTCTTTAGGGCTTCCATTGACACTGTTCACAGCCGAGCACCAAGGACGCACCCCTAGAGATAAATTAATTGCGACATCCACAGCTGAGTAAAATGGCCGCACACCGGGGAGAGGCCTACTGGTGGAACGTGAGTCACCGAGCGATGAGCGCCTCCAGTCCGCAAAAGCGCTGACCCCGCGCTGGTACGTTTCAAAGCGCTTCGCATGTATGCTCACTAGGCCCTGGCCGGCTCTACATAATGTCGATGGGTCCCAGCAACATGCGCGGGACGAGGACTTGGCGCTCGTGGTGTCCCGTTGCGGAGGCGGCCCGGCCAGCAACATGGATGGAGGAG
The DNA here is from genome assembly GCF_002332385.1 of Glutamicibacter sp. BW80. NCBI lineage: Bacteria > Bacillati > Actinomycetota > Actinomycetes > Micrococcales > Micrococcaceae > Glutamicibacter > Glutamicibacter sp. BW80. Next base: position 10,987 of record NZ_NRGV01000037.1, on the reverse strand, counting down.
ATCGACAAGCGACTAACCGCTAGCAACGAATAGATCGCCAACAGGATCAAGGTTAGCGCGCTAACGCCATCCCCTGGGGCGAAGGGCTTCGGCGCCGTCGCGACCACCACATGCCGGACCGTGTGGCCCTAGTAGGAGAGTGAATACGGATAGCTCGGCATACGTCTTCCTCGTCGGGGAGATCCCGGTTCCGGCCTCGTCGGTGTCGGAGAAGGCCCACCTCTATCGACTCAGCTAGCGCGCAACAGGTTCCTGAACAAGGCGCTGCACATGGTTGCAATCTCGCGGATAGCCCAGCACGAGGAAGCCTTCAAACATGTTCAAGCGGGCGACCGAATGGCCAGGGAAAGCCCACAGAGCATCACGCGCTAGCTCGCCAGAAGGATATACCGTATCTTCAGCCCACAGGGCGTGACTCTAAACAACGCTTGACAGGCATAAAAGTTCGTCGCAATGACGCCGGTTATCCTGGTAGCACGTATGCACTACTTACTCTTTAGTCCCCAAAGGTGCATCGATGTTCCCGCGATGTGCGGCCGCATCAACGCGGTCCTGCATATCTCCAGGGAGCCACATATTAGGAAAAAGCGCGCCCCCAGGATCCAGAGGACCGGAACGATCAAGCGGGCCAATATCGACGGGGAAGTATCCACAATCTCTGACTAAATCCATAGTGAAATGAACAGACTTTTGATCGTCACCTGAGACGGCCATCGCCCACAGGCCTGGTTGTGTTTCAGCCCGGCTCACCAGCAATTCGTGCTGTACGTGACTGAAGGCACGCACAACGAACGAATCTGGCAAGAGGGACTGCAACCGTCGACCTTCTGTCCGTCCTACCACACCGGTTTGAATCCGCATCTCGCTATCAATGACAAATGAATTCATCGTATCGATCACGATCTTTCCACGCAGATTTTCCTCGTACTGCTCGACAACTACGTTCGATGCATCGTGCTGAATGGAAAGGATGATGACGTCGAATTGACTAGCATCTGCAAAACTGGCTAGGTCGGAGGGCCCCATGTCGGCGCCGGCGGGGGACCGTAGGTCCTGACGTGAACTGAAAACGGCTCGGTAGCCGGCGCGCGTGAGCAGTCTATGGATTCCTCGGCCGATAGGGCCAGACCCAATAATTCCGATAGAAGGACGTGCAAATGACTCCGCGACGTTCTCGGCGTTGCCATCTGGGATCGTTCTGGGACGAGGTGTCATGTTAGTTTCTCCAGACTAAGTTGTGCGCACGCTGAGTCCAAGCGTTGTTTCAGCGAACCAGATGCAACTATGTAAGGGATGGAAAGGTCGTTCATGGCCTGCAAGAGGAGGAAATTACAATGGCTACGGAATCCTTCGCTCACCGGGCGGTGCCCATCCTTAGGCAAGGGGAATTCGATCGGGAGGTGGATGAACACGTCATACGACTTCTTCGCATGCTCCTTGAAGACCATCCCCAGCTGGGCCATGGTTTCGGTGAAAAATTTGATCTCCTCGCGGCCAACGCCGCCCAGATCCTGTCCAGGGGTCATTCCATACTTCCCTCGACCTTCACCGTACGCCCATTCGTGAAGCGAAGAGCCATCAGAAATGAACTGGTCATTCAATCTTTGCTCATTCGTGATTCGCTCCGCAAACCTCCTCACTCCGAGCTGGATGAGCTCTGTGGGGGTGCAATCCTCGAGGCGTTTAGCGGATTTGAGCAATGGCAGTAACTCTCGCATACCCCGAGCTGAAGTTTGAGGAATCCCAACCCTCTGGGAGAGCGCCGCTGCGAACGTGGTCTTGCCAGCCCCATATGTTCCTGAAACTGCAATCCTCATGCATTCTCTCTCTCGGCTGAGATTTCATGGGCCAAGGAGAAATTGACTTCAATGTCGCCGATACGCCCTAAGAATTCAGAACAGCGCCACATTCGAAGTGACCGCTCTAAAAGTTTCGTCCGCGTCAACGTCACTTCGCAAGTCCCTTCGAATCTGTGCCCTCTTGCTTCGCCTGTTTGCCGAAAGGTGGCGGCACGTAGCCAAGTGTTGCCCGTCTCTGTGCGGCTCAACCCGTCTTGAGCATACATCGCAACCTGAGCTACCTGAGCGCAAAAAATACCGGCATCAATAAAGGTCAGACCAGATTCGCATCCGGTTCTTCCATCGACGCCTATTTGCCCAAGCTGAGCCATGGCTTGAAAACTCCCATTTACGCTCTCGACCTGACCTAGATGACGGAAAACTTCCTTATAACCGTCGGTGTAGTAAGGCAGGTCTGCTTGCTCAGCATATATTCCCCGAACCATTTGGCTCTGCGGTGGCCCTGACCCCAAAACTACGTCGATAGTGACTTGAAAGCTACCCAATCGGCAAGACACGGTCACAAGTCCGGCTGCTAGCGCGCTATCTAGGTCGATAATCCGTACGTTAGCTTCGAATTGAGAGAGATTATATTGGGGCGTGGGGCCAGGTGAAAGTCGACAACCGCTGGCCCATAGGTATGGCATGTCCGCGGTTGAAATCGCGAATGCATGGGTGACAAGCTTGAAGGCAAGCCGCATCCCTAATGCGATCGCATCGATGGAGGTGAGGTGAGCGGTCCTGGTGACCCCATTTTTAACTGACCAGCTGGATGGGTACCCAACGCTCACGAGTGCGGTAAGCGAATCGCGAGAATACGACTCTGTTTTGAGTGCATGGGTAACCGTTGAAAATCCCAAGCCGAAGTATCGTCCTGCCGACTCTCCAAGTTGTTCCTCTATGGAATCGCGTGTCGTATTCACAGGGTGTCCTTAGCGGGTCAGCACAATGATTCGTGGAGTTTCTAACAGATACGAGAAGCTACCAGTATCCTCCCAAGATGGATCATCCATAAATTACGATAACAGAAATTAGATTTATGACGAACCGACAGGCCTAGCGGTTACAGACCATGCAAAAATCCCCGAGTTCATGGCAAAAGATGGCATGATATCGCACTAGAGGCACTCAAAAGTGTATAATCGATGAACCGATGAACAGTTGTCAGAAATGACTTAGCGGTAGGATCTGGAACATGGATTTGCCTAGCTCCCTATTGAACGAAGAGGGAAAAGCTGAACTTATTTGTAGGGTGAAGATCCTACTAGCCGAAAACAACGCTGTTTTCGAAAGAATAAGTCGTGATGGTTTCGAGCAGGTTGGCCTTTCCCAACAAATGTGTTCCGCAGTGTGGGAGCTCCGACACCCGATGAAACTCTCAGACTTAGCATCATTCATCGGATGCAACAGGTCCACAATGACCGGTCTGGCAGATCGCCTTGAGTCACTCCAACTAATCCAGCGAAAGCAAAGTCCGAGCGACAGGCGATCGGTTATCGTTGAGCTTACCCAGATGGGGCTTCAGAAGAGGCAACAAATCAAAGACCACCTTTTGGGTGATTATCCGGTTGACAATATCACCGACTTTGATCTTGTCATGCTCGACACTGCGCTTAATTCACTCTCACCTGACCGGTTCATTAACACTGCAAAGCCGTCGCCAAATGCTAGCTAAAGTACGCTGCCAATAGATCTATACGAAACAAACAAACCCAGCATCACATATTTCTAAGCCCTCATGCGTCGTTCAAGGTCAGCTTCTAGTCCAAGAACATGAGCGAAAAATTCGCACTTCTGCCGCAAGGTCCAGACATTCCCTGTCATCGCATAGTGTCCAGCTCCCCCGCCTCCGTTACGTTGTTGACAGCCCCTAAAAGAGGATCATAGGGACTGTCGGCCGACCAATCTCGGCATGGTGTCCTGCCCCTGCTTGTCCAATAGTCCGGGGGTGTTGCCACCGAGATTGGGGTGGCAGCAGGGTAATTACTGATTAGGGGCGCGGCGCCAAAACAGGACGCCTGTCGTAACGTGGATGTAAGACTTTGCTACCGACGGTTGGTCGACCTTGAACACAAAGTAGTTCAAAGGAGCACTAGCCATGATCACCACGGATGTCGATATTTTCCTCGGCCTCGACGTAGGCAAAACAGACCACTGGGCCTGCGCCGTCACCCAAGACGGCACCAAAATCTGGAACAAGACCCTGCCCAATGACGAAGCCAAACTCACCGCAGTCTACGAAAATCTCAGCGCCAAAGGCACCGTCCTGGTCGTCGTGGACCAGCCAGCGACCATCGGAGCGCTGGCCGTCTCGGAAGTCATAGAAACCGGAGCCCACTCAGTTACAGCAGGGCATATTGGAATACCTAAAAACGCCGGACCCCATTCGACTGCACTTCAGAGCGCGAGACACCAGCAGCTCAAGGGTTCATGAAAAATCTGGGTCAGGACCGTCCGAACGGGGAGAACGGCACGTTTCTACCGGCAGTTATAGCCAACGCCGGGCCGGCTGGGTCGTCGAAGTGCGCCGCAGGTTTGCCTACATCCCACTTGGCACGGACGGAATCCGTTCACTATGTCTCACACGGATTTGTGCGTTTTAATTGGCCGTCAGTAGGCCGCCCTCGTGGCTATGCGAGGCAAAACAGGGGTTCCAGGGCCACTAGGCGACCAACCACAGTTTCTAACAGAACCCCATGAGGTAAGAACGGGGCTACGGTTGAGGAGGTGTGAAGACATCGCAAAGTTGCACGGGGCCGGTTAGCTCTGCCAGCGCCTGGTTGAGTTGATCAATCCGTTCCTGTCCGGCTGCTTGGAGCTTGGCACCTACGACGGACCAGTCCGACGACGAGGGCTCTGAAGGAAGGTCATTCAACAGCTCAGAAATTTCGCTGACGGACAGGCCCACCCGTTGCGCCACTCGAATTACTTTGATACGGCAAGCATCTTCCTCACTGAAGCGGCGTTGATTCCCGGAGGTTCGCTCACCGACGATCAAGCCGTGTTTGTCGTAAAAGCGCACGGCTGATGCGTTCACCTTGCTAGCTTGGGCCAGCGCCGAAACAGTCATTAATTTTGTCGTCATGTTCCTTGAAATCTCACAGTTGACTTCAACCTTTGTTTAAGTTCTAACATCAAATTATGACTGAACGCAACCAGCTCGAAACCGTTCCCACATACCAGAGGCCCCGTGTCGGGGGTTCCGTTGCACTTATCGCAGCGAGCATGCTCACTGTCATGGCGGGAGCAACGATCTCTCCTTCGCTGCCGAAGATGGCCGACCATTTCTCCGAAGTCGAGAATTCCGGCTTCCTGGTAAAACTCGTGGTCACCATCACTGCACTGTCGATAGCCCTCTCCGCCCCAGTTCTGGGCTGGCTCAACGACCGGTTTAGTCGGTCCCTCGTGCTCAAGGTCTCTGTCATACTCTATGCGGTCGCAGGATCTGCAGGTTTGTGGATCGATGATTTGTCGGCGCTCATGGTTTCCCGGGCGATTCTCGGTGTCGCAGTAGCTGGTGCTATGACCTCCTCAACCGCCTTGATCTCCGAATGGTTTGCTGGAGAGCGACGGGCCAGAATGTTCGGTTTTCAGGCCGCGGCCAGCGGGCTCGGCGGCGCGGTGTTCCTGTCCCTGGGCGGTGCACTTGCGAACATTAGCTGGAATGCATCATTCGCGGTCTACCTCCTGTCACTGCCAGTAGCAATCCTTGTCGCTTGGAAAGTCGTTGATCCTCCTTCTGTGGCGAAAGCTGACGCTGAGATTCAAATGACTCCGAGCCGTAATACCACTGGCCTCATTTCAGGAATCGTAGTCCTAGCATTTGCGATCCAGGTTGTCTTCTATGTCGTACCAACCCAGCTACCTTTCCTTCTCGGCCAGATGGGCAGTGATGCTTCTACCACGGGCCTCGTCATCGGTTGGATGGTACTTATACAGGCTCTGGCCAGCTTGAGCTACCGCTGGGTGTCCCGCTTGGGATTCCGTAACGTCGCGTTGCTCAGCACGGTACTAATGGCGGCCGGGATGACAACGGTTGCAACCTCCGCGGCCGTCACCCAAGTGTTGGTAGGACTGACGATCTCGGCCCTCGGCGTCGGTCTCGTCATGCCCAACCTCAATTCGTGGATCTCGGTGAACACCTCATCTGCGAATCGGGCGCGAGCAATCGGAGCGTTAATTTCCGCCATGTTCCTGGGGCAATTCGCCTCACCACTCATCGCGGAGCTGTTCACTCGGGAAGGGGACACCGCCCAAGCCTTTCTCGTCGCAGCGGTGATCTCAATGGTTTCGGCCATCGCCGTCCTAGCCTTCTCCGCTCTCAAAATTCGGCTTAACCCCTCACGAAAGAAGGCCTAAAAATAATGACACCCAAGGTTTCCCTCATCATTGATGTCGCCTGCGCTTGGTCATACATCGCATTCGAACGGGTGACGAGCGTGATCACCTCCAAGGGCTGGGATCCAGACAAATATCCGCTAGGCTTCCTGCCTCACCAACTCGACCCCTCCGCGACAACAGCCGGCGAACCCCTCCTTCGTGTACTCCATGAACGGTTTGGTCAGAGCGTTGACCAAGAGAACGAGCGCGTGCGGGTAATCGCAGCCCAGGAAGGAATCCGCCTCGACTATGCCAGTGGTATCCATGCCAACACCTTCGACGCCCACCGGGCCATCTACGATGCAAGCCAAGCAGGGCGTGGTGCGTCCATGGTCCGGGCACTCTTCAAAGCCCACTTTTCCGATGGAAAGAACATTGCAGACCCGGCATTTCTGGAAGCCACGGCAAAAGGCCTTGGCGTCGAGCTGACCCGAGACGAGAGTACAGAGTCTGTCAACAATTCGCTCGAGTTCGTCCGCCGAGAGAAGATCTCAGGCGTTCCCATTCTCCTCTGGGAGTCAGGAGCGACGTTGAGAGGAGTACACGACAAAAGCACACTTTCAAAGCATATTCTCTAAATTTTTAGTCCTAAACTAACGGAAGAAGGAACCAATGAAAATCGGAATCATCGTAGGAAGCACCCGCCCAGGACGTCGATCCATAGCAGTCGCCGAATGGCTAAAAGCCATAGCAGACCAGCGTCAAGAACACGACTTCGTCCTGCTGGACCTTCTTGACTACGATCTCCCCCACTTAGACGAAACGATTCCCGCAGCCATGGGAAAGCCCTACGGACACGAGCACACCCGCGCATGGTCCGAAGCGGTCGCATCCTGTGACGGCTTCATCATCGTCACTCCCGAATACAACCACTCAATTCCGGGGGTACTTAAGGACGCCCTGGACTACCTGTTTGGCGAGTGGCATAACAAGGCCGTTGGCTTCGTCGGCTATGGCCTGCTGGGTGGGTCCAGGGCGGTTGAGCACCTGCGGACCATCTCCGCAGAGTTGATGCTCGCCGATGTGCGGGCGCAAGTCGCATTGTCCCTCTTTACTGACTTCGTGGACATGGAGACGCTGGTTCCTGGTGAGCACCATGCGGGAACCGCAAATCAAATGCTTGATCAGCTGCTGAGCTGGAGCAGTGCGCTGGGCAAGCTCCGTGAAGCCCCAAACGACTCTCCATCATTCGTCAACGCCTGATATTCGTCTGGAAAGTAGAAGCGAAGACTCAATGAAGCATATAGATAACATGAGCGAACACGATTCATCAAGCGCAAGGGTGTGGTCAACCAGCCAGCAAATATCAGAGCTGGTCTCTAAATACGTCTTCACTCTGGACAATTTAGATACCCCGCAGATTAGCCAACAAGGAGACGTCTGGTACGAATCTATTTTCACCTCGGATGTAAAATTGAGCTTCCCGATTGGTGGCTATCTGGGAACCAACGGTCTCGCAGCCTTCCACGCTGTGGCCAAAGGCAGGTTCGAATCAACGTTTCATATGAGCACGGATCATGTCGTCGCAGCCCAAGCCACGACAGCGACGGCCACCGCCACCGCCACCGCCACCGTAATGGCATTTCACCGTCACAGACAGGAAACTTTGGACGCTAGAGGGCATTCGGCGACCCCGATATTCAGAGTCGGAGGTCGATACGATATTTCGGCCATTGAGACCCCCGATGGATGGCGGATCAGTGCTTTGGCGTTTCGCGTCGAGTGGTCTGAAGGGGATGAACCGGACCGGTCGTAGCCTCAAAGCTTCAGCAGGTACCGTGAGACCGCTGGTTCCGCAATTTTAGCGGGATCAGCGGTTGGATCGGTGATTAGCATGCGGAGCGTCTTGTCGCTGGTTTGGGCGCCGAGTTCTTTGGAAGGATGAAACATGAGGATTTTGGTACCCGGAGCGACGGGCACTGTCGGCAGACATGTAGTGAGTCTGGCTCTGGAGCGTGGACACGAGGTAGTCGCGATCGCTCGCAACCCCGAAAAGCTCGCTGTCGAGCATCCGAACCTCACGAAGATGTCAGCAGACATCCTCGACGCCTCTGTGATCCCGGCGTTGCTCCGCGGCGTCGATGCAGTGGTAAACACTGTGGGCATCGGCACATCAAGAACGCCGACCCGCCTGTACTCGACAGGCACAAGGAACCTCATCACAGGCATGAACGAGCATGGCGTCCAGCGACTCGTGGTCATCTCTTCCGAGGTTGCTGAGCACTGGGCGAAGCGGGGGCCACTAAAGCTATGGATCGTTTTCCCCCTACTGCAGAAGTTCCTCGGTGCGACCTATGACGACATGCGGCGCATGGACACAGTACTTTGGGAGAGTGACGTTCAGTGGACGACGATCCGAGCCCCACGCATCCGGCCCGCGAAGGCCAAAGCACTCTATCGTTTAAGCCGGGAGGCTCCTCTCCCGCGAGGCTGGACGATCACGGCTATCGACATGGCGACCGCGCTACTCGACATCGCAGAGCGCGACGATCTGAATCGCATGCACGTTTATGTCGCGAACTGACCAGAGATCTAGCCGTTAAAGGAAGAAGCATCCTGATTTAAGCGGCCCGACGGCTAGTTTACCCGTTTGCATGTAATACCAGCCTGCGGTCGCAAGGGTCGTTCGCGCTCACAAGCCAGCGACCGAGGAGGCAGATGGCGGCTTGCGGTGATTGACCTCCAGCTTGTCGATCAGACAGGGGATACCACCGCCCGCACGTTGGAGCTGACGTACATTCCGCCGGCCATGGGCAGCAACGAGTACGACTTGGCGGTTCTACCCCACTCCACAGAGTGATGCAGACTTAGATTCAACCATACCAACAGCAAACCCCGCTGTCCTTGAGTTGTGTGGGATCCCCTGCATCCCAACGGAAGAAGAATGCGAGGTCAAAGACCAGATGATCTTCTTCAGGTCTTTCGATGAGCTCATTACTGATCGAACAGGTCCCGGATTCTACGCTCAACAAGGATCTGTCAGGCTCCATCGTCATAACAAACACGCCTGGGGTTTGAACGCTTGGGCGATGACCATCCACTACAACCAAAGCCAGTCGCATCGGCCAGCGCTGATGCTCAAACTTCCCTGCCCTACGTCTTACCCCGTGGTACTTACCAAAGCTGCAAAGGCACTGCTATTGCAGGTGCTGGTTGGAGTGAAATATGCCAGGAACGGGGTAGTGCTCACGGACCTTAGACGCGCAGCCATGCAGGAAACCTTTGATCCTTTCGTCTCTGCTCACGAACAAAAGCAAATCGGCAATATTGTGGAGCAGATTCGGAATGAGCATTGAGTGAAGTTGATCGGGTTGGGGTTAGGTAGCTTACAACAAGGCCCTGTATGGGAGATGGAACGCTAAATGCGCTCACCGCGTTACACAACGCATTGGGCAGAAGTGCTCACAGTGAAAGCCGCCTAAGCCGTTCAAACCACGTCTTCGTCTTGCCTACCTTGAGCGTTGCTCTTTATTTTGTTGCCTCTCCGTGCTTGCGGTACCAGTAGATTCTGCTTTCGCAGCCTTTCGATTGCCGGTTAACTCGGCGGTCTCGTTGCTTGACGTATTTGCCGTCTGCGTGGGGTCTAGCTCCTCGATACAGAGCATTTCGGGTCACTGACCAGATTTCAAAAGCAAAGTCGTCTCACCACTCGGTTGGGAAAAGCTCAGATCAGGGTTGGATGGCAGGAGACGCAAACCGGAACAGCGGTTTAATTTTTTAAAGAGGCGACACGCACGAATATATATATATAGCATCCGCTGTTTCCCCTAGTAGATTTTTGCTTATGACGATTTCACCTTCGCGAAAGCCCCGAGGAACATCCATGGACAATGTCCAGTTCCTGGTCCGGGTGGCGCCAGAAGTGCGTCAAAGGGCTAGGGATATGGCCGCAAACATGGGTCTTTCCAACAGCATGTCCTTTGAAGAAATCATTATGAATACACCGCTCAAGGACGACGGCACCCCCATTTGGTGGGAGCCGCAACAAGAGCAACTGCCGGATACCGAAAGAGGTAGAAAAGCAGGTTAAACAAAAGGTGAGCGGATCAGCGCCAACCGATCCACTCACCCTAGAAGTCTGAAGCATCACTTAGCGCCAACTGAGTAATGCAGAGAAGGCTTCTAACCTTCACGATCTAACTGAAATTCACAGTTTCGTTAGATCCATATGAATCCGATCCACAAGCAAGGAAAGAAAGGATTATTTTCTTTGACAGCCTTCCCCTTTGGGAAGGAGGCATCCGTGTACCCTAAGGAGGATTACTCTGTCTATGAACAAATATAGGGACTCCCATGCCCTATTGTCCACAGGGACATACCGTTTTGCGAGTGATTCCACAGTTTCAGCAGATGCTCAGTGGAGTTTTTTTGCCTCCAAAATCGCAGGCCGGGCCAATTACCGCTGGATGAACGCTGAAGGAAAATACCTGCCCAGCAACGAACGTTTCATCGGCGATTTGTCGCCTGCGCGACCAGCCGCAGTCATGATCTATTCCGCAGATGGTCGCGCACAAACGATCTGCCTTGACTTCGACGCGAAATTCCCTTCCCTTCACGATGACATTGCAGCATGTCAGACATGGCTTGATTCCTTCAATGTCTTATACGTAGTCGACCAGTCCATATCCGGCGGACAACACGTTTACATTCCGCTCAGTGAGTCTATGAGCTGCGTCGATGCTCGCTATTTCGTGGAGCATCTGGCAACTCATTGGAAATCACTCGATGCGTCACCACACCGTGTGGCTAAGCTTGCTATTTAACCTCTC
>NZ_NRGV01000036.1:0-3280 GCF_002332385.1 Glutamicibacter sp. BW80 | reverse complement strand
GAGCATGTCCAGAACCCTGGTACGTCTGACGTATTCCACCTCGGACGTACCGGTTCTTGCCGAGGATCTCCAGCGCTAGGGGCACTAGATCTTTGAACGTGATCTGTTCGCCAGCAATCCGATTGTCAGGATCCACGCGGTAATTTGCGTTCAGAGCATTCTGCCCGGTAAGAGCTGGTCGATAGTTGTCAATGATCCTCTTGGCAAACGCATGGAACGTAAAGCTATCGAATCTGGCCGCAAACTGGCCGCCTGAACGCAAGCGCACGCGTTCACGAAGATTTCGGGCCGCGTCGATTTTGAAGGAGACCGCGAGTATCCGGCGCGGATACGGGCAAGATCCAGTCTGTAAGAGAAAGTCAGCGCGCTGCGCCAGCAATTCGGTCTTCCCTGCCCCAGGCCCCGCCGCGACCACGACGTTTTGGCCTAATGTGGTTGCCGCCATCATTGCGTTAGGTTCGAGAATTAATCCGTCAATTGGGGACCAATCTTCCACCCGGATCATTCTGACAACCCTGACAGCTTGGTACGCACGTGCCCGATTAATCGGAGGAGAACCTCCGGAAGACCCTCCATGAGTTCGTTATCCTCCAAAGTGGAAAGTGCTCCGAGGTGTGTGGCGGGCTTGCTCTTCAGATCAAACTTGGCGTGATAGTCGTTGAACAGATTTAAGACATTCGAGCCAAGACGTTCTTCATGCGTGTGCGACTTACCCAACACTGCCACGATCATCTTATCGTCTGGTACGGCCGGAGCGACCGCGTAGGCTTCGGGAAAAGCTTCCATCATCAGTAAATCAAGGTCGACCGGATTTGAGAAGAATACCCCATGTTGTTCCAACGCCCGGACCGGGCCATCGCCTTTGAGGAAGAGTGGGTCGTTGAACACTGGGAAATCGCCGTCATCGTTCCATTTTGAAAGACCTTCGATCTGTTCCTTTGTGTACGTATTCGGGTTGATCTTGTTAATCTGCTTGAGAGCATTACGGACGCGTCCCCACCCTCCTTCGTGCCGTCCGCTGTCCAGATCAAGCAAGGTCACATGCGGAATCTGCAGTTCATTAAGTAGCCGCCAAAAATGGTTCACATGTCGTCCCCCCAGAGGCACCACAGAGACTGATGCATCATCCTCAGCGATGCCTGCCGCTGATAGTACGCGGGGCAATACCACTTGCTCGCTAGCACCTTCGCCTAAGACAACCAGACGCGCGAAATAAAGCTCGGGATATGCTTTCACTGCCTCCTGCACGTATTTAGCGGCCACTGGGGCATCTTCTGGCAACTGAATACGGTGGATAGTAGTTTCGCGTTGATCATTCAAGCGCAGGAAACAAATTTCTTCCGGGTCAACGCGACGCAGGAGCGCAGGGGCGTGCGTAGCAATGAGGGTTTGGACGTCACCTTCCTCGCAGGCCCCCCGCAATTGCCGGATGATCCGTCCCAGATATTGGGGCGCCAGGCTATTTTCTGGTTCTTCCAACGCGATGACCGTGTGCACTGGCGGGCGCATTTTATCGGGGTTGAGCGAGGTCTCCTCACCAGTAAGAACCTTGCGCGCGAGCACTTGCCAAGAGAGTACCAACGAGATATACAGCAGGGACTTCTGTCCGTCACTGAGCCTCTCAAAAGGCAGTTGGGCACCGTCGTGAGAGGGCGAGAAAGTGACGGTCAGTTGGCGCAGCACGCCATCAATCTCGCCACGTCCAAATGCAATCGATGGATCAGCAAAGAACACACTCTTGTGGAGTCCCTTCCACTGCTCCGTGAGTTGAACTCCAACACTCGCGACCGCACTGTTGGAAGCTAGTGCATCTGTGATCTGCGTGGTCAATTCGGCCAGTGTCGTGCGTTCTTGCGTCCAGTCTGCAGCTCTCAGCGTCCGACCGATCAACGATGTTGTCGTATACGCGATGTGATCAGTGGGGTCCCGACGGGCCGGCAAATAATGCACCTCAATATGCCCCCGGTCATAGCGCGACATTGCCGCTGTAGATTCTGGCTCACCCGAATCATCGGCATCCAGAACATACTCGATCTTCTCGTCGATCTCTCCATCGAGCGCAAGCTCAGCTGTCAAACGCACCCTGATCTGAGGCACACCGTCTTCGGTTTTGATCGCCATGTGAGAGAAATTCGGCGGCACTGAGGCATGCTGGCCGTCTCCGCCTGTTTCGGCGAACTCGATGTCGACCTCGATCCACAGTCGTGCCCCTTTTTCTTGAACTTCCGCCATGCTAAGGCCGGAAGGAACATGAAAATCGCTCAACCGGATCTTCCGTTGCGCAACCACCGGACTGAATAACCGCGAGAGAGCCTCCAGTACTGCAGTCTTACCCGCCCCGTTCGGTCCTAGCACATATGTCATATCCGCAAGAGCGATTGGAGTTGGGGTCGCGCTGAAGGACTGAAAGTTGCTCAGTCGCAAGGTTGTGATCTTCATGAATTCGTCTCGCTTTCTTGTCCCCCTGAAGCAAGCGAGCACGATCAGCAGACTATTCCTATGACAAGAACTTCGCTCGTCTGCGAGTATCCGTCTAAGTTATCGCGCGCTTGCAGCGAGTCGTGTTCAACCCACTGGCAACATCATCTCCCGGCACTAACACCCAGATAAGAACAAACACGGATATATCTCATCAATGTGGTTGGGTCCCTTTAAGCAGTCCAGCAGCTATGCGATAGCTAACTGATTCTCTCTAACCCACTCATCCCAAAACCGGGACGGCGTCAACCCATCCAAAGACCCATGTGGACGCTCATGATTGTAAATGTCTTTCCATTCATCAGCCAAATACTTCGCTTCCACCATAGTGTCCATAATTTCCCCGGAAAGCTGTTCACGCCGGAACTGCGCATTGAACGACTCGATAAAACCGTTCTGCCAAGGTGAGCCCGGATCGATAAACGCAGTGGACACCCCCACAGTGTTGCACCAATCCACCAGCGCGTCAGCAGTGAACTCAGGCCCGTTATCACACCGCACAAACGTTGGCTGGATCCCAGTTTCAGCAATGATGTCCTCCAAAACAGCCACCACATCAGCAGCTTTAAAAGACCTGCGGGGAATGATCGCCAAAGCGGTCCGCGTGTACTCATCAATGACATTGAAGAACCGGATATGACGGCCACAAGAGGTGACATCCGACTGGAAATCAAAGCTCAGTACATGCATCGGGTACTCCCTGTCTGTCAGGATCAAGTGAGACCAGCCACTCATAGCAACCCCCGCCTCACCCCAGACAGGGCGAGAACAGGAAACTCACTGCACCATGAGCATCACCACC
>NZ_NRGV01000035.1:0-1731 GCF_002332385.1 Glutamicibacter sp. BW80 | reverse complement strand
TAGCCCAGGTATTTCATCGAGAGGCCAGTAATTAAGCGTCATTAACAAAGAAAAAGTGATCCTGAACTGCGAAAATAAAGGTATCTAAGCCATATTCTCAACAGTCCAAAGGATCACTCTCTCGGTGAACAACAATACCTCCCTTTACCCAGCCATACCAACCGTGAGCACAAACCAAGCACTCGTCTCCCACGCAGGACTCACCACCCTGAGCGACCTGCTCAACGCAATGGGTTTCCGCAAACTCTGCGAAAACCGATTCTCCCAATTCGTCCCGGCCGCGGCGGTGCACCGGCCAGGGAAGATGATCGCAGACCTGAGTCTGATGCTCGCCGCCGGCGGCGAGCAAGTCAGCGACACTGACCAGCTACGAACGGTTCAGGGGCTGTTCGGGCCGGTGGCCTCTGACCCCACGTTCAGCAGGTTCTTCGCCAGGATCAGCAAGCACCCGGGGGCTTTCGACTACGCATTCGCTACCATGCAACGCGAGGTACGGACCAAACTCTGGGCGGCTGCAGGTCAACGCAATCCCGCAGCACGAGCTTCCCGCATGAATCCTCTGACCGTGGATATCGACGCGTCCCTAGTCAACGTGCACTCAGATAAAGAAGGTGCCAAAGGAAACTACAAGGGTGGCTATGGTTTCTCTCCCATGATCGCCATGGTTGACTACGGCAAAACCCAGGGCACCGGCGAAATCCTGGCTGTCCGCCTGCGTCCTGGAAATAAAGCCGCGAACTCGGCGAAGGACCATATCAGCATCCTTAGCCAAGCGCTGGAACAACTGCCCGACGATTTCTATGATCCAGATGGTGTGCTGATTGGTGAAAAGATCATGGTCCGCACCGATAGTGCCGGTGCCACCCGTGAGTTCTTGAAGCATGTTGATTCGCTGGGCCTGCAGTTCTCCACCTCGTATTCACTGCCAGTGCTGAAGGAACGATTTGTGCGGTGGATCGATGAGAAGAANNCCGGCGCTCACCGCCGATGGTGAGCATCGTGATAATGCGTGGGTGATTGATGCATCCAAGGTTATTGAACTCATTGGATACCCGCCAGGTTCCCGCATTTATCTTCGGGCTGAACCGTTGCATCCCGGGGCGAAAGCCAGCCTGTTTGATACGGACGGGAATAGAGTCACCGCGTTTCTGACGAACTCTCCACGCTACGACCCCGCGTTTTTGGATGCCCGTCACCGGGCGCGCGCAAGGTGCGAGAACAGGATCAAGTCTTTGAAGGCCGCGGGACTTGGGAAATTGCCTTTCACGTCGTTTGCAGCGAATCAAGCGTGGGCGAACCTGGCAATGTTTGCCTATAACCTGACTGCGTGGTTGCAGCTGGTCCTCCTGCCAGTTGGGCATGAAGCAGTCAGCTGGGATGTGAAAAGGTGGCGGTACCGTGTGTGGTCCATGGCTGGGAAGCTGACCAAGAGTGGCCGCCAACCCAGGTTGCTGATCAACCAGAAGGCACCGGAGTGTGGATTGGTCTTGTCACTCCAGGAACAGATCACCGGGTTGCGTCAGCGATGGTCAGGCAGGCCGCTGCGAACCTGAGCTTTCAAACGGTGGTTTTGGTGCTTCGAGTCAAGGGAAGGCATGGTTCCGGTGCGTGGTGGCCGGCGCTGACGTCAGCGAAAGGACGGTCTTTGGCGTACCAGAATTCAGGAAACCCACCGGAAGTCCGGCGTGATACCGATCCGGTGGGCTTGAGAGTCTCCATGAAAAATCTGGG
>NZ_NRGV01000034.1:0-7324 GCF_002332385.1 Glutamicibacter sp. BW80 | reverse complement strand
TCTCAATTCTGAAGAGCCACGAAGATCTACGACTTCACCGCCTCATAAAGCTGCTCACAGAGACAGGGCGACCCGAGAGTATTTATACCTACATGCGTCCGGGCACCAAAGCCCGCCATCTCCTAGAAAAGATTGGAAACCGAAACCTCGCACTCACCCATGAGGCCTTCGACGAGCTACCCACCTCAACAGCTGCTGAGCACCTAAGAGCCTTGCTAATTCACCATCGCATGATGCCCGAGCGCGGAAACGAAAACCTCGCTCGTTTCGAGCAATGGATCACAGCCAGAGTCGCCTCCCTGCCCACTGACGGGACAAGCCATATAGTCGAACTCTTCGCCAGGTGGCGCCACCTCAAACGAATCCGCGACAAAGCCGCAGACCCGGAGACCAACCACAGTACCGCCATCAGCGCCGCGAAACAGGAAATCACCGAGGCAGGGAAACTTCTCCTCTGGCTCAAGGAGACGCACGATATCGGCGCAGAAAAGCTCCAACAGAAGCACATCGATGACTACCTGAGCAGTGGCCCCAGCACCCGAAAACACATCCGAAACTTCGTTCGCTGGCTCAATAGTCAGCCAAGCAGCCGCACCCATGAGCTTGATACGCCCTTCCGAAAAGCTCAAGCCAACCCAATGATTACCCACATGCAGCGGACTGAACTCGTGAGGAACTGTTTAGAACACCAGCAAGTAGCTCGGTCTACGCGCCTGGCTGGTTTGATTCTTTTGCTATGGGCACACCCGCTGAACAAGATCGTCCTGCTTCGCCGAGAACATCTCATCACTGCTCCGGACGGCATGCGCCTCAAGCTCGGAGCAACACCGGCTGCCGTACCCGCAGCCCTCACTGAGCTGTTCTGGCAACAATTACAAAACCCTGAGAACAGCAACACCACGAATGCTGGCACCGACTGGCTCTTCCCCGGCACTCGTGCTGGCCAGCATCTACACCCGGACACCCTCGCCGGACGGCTCAAAGTCCTCGGCATCGATCCTCAAAGAGCACGCAACGCGACGCTGCGCAGCCTCACCCAGGAAGTTGACGGACGCACCCTCATGGACTTGCTTGGCTATAGTCCTGGAATCATCGCCCAGCATGCGTCAAGAGCAGCCGCACCTATGGCTGACTATATTGATCTGAAGAGGTCTGCTCCTCAGATTGAAGAGAACCCCTAGTCTTGAGGTTCTTCAAGCATCGGATCACTGACCTACAGCTCAGAAGCTCTCATCAGGGAGCCATCAAAAGTACCTGGATCCGGAGGAAACGGATAACAGGCTTTCCCATCAAAGGCTTTTGTATTGTCAGAACGTGCGAACTCGCGGTCCCCTCGATAAGTCATTGATAACCCGGGCGGCCTATGTCATCCAGCAACTTTCCCTGGATCACTCCAGCGCGCGCTGACCGATGAACCGTCTCGAAGCGATGCATGAATTTCTACCTTGATTAGTGCTCTAAAGAATTTCATTGACGAGATTCGCAAGTTATGCGAAAGCTTCGCATAACAGGTAGGAGCCGGCATGAAGGATCTGCCACCAGGGGTCGTGCCGCTGAGGCTAACGCAAGGGCTACCAGCATTACATCCAGAAGAACTTATCTGGTTGGAAATGCTCGATGGATGGCGCAACCAACAACTAGGCCGCAATCTTTCACCGCACACCATCGATCAGCGCATCTCTAATATCGAGCGCTTCCGGAGCTTCACTGAGAAATATCCCTGGAACTGGGAAGCCAGTGACATGGACGGATACTCGATGGAACTTCGAGGCGTCCGTAGGCTTAGCCGGTCAACGATGCTGACCTATCAAGTCAGCGTTCGCTTGTTCATGGAATACCTGACTGACTCCAGCTACGGATGGTCTGAAGAATGCTTCCGCCGCTTCGGTTCTTATCCCGCACAGATTGCTTTTGAATGGAATACGGCACGACACCGCTCCGAAGTGATGAGCGATCCAAAGAAGCGTCCATACTCCCGCGAGGAACTGCAATCGCTTTTCGACTGTGCTGACGATCATGTTGTCAGGGCTCGACGGGCGGGACGGAAAGGTTGGATCCCCTGGTACAGAACCTCAATCATAATGAAAACCGCCTACGCCTGGGGACTTCGAAGAAATGAGGTCCGTCAGCTCGAGCTCTCGGATTTTGGGCACAACCCGGCCGTCAAAAAATACAAGGATTTCGGAACTGTTTACGTCCGCCATGGCAAGGCCAAAGCCGGTTCTCCCCCGAAACGCCGCACGGTACTGACCGTTCCCGAAACAGACTGGGCCGTTGATTGCCTCAGCGATTGGATCAACGACGTCAGGCCGCGTATGAGCGTTGCGCTGTCTTGTTCATACTTGTTTCCTTCTGAACGCGGCGGACCGCTGACAGCAGATGCCTTAAGCGCGGCATTCTCCAGCATCCGCAAAGAAGCAGGACTTGCTGACGGGCTGGACTTCCATTCCTTGCGTCGCTCCTACATCACGCATCTGGTGGAATCCGGTTACGACGGCTTATTTATTCAACAACAAGCCGGTCATGAATACGGATCGACGACAGCCATTTACACTGGCGTCTCCCCCGACTATCGGAACAAAGTCGTCCAGCAGGCGCTTAGATCAATGGCTACAGACGCAACGCATCAGAGAAATGAGTGATACCAGATGGGCAAGCGAATGGAGTACAAGTGGAGGCTGCGCGAAATCATGGCCTCCCGCGGCCTGAACAACATATCCGACATCTTGCCACTACTGAATGATCGTGGGATCGACTTATCGAGCTCGCAGATTTACCGGCTGATCGGGCAGAAACCAGAGCGCATTTCTTTACAGCTGCTTTTTTGCTGTTGCCGATGCCTTGGAATGCACAGTCGAAGATCTCTGCGCTTATGAAGCGGTCGACGCGAGAACCCAGCTTCGCAAAGTCGGTACCGATGAGAGCACTGTAGCGTCGCTGAAAGATTCCACCCGTCCACGCCGGGCCCGCGTCTATCTGGCTGACGAATGACATCCCAAGAGCGCTCCTGCGCACGATGCGAACGCACAGGCGTGAAATTCAACGCCATCTGGCCAGAAGGCCATATCTGCCGACGGTGCTACCAACGAGCCGCACGCATCCATGGAACTTGCCCACAATGCAACCGAGAACATCTTCTGCCTGGCCTTGCACCTGATGGACAAGCGATCTGCTCAGAATGCGCGGGAATGCCGAATAATTTTGTTTGCACTCTTTGCCATGAAGAAGACGAACTAAGCGCCAAAGGCTTCTGCTCGCGTTGTCTGCTCAAAGATCATTTGCAAGCCCTCCTCCAAGACGACAATGGGAGGATCCCCGAGCATATGCGGTCCTTCTATGACGCCGTCACGACCCAGCCGAATGCCCGTAGCGCAATCGTTTGGCTGAAGACTAATCCTGCGACACGGAAGCTGCTCGGGGACCTGGCTTCCGGGAAAGCAGACCTAGCCCACCGGACCTTCATCGAGCATCCTGAACCGGGCAAAGTTAACCACCTGAGAAGAATCCTTACCAGCCTGGAGGCACTCGAAGATTATGGCAGCAGGGTCGAGCGATTCGAAACGTGGCTAGAGGCCAAGCTCAGCGACGTGCCAAACCGGGCGCATCAGAAATTGATACAACAATTTGCCACCTTCGTTTACTTGAACAGGCTGCGTACCTTAGAGAGCCAAGGGCAGCTGGAAGAAGGAACGTTACTGAGTGCTCGGCAATCCACCACAGTATCAATCGACTTCCTTGCGTTCCTGCAGGAACGTAAAAAATCAGTAGCCGGTTGCACCCAGCAAGACATCTATGACTGGTTGGCGTCAGGGTCCACGACTCGGAGCATCGCTAGAACTTTCGTCCGGTGGGCAATCCAAACTCAACACATGCCCAAGCTTGATTTCCCCTACCGTGTTGCCCAAACAGATCCGCGAATCAGTTCTGAAGAACGTAATGAGCTGATACTTCACGCATTGGAAAGCCCCGAGTTCGGCGCGGGTGACCGAGCTGCAGCGATTTTTCTGCTCGTTTTTGGGCAGCCTCTATCCAGGATCGCCGCGCTGAAGGTAGACCAGTTCGAGTACTCGGATGACGGCCGTCTGAGAGTAACTTTCAAGGCATCGCCAATCGAGATCCCTCCCCCATTCGACGAGATAATCAAAGAATTTCTGGCTAGCAGGATGAACCAAAACACCGTAGCGAATCAGAATTCCTCATGGTGCTATCCGGGATACGTTTCTGGTGAACACCTCAATGCGAATCATCTGATGCAGCGACTGCGCGAGGCAGGAATTAACCTTCGCGGCGCCAAGAACGCTGCACTTCAGGAGCTCGTGCAACGGATCCCGCCGGCCATCGTCGCCGAAACCATGGGCTACAGCAGCCAGGCTATGGAAATGCATCAGCAGCGCGCCGGCGCGAAATGGATGGTTTATCCGGCATTGATCGATGAGACGAATTCTTAAACGATCTGAGAACTGATGATGATTCTCATCCCTGGTTACGGATAGGCATGGGAACTGATCTGTTTAGGTTGGAATTCGCGGGTCAGCAATATCTCTGGTCAGGAGTTACGCATTTTGTGTTATGAAATACCTTCAACTCAAATTATTTTTACTTATTAAATTTCCACATGTTACTTGTTCTTCGATAGCCCCGTTCAATTCCGGCTTGATATACGGCGTCGGTTCTTATTCGAACGGATGTGACCAGCTCGCGTCCGATTGAAAACTACTATGAAGCTTGTTCCTTGGAGATCATATTCGTTAGAGATTGGGAAAGGTTCTAAGTGATCCATCATGGCAAGCCGGAGGAACTAGTGCCATTTTAAGCTAATCCAAGATGGCCACCGCAGACATTTTGGTTGCTTCTGAGCCCCCAACTCGTAACCCGAACAATCATCGTTGTGAGTATTCGTAGACGTCTACGCATGTGTCTGTGTGTACGAAACATCGACGTAGGGAGTAACCATGTGCCAGTACAGCAACCGATGCCCCGTCGGACAACATCGGCCCGGAACCAAATGTCAGTATTCCGGTTCGTCGCGACCCGACCGAAACTATCCCATGCCTTCCCCATACCGCATGGCCACCCCCTCCCCTGGAAGCTCTGGCCGAGTCTCAGGGGCCACGGCGCAGAAGCGGCTGTATCGGACAGCCGTGGCATCAACGGGAATCAACGGCCTCGACGTCCTGGCAATATTCATTCTGGCCGCGGTCTGGGACGGCAACCCCGACGCCATTAGCACCGGGACAATTCTGTTCGCCGTCTTGCTTGTGCTGCTTCCCCTCGGCTTGGGAATTTGGCTGACGCGCACCTGCACCGCATGGAACGGAACTGCGGAAGGGCGATGCGTCAGAGTTTGCTACGGCCTGCGACGATGCGGCATCCCTGAACATAGCAGGAGCGCCCAGTTCCTCACGCTGCCCGAAGGCGTGGCGTTGCTGTCCTGGGGAGTTGCCGTGTTAAACATTTGGATTCTTCTAAGCGGAGCCCTCTAAGGTACCCATTTAGGAATGATCGTTGGTGACCTAAACGTATATAGATCCACCCGTGAAATTAGTTCTAGTAGCAACAATCCTCCACGTATATCTGGGCGATGAGCTACCTTGACGAAATCCTAATTAGCGAAGCGCCCGACCGGAAAATATTCCGGTCGGGCGCTTCGTACGGCGGGATAGGCCGCTCACTCTATATTTACTTATCGAAACGTTCGGAGTACTGCGTATTAGGAAAAGTCAGGAACCTAACTCATTCACCCTGTTTACACCCCATGGAAAAAGCCTTGGTCAGTTGCCGGTTTGATCGCAAAATTTCCACGATATATAGACCGGACGATCAACTCCGTAAGAAGCAAGGATGTCAGCTAATAAACCTGTCATCCAGCCAATAGCGGTCAATGAATGTAGGCCAGAAGAGAAGGAGATCAGAGCGGAAGAAGCTCCCGGACCATCCCAAATACCATCAGAAATCGGTAGAGATTTCGTTGAGTCGATACGGTTGGCGGTAACTTCGAGCATCAGGACAGAAGCGATCTGTGAGACAAGAGCGTTAAGAACCTCGTCAGGGAAAGCATCTTTCTGCCCAGACTGAAACTCGACCGAAATGTCACGCCGTCTCTCATCACTTGACTCAAGAGCAACGACCCCACTTAGCCCTTCGGATGGAAGCGCGCCAGGGTTCAGGTTCTTTAGTTGTTGCAGTGGAACAGCAAAATCAACTTGTACTGGAGGCTTAGAAGTTTCGCATCGAAAAGTATCTGTCATAACAGCCAATGCGTAGCAGGGGAGAGGTGAGTTAGCCGAAGCAGGTTGGATGCCTACCTGGAACCAAACATCTGGTGCATTCTCTGAATGGTGAAAATCTTCTCCACGGCCTGCATCATTGACCACCCATGCTCGGCCTGCTGACGAACTTTCAGGGCCCCACAGCAGCTCTGAGTAGTCATTGAGGAAACTAACTGGGTCGGATAAAGACCTATCGGCCGGCATGCTCGATTTGGATTCCCAAATGCCAATGAACATCGGCTCTGAATAGTTTGATGAGAACAAATTTGAACCCTAAGTGTGTGAATAGGATCTAACGGTTTAGTTAGAGAACACGGCAGTTCACATCGGCCTGCATGCGCTTGACCTCAGTGGTATCGATCTGACCATCAGCATCTACATCGACATGGTTTCTCCATGAAACCCGCTTGGTGTCGTTGCAATCGTTGTGAGAGGTTACTCGGCTGCTAGACCCACCGCCTGGTTTTAGCTTTGTCTTCTTGGAGCAGTTTTTGCGTTCCCAGTATCCTGAGCCCTTGTTATTGGTGTAGTACTCGTACAAGCATGAGGTCACGTGTGCAGTGGCTGAACTGCAATTACCTTTCTTCCACCAGCCATGCCCCTGCACGGCAATCTTTGGTTTGGAGGTTGTAGAAATGTGAGGATTATCTGCGCCAGTCTCTGGTGTGCAGACCACAGCACGTGCGTTCATTTCCGGTTCATCATCGACGGGAACGAGGTTTCCCTCTTCATCGACAAATGGGGCGTCGAGTGCTTCCTCGGAGGTTGCTAGTCCGGGCTCGGCGTCAGGTGCGATCAGGTCGGCATCACTTACTGGTTCCGTGACAGAAACCATGCCTGTTTCAGCAATCGTGGTCGTTGCGCTAGCTGGACCTACAGCCAGCGCCGAAAGAAGCAGGCCACCGAGGGCAATCGATGAAATCCATCGCTTCGAAGTCAATCGATTTTGACTCAAGATTTTTCCTTTGGCTAGATGAAATATACGAACTCTTATCGTAGTTGCCGATTGCACAAAAAAATCAAAATCAATAAATGTTGAACCGTCCCTGATTTGA
>NZ_NRGV01000033.1:36556-106116 GCF_002332385.1 Glutamicibacter sp. BW80 | reverse complement strand
CGATGACCCGATACAAAACATTTTCTTTTTAATGGTGTCCTTTTAACGGTCGACACGCGCTGCGTCGATTCTCGGCAGATTCCTAGGAAACACATTTGCACTGCTTCCTAACGACTCACCACTTTCCTCCCCGTCTCCCTCCACTGCCCTCCCCGCTCGCCCAAAAGGGCTGAAAATAGCGGTATCTCGGTACTTTCTTGGTCAAATTTCGAGATGCGCACATTCTCGCTCCTGGAGCCCTCCACAACGCAAGCTGGGAAAAACCCGCCAAAACAAGGCATTTTTTATGTCCAACCCCTCGCGAAAACGGTTGGTTTGCGTTGACAGTGGAGGGTTGTGGAGTAAAGTGGAGTGCAGTAGAGGGAATTGGGGTTTCCGGCCACTTCATATGAAAGGCGGTGTGCATGTTCCTTGGAACTTACACGCCCCGACTTGATGAAAAGGGCCGGCTGATTCTCCCCGCGAAATATCGTGACGATCTGTCTTACGGACTCGTGTTGACCCGTGGGCAGGAGCGCTGCATTTATGTTTTCAGCCAACGGGAGTTCGAGAAGCAGCATGAGCAATTAGCTCAGGCATCGCTTACCTCGCGTAAGGCGCGAGACTATGCACGTGTTTTCTTGTCTGGCGCTTCCGACGAAGTGCCGGATAAGCAAGGACGAGTCACGATTCCTCAAGTTTTGCGAAACTATGGAGGCCTAGACCGTGAAGTGACGGTCATCGGTGCGGGCAAACGCATCGAAATCTGGGACTCCACTGCATGGCAGCAGTACTTGCAGGAGCAGGAAGACGTATTTTCCGAAACGGATGAAGACTAAGGCTCCAACAGGAACCGGTTTACATCCACATCAGGTAAGAGCGCTGGGTTGAGATCTCCAGCCACCTCCAGAGGGACTTGCTCTGGCTCCACTTCCCCGGAGCCAGATCGATGATCGCCGCTGGAAGGTTGGAGGGGGATCTGAATCCAGCGAACACGACGATAGCGAAAGGGGGCGCAGTGCCGAATCAAGATTCTCAACGACCCGCATCGGAACGACACGTTCCGGTATTACTGGATCGATGTGTCAATCTCTTGGCACCGGGCATCGAGAGCGCCAACGCCGCCGGACGCAAGGCAGTCGTCGTGGACTGCACTTTAGGAATGGGCGGGCATTCCGAAGCCATTCTCCAGCGGTTCGACAACCTCCACTTGATCGGCCTCGACCGCGATGAACAAGCCCACGAGCTTGCAGGTGCACGACTCAAACCCTACGCCTCGCGCATAGATTTGGTTCATGCGGTGTACGACGAAATCTCAGATGTTGTTGAAGACCTCGGCTACCCAGGTATCGATGGTGTCCTCTTTGATCTGGGTGTCTCATCGCTTCAGTTAGATGAACGCGAACGCGGATTCGCCTATTCCTACGATGCACCGTTGGATATGCGAATGGACACCTCGGTAGGACCAACTGCCGAAGATCTAGTCAACGACTTGGACCGTGAGAAGCTGCTGCGCATCATTCGGCAGTGGGGTGAAGAGAAATTCGCGGGACGAATTTCCACCGCAATCGTCGAAGCCAGGGATAAAGAACGAATCACGACTACCGCCCAATTGGTGGACGTGATCCGAACAGTCGTTCCAGCTGCTGCCGCTCGTACTTCCGGCCACCCGGCCAAGCGGACCTTCCAAGCGTTACGTATTGCGGTCAATGAAGAACTCGATGTACTGGAGCGGGCTATTCCTGCCTCAATGTCTTCATTGAATATTGGTGGTCGAGTGGTCGTGATGAGCTATCACTCGCTGGAAGACAAGATCACCAAACGTCACTTCGTGAAGGGCTCAACTTCCTCCGCACCACCGGGATTCCCGGTCGAGCTGGAAGAGCACAAGGCTGAATTCAAGGTTCTGACCAAGGGCACCGAAAAGCCGAACGAAGCAGAAATTGCAGAAAACCCACGCGCTGCATCGGCCCGCTTACGGGCGGTCGAAAGAGTTCTGAAAAGGAGCTAGCCATGAGCCAACGAGCCCCACGTCGAGTATTGAAGACTGCCGCTATGACCGCACAGCCGGTTATAGAAGGCAGTGCCGCTCGCGATGTTCGTCCAGAGCCGGTGGCAGCAAGCGAACTGGCTGGCAACGACCCTCGGCAGCGTGTGACGCTCTCGCTCGTTCCGCGAATGAACGAGACGAACAAACGCTCAATGCTCGTTATGGTAAGTGCTTTGGTCCTGGTGGCCTTCGCGGTTGTGGTCACGCTTGTTCTCATGAATACCTCGGTCGCGCAGCGCCAGTACGACATCGTCTCCTTGCGAAACCAGGAACGCGCGCTCTCTCAGGAGAACCAGGCGTTGTTGAAGGAAGCCCAGTCGTTGTCCGCTCCACAGGCGCTCGCCAAGGAAGCCAAAGCGATAGGCTTAGTGGCTCCGGGAGCACCGGGCCTCGTCGACCTGACAGACAACAGCATCAAGAAATCAGCTGATAAGGCCGTCACGGCAGAAGGAAACGCCGCAAATTATGCGACGCTCCCATTGCCAGGACAGAGCATCCGCGAGAAGGCTGAGGCGAAAAAGAGCGAGTCGAAGGCTCCTGCTCCCACCGTGGGCCAGAATTCCAAGGACGAAACCAAAACCTCTAATGAGGCGTCGGAATCCAAGGACCCCACGAAGTCTGAGGCGAAGGAAGAAGCGGCAACTCGCAAGGTTGCTGATGACGGACGTCCGGTCTTCAACGACAGCGAGCTCAACGGCGGCACGATCCCGGCACCAATGATCAAATCCCCGACGAACTAACTTTCGCTTTCTAAGCTAGGACTACGGCGGTAATTCTCGCTGTCAAGAAACCACGTTGAGGGGACTGAGTATCACCGTGAACTCGACCGCACTGGAAACCGCAAAAAAGCGCATGCGCTTTTTGCTGATCTTATCTTTGGCAGCACTCCTGGCGATTGCTGGTCGTCTCTTTTGGGTGCAGGGCATCAACGCATCCACCGTCGCCGACGCCGCTCAAGCCGATCGCCAGCGCGAAGAAATCATCGCGCCGACGCGCGGTTCAATAGTCGATCGCAAGGGAACCCTATTGTCGGTCAGCGTGGATCGCTACGACCTGGTGATCGATCAGCGTGATCAACGAGATCAAATTCGTCGCGCCAAGCGTGATGGCACTAACGGCAGCGAGTTCATCGGCTGGGACCAGGCGGTCCAGGAACTTGCGGAAATTCTTGAGCAGAACCCCGAGGACCTTGCCAAGTCGGTTCAGCCGCAGGATGAGGCCAAGCCCAAGGGCTACGTGGTTCTTGCCAAGGGAGTCACCCCAGAAGTCAAAAACGAGGTCATGGAAGTTGGCATCCCCCGTCTGACTCCCTTGCTGCGCAGCGAAAGGCAATATCCGCAAGGTGTCATTGCCGGACCGTTGCTTGGATTCGTTCGAAATTCCGAAGACCAGACCACGGTGGTCGGTGCCGAAGGGCTCGAACTGAGCCAGGAGGAGCATCTGAAGGGAACCAACGGCAGCCGCAAGATCGAGGTGAGCGCCGACGGCGTGCGCATCCCGGTCACCGAAGTCGAAGAAACTCCTGCGGTCAACGGCCAGGACGTGATGCTCACCATCGATTCCGACGTGAACTATGTGGCCCAGCGTGAAGCCGAAAAGAAGCAGAAAGAATTCAACGCTGAATGGGTTTCGGTCGTCGTGATGGACGTGAAAACCGGCAAGCTTCTTGCCATCGGCGACTCTGCGCAGCTGGATCCCAACGATCCGGGAGCGACCGACCCTGAATTCCGGCGTTCGGTGGCCATCACCCGCGCCTTCGAACCAGGCTCTACGGGCAAAGCCGCCATCTTCGCCGCAGCGATCGACCAAGGCGCAGTGTCTGCGAAGACCGAAATGCGCGTCCCGAACAAGGTGACGGTCACCAAGGAGACGATCCACGACTCGCTGCCGCACGCCACCTACGACATGACCGTGGCCGGAATCTTCGCCCGCTCCTACAACACCGGCACGGTGATGGTGGGCAACAAGCTCAGCAACGAGGAACGCTATGACTACATGCGAAAGTTTGGGCTGGGCAGCCCCATCTACCTTGGACTGAATGGTGCCAGTGCCGGTCAGCTGGCAAAACCCGAGAATTGGGACCGACGCCAGCAGTACACCACCATGTTCGGCCAGGGCTATTCGCAGACCGTGCTGCACACGGCATCGATCTTCCAGGCCTTGGCCAACGGCGGCGAACTGATTGCACCAAGCCTCATCGAAGGGTACAAGAACGAAGACGGCAGCATCACCAAACCTGAAACCCCGAAAACGACCCGGGTTGTGAAAAAGACGACAGCTAAAGAGATGCTCAAACTCATGGAAGGTGTCGTGGACTCCGGCACCGGTACTAAAATGAAGATACCGGGCTACCGGGTAGGCGGAAAGACCGGTACCGGCCAGGCCGCCAGCGACAAAGGCTACGACGGATACAGCTATTCGTTTGCCGGCGTAGCACCGCTGGATGACCCGCAATACGTTGTGGTGGCAACCATGTACCGTCCACAGGGCAGCTGGAAGAACTTTTCGGTCGCCGACACGTTCACCGAGGTGATGAGCCACGTGCTCAACACCTACAACGTGCCGCCAAGCTCCACTAAATCTGAGTCGTACGACGTCTTCGTTGGTAAGGAACAAAAGAAACCTTGGTAGTTCAGGAATCAGGCACGCCACGCGAGCTGGAACGTTATTTACGACCCCAATCGGTCAAGGGAATCAGCTTTGACCGGCTCTGCGCGATGCTAGCCGCTGCTGCAAAGAACCAAGGGGCCTCGGCCAACCCGCGCATTACCGGCGTGAGCCTGAACCCGCAGATCGTCCAGCCGGGAGACGTGTTCCTGGCCATTTCGGGCGCCAAGCGGCACGGAGCCGAATTCCTTGCGGCAGCGCTCGAACACGGTGCAGTTGCCCTGATCACCGATCAGGCCGGTCTGGGATTCTTGCCTGCCGACCTTTCCATTCCGGTAGCGGTAGTGCCGAGCGTTCGGCAGATCGCCGCCCGAGCCGCTAGCAGCGTCTACGGCACGGACACTCACTGCCCGCAGCTGCTCGCGGTGACCGGTACCAATGGCAAAACCACGACCAGCTACATGATCCGCGCGATCACCGAAGCCCTGGGCCGGCACTCCGGTCTGGTGGGCACCATCGAAATGTCTGCTCGCGGCCAGATCATCCCCAGCGTGCTGACCACTCCGGAGGCCACCCAGCTGCACGGCGTCTTGGCGCGGATGCAGGAACAAGATGTCGCCACCGTGGCCATGGAAGTCTCCAGCCATTCACTGAGCTATGGCCGGGTGGACGGACTTCGTTTTGCGGTCTCCGGATATACCAACCTCACCCAAGACCACTTGGACCTGCATGGTTCGATGGAAGAGTACTTCCAGACCAAAGCGGAGCTGTTCACCGCGCGGCACAGTGAACGCGCTGTGGTGATGGTCGACGATCCGTACGGCCAGCGCTTGGCAGAGCAGGCCTTGATCCCCACCGAATCGCTGAGCCTCGATGCTGCCAACCAAAGCCCCGACTGGAGAGTCACCGAGCTTGCACATAGTGCGCTTGGACATAAATTCGTCATCGTGCACCGGGACGGGCGAACCCTGCGTGCCCGTACCGGGCTGCCGGGCCTGTTCAATGTCGCCAATGCGGCGCTCGCCACGCTCATGGTGCTTTCCAGCGGAGTGGCCCTCGACACGCTGCAGCAGGTGCTGGAGGAGCACGATCCGCTCTCGGTGTCGGTTCCCGGACGCATGCAGGTCATCGGCGAAGCCCCGATTGCCGTGGTGGACTTCGCGCACAATTCCGACGCACTGGCTAAGGCGCTGGACTCGGTCCGCACCGGAGCCCAAGGCCGGCGGATCATCGTCTTCGGCGCCACCGGCGAACGCGACAAGACCAAGCGGCCGGATATGGGTGCGGTCGCTGCACGCCACGCCGACATCGTCATTGTCACCGACGACGACCCGCACGGCGAAGATCCAGCTCCGATCCGCGAACAGGTTGCCGCCGGAGCACAGCAGGTTCTCGATTCCGAGCGTCCGCAGGTGCAGCTGTACAACATCGCGCCACGCGCTAAAGCCGTAGAGTTCGCTGTGAGTTTGGCGGGGGTCCAAGATGCGATCCTCATCGCCGGTCGCGGACACGAAATCAGCCAAGACGTAGCGGGAATTGACGTTGCGCTCGATGACCGCGTCGAATTGGCCAACGCCCTAAAACTTCATGGGTTTGTGACCATTTACTAGCTCACAGAAGTCCTCGACCACGGCCGCTCAAGTGTAAAGTCCTAATTGCCATGATTGATTTGTCCTTCTCCGACCTGCTCGCGATCACCGGGGGTCGCGCGACAGCTTCTGTCGACCCATCCACCGTCATCTCATCGGTCACCACCGATTCGCGTGACGTGCTTCCCGGATCCCTCTTTGTCGCCAAGCCCGGCGAGTTCTCCGACGGGCACGCCTTTATCGACAAGGCCCTCGCCGGCGGCGCCGTGCTGGCCTTGGCCGAACGCATCACCTTAGATGACCGGCGGGTCGAGCATCCGGCAATCATCGTGGAAGACGCGGTGGAAGCCATGGGCCGGATCGCCGCGCACCTCGTGGAATACCTGAAGGCCGAGAACGACGCCGTGGTGATCGGGATTACCGGTTCGGCCGGCAAGACCACCACCAAGGACCTGCTGGCGACGATCTTGGCCAAGGCCGCCCCGACCGTTTCCCCGATCGGCTCCTACAACGGCGAAGTCGGCGTACCGCTGACCGTGTTCACCGCCACCAAGGA
Source organism: Glutamicibacter sp. BW80 (assembly GCF_002332385.1). NCBI lineage: Bacteria > Bacillati > Actinomycetota > Actinomycetes > Micrococcales > Micrococcaceae > Glutamicibacter > Glutamicibacter sp. BW80. The sequence goes on along the minus strand of NZ_NRGV01000033.1, from coordinate 99,335 downwards.
CACCAAATACCTGGTGATCGAAATGGGCGCCACCGGAGTGGGGCATCTGACCTACCTGACCGACATGGTCCGCCCGAAGCTCGGTGTGGTGCTCTGCGTCGGGACCGCTCATGCCGGTGAATTCGGCGGAGTCGAGAACATCGAAAAGGCCAAGGGCGAACTCGTTGAGGCCTTGGACGCCTCCGGGACCGCCTTGCTGAACTTCGAAGATGCCAGGGTAGCGCGCATGGCGGAACGCTCCGGGGGAGCGGTCCGGTACTTCGGCAGCATCGCGGGCAAGCCACAGGAAGCCAGCGTCTGGGCCAATGATGTGGTGGTCAATGCGCATGGCCAGCCCGAGCTCACCCTCGAATTCGCCGACGGCTACAGCCAGCGGATCACCTCCGGCCTGCTGGGCCGCCACCACGTGAGCAACATTCTCGCCGCCGCAAGCGCAGCCTTTGAACTCGGCATCGCGGCAGCGCTGATCGCCGAGACCCTCGATGGGTTGGCCGCCGGAAGCCGCTGGCGGATGGAGCGCATCGAGCGGGCCGACGGCGTCACCATCATCAACGACGCCTACAACGCAAACCCGGAATCCATGCGCGCCGCACTGCGCACCCTGGCCGAGCTCGGCCTGCCCGATGAGCAGGGCCACGCCCGGCGCACCTGGGCGGTATTGGGTGAAATGCTCGAACTCGGGGACGACTCCCGGCACGAACATGACGTGCTGGGACGGATCGCGGTTCGCATGAACATCAAGAAATTGCTGGTCATCGGGTGGGGCGCGAAACTTGCCTATAACTCGGCGGTGCTTGAAGGCAGCTGGGGAGACGAAGCTTATTTCGTGGAAGATCTAGACGAAGCACGTACCTTGCTTCAAGAGCAGCTACTACCCGGAGATATTGTCCTGTTTAAATCCTCTAACGGGGCCGGTCTACGCTTCCTCGGCGACGACATTGCAGCATTCGCGAAGGAAGGCGACAACGCATGATCGCATTGATTTTGGGGGCCGGCATTGCCCTCGTGCTGACCATGGTGGCCATGCCGCTGTACATCCGCCTGCTCACCAAGAAACAGTATGGCCAGGTCGTGCGCGATGACGGGCCGAACTCGCACGCCATCAAGTCCGGCACCCCGACCATGGGCGGTGTGGTCTTCGTCTTGGCCGTGTTCGTCGCTTACTTTGCCACGCACCTGATCCTCGGTTTAATGGGACGCACCTCCTCGGGAATCACTGCCAGCGGTTTGCTGGTGCTGCTGCTCTTTGGCGGAATGGGCCTGGTCGGCTTCCTCGATGACTTCATCAAGATCTTCAAGAAGCGTTCATTGGGCTTGCGCGCCTGGCAGAAGATTGTCTTGCAGGCCTTCTTCGGCATCAGCTTCGCCGTGCTCGCCTTGCAATTCCCCAACGACCAGGGCTTGACACCGGGCTCTACCGCAATTTCCTTCCTGCGCGACACCAACATTGATCTGGCCTTCGCTGGCCCAATGCTGGGCATGATCCTGTTCGTGCTCTGGGCGAACTTCATCGTTACCGGTGCTACCAACGGGGTGAACCTGACCGACGGCTTGGACGGGCTGGCTACCGGTGCCTCGATCATGGTCTTCGGCGCCTACACCCTGATGGGAATCTGGCAGCAGAACCAGGCCTGCAGCAACATGGATTCGCTGGACGTCTGCTACTCGGTGCGTGACCCTCAGGACCTGGCCCTGCTTGGCGCCACCCTCTCCGGCGCGCTGATCGCCTTCCTCTGGTTCAACGCCAAGCCGGCGAAGATCTTCATGGGGGACACCGGTTCGCTTGCTATCGGCGGTGCCGTGGCTGCCTTCGCGATCCTCTCGCGCACCCAGCTGCTGCTGGTGGTTATCGCCGGCCTGTTCGTGATCATCACCCTGTCGGTGATCATCCAGGTGGGCTACTTCAAGCTCTCGGGCGGCAAGCGCGTGTTCAAGATGGCGCCGCTGCAGCACCACTTCGAGCTTTCGGGCTGGTCCGAAGAAAATGTTGTTATTCGATTCTGGATTCTTGCCGGGCTGTTCGTGGCAGCCGGGCTGGGTCTGTTCTACTCCGAATGGGTTGTCGCGCTGTGAGTGAAAAACTGGCCGATCTGAGAAGCTGGGATGCTAATTGGAAAGGCTTGCGCGTCCTCGTTGCAGGTCTAGGGCTTTCGGGATTCTCTGCCGCCGATACCCTGATCGAGCTGGGCGCGATGGTCAGCGTCATCGACGGCCGCGACGATAAGATCAACGCCCAGCGTGCTGAAACGCTCATGCTGGTCGGAGCCCACGAGGTGCTGCTCGGCGAGCAGCACGTCGCTTCGCTGCCGCAGATCGATGGCGCTGCGCCAGAGCTGGTAATCGTTTCGCCAGGCTGGAATCCACGTCACCCGGTATTGCTTCAAGCCGCGGAAGCCGGCATCGAGATCTGGGGCGATATCGAACTGGCCTGGCGGGTCCAGAACCGCGCCGGGCGTAGCGCTCCGAAATGGCTGGCGATCACCGGCACCAACGGCAAGACCACCACGGTAGGAATGACCGAAGCGATCCTGCAGGCCGCTGGCCTGCGGGCGATCGCCGTGGGCAATGTCGGCACCCCGATTCTCGATGCGGTGCGCGAGCCGGTGGAATACGACGTGTTCGTTGTTGAGCTCTCCAGCTTCCAGCTGCACTACACGCACAGCATTTCTCCGCTTGCCTCGGTGGTGCTGAACATCGCGGAGGACCATGTCGATTGGCATGGCGGATTCGAAGGCTACAAGGCCGACAAGGCCAAGATCTACGAACGCACCGAAGTCGCCGCGATCTTCAATACCGCCGATGCGTCGACGCTGAAAATGGTGGAGAACGCTGATGTCGTCGAGGGCTGCCGGGCCATTGGCTTCTCTACGGACAGCCCGGCGGTTTCCACCGTAGGCATCGTCGAAGGACTGCTGGTGGACCGCGCATTCATCGAAGAGCGGCGAAGCAACGCGCTTGAACTGGTGGCGCTGACAGATATCGGCGAGATCGTTCCGCGGCATACCGCGGCCAACGCCGCGGCGGCGGCCGCCTTGGCCCGCGCCTACGGGGTGGAAGCCGAAGCAGTCGCCAAGGGGCTCAGCGGGTTTGATTCCGGAGCGCACCGCATCCAAGCGGTGGCGCGTCGCGATGAGATCTTGTGGATCAACGACTCCAAGGCAACCAACCCGCATGCGGCAAATGCTTCCCTTGCGGCGTTCAGCTCGGTGCTGTGGATCGCCGGCGGCTTGTCCAAGGGCGTGGACTACACCGACTTGATCAAGGAACATGCCCAACGGCTCAGCGCCGTGCTGCTGATCGGCACGGATAACGATTCGCTGCGTGCGGCGCTGGCCGAACAGGCGCCGCAGGTACCGCTGATAGACATCACCGCTCAGGGGCTAGCCGCCGACGGCGTTGCCCCTACCGGGACTCAGGTGATGACCCAAGCGGTGCGCAAGGCGGCGGAACTAGCTCAAGCCGGTGACACCGTGCTAATGGCGCCGGCTGCGGCATCCATGGATCAATTCAGCTCCTACGCCCAGCGTGGCAACGCATTTATCAGCGCGGTCAGTGATCTGATGGATGCGGGCACCGAAGAAACCAAGTAAGCAGCGGACGGGACGGGAGGCAGATATGGCGTCACCACGTGGCAAAAAAGCCAGGAACGGAAAGCCTAAAATCTCCCCGATTTCCCGGCTCATCGGCAATATCGAATCCGGTAGTGCCCGGACCGCCTCCATTGACTACATGCTGGTGTTCGTCACCTCCATTGCCTTAGCCGTTTTCGGTGTGCTGATGGTGCAGTCTTCGGCATCGGTCGAGGCGATCGCGCGCGGAAACGACGGCTTTGAGGTGGCGATCTCCCAGGCGATGTTCGCCGCGTTGGGGATCGTGTGCATGATCGTCATGCAATTTTTCAAACCAGAGTCCTTGAAGCGGCTCGCCTGGCCCGCGGCAATCATCGCGTTCGGGCTGCTCTTCCTGGTGGCCTTCACCCCGCTGGGCCATGAGGTCTTGGGCAACCGAAACTGGATCCGCATCACCGCTACCGTAGGGCTGCAGCCCAGTGAATTCGCCAAGCTGGCGTTGGCGGTTTTTGCCGCGTTCATGCTGGAAAAGAAACAGGGCATGCTGCACGACTACAAGCACCTGTTCATTCCAGTAGTCGCTCCCGTCGGCGGCGCCATCCTCTTGCTGGTGCTGTGGGGCAAGGATGTGGGTACCGCGCTGATCCTAATCCTGATCATCGCCACCGCATTATTCCTCGGCGGGCTCAAGATCAAGTGGCTGGCCCTGACCGGCGCCGCGGGTTTCATCGTGCTCTCGGTCTTGGTTTTTGCCTCTAGCAACCGACGTGCCCGCATGCTGGCATGGCTGAACATCGACTGCGGTCCCGATGACCGGATCTGCTACCAGTCGAGCATGGGACTGCATGCCTTCGCATCGGGTGGCTGGTTCGGTGTAGGCGCCGGGCAATCACGGTTGAAGTGGTCGTATGTTCCGGAAGCTCAGAACGACTTTATCTTCTCAATCCTTGGTGAAGAGTTCGGCTTTGTCGGAGTGCTCTTCGTGCTGTGCATGTTCGCGCTGTTGGCCTTGGCCATGTACCGCATTTCGATGCGCGCAAATGACCTGTACACGAAGGTGCTCATGGGTTGCATATCTTCGTGGATCATTGGCCAGACGTTCATCAACCTCGGCACCGTCAGCGGATTGCTGCCGGTCATCGGCGTGCCCTTGCCGTTCATTTCTTCCGGCGGCTCGGCCATGCTTGCGGTAATGCTCGCCATGGGTTTTGTCCTGTGTTCTGCTCGCGCCCAAAAGGTCGCCGCATTGGCTACCCTTGTCGAGGATGCCAAGAAGCCTAAAAAGTAGTATTCGCTTACGTTATTGCCTAATAGCCGGTCTTGGACCCAAGGAGTAGAAAAGCCATGAGTGATCCGATCCGTCTGGTAGTTGCCGGAGGCGGAACCGCCGGCCATATCTCGCCGATGCTGGCGATCGCTGATGCGGTCCGCAAGCGGGACCTTCAAGCAGAGATCCTCGCGCTGGGATCCCCGGGCGGACTCGAAACGAAGCTGGTGCCGGAAGCCGGATACCGGCTGGAGCTGATTCCCAAGGCGCCGATGCCTCGCAGTATTTCGCTGGATCTGCTCAAGTTCCCTTTCCGATTCCTGAAGGCGCTAAGCCAAGCGAAGCGGACCCTGCGCGAAACCGGTGCCGAAGCACTGCTCGGCGTGGGAGGTTACGTATGCACACCAGCCTATCTCGCGGCAAAGCAGCTGGGGATACCGACCTTTGTCCATGAGGCGAACTCGGTAGCCGGCATGGCCAATAAATTGGGTGCCAAACACGCGGTAGCGGTCGGAACCACCTTCGCCAATACCGGGTTGCCTAAGGAACGCCAGGTGGGCATGCCGATGCGCTCGAATATTGCGCTGATGGATCGCAACGCGTTGCGCGAGGAAGCACGCGCGTATTTCGGCCTCACCGATGAAGCTCCGGTTCTCCTGGTCACCGGAGGTTCCTCCGGAGCGCAGAGCTTGAACACCACGATTATTGCCGCGCTCGATGAGCTGACGGCCGCCGGGATTCATGTGGTGCATATTACCGGCCGGGAAAAGCAGGCCACCGATGCCCAGGGAAATCTCTTGGCGCAGGAGGGCTATACGCAGCGCGAATATGTGGAACGCATGGACTACGCCTATGCGGCGGCCGATCTGATGATCTGCCGTTCGGGTGCCGGGACCGTCTGCGAGCTGGCCGTGGCGGGCACCCCTTCGGTACTGGTGCCCTTGCCTATCGGCAATGGTGAGCAGAAGCTCAATGCGCGTGAACTCGTCGCAGCCGGGGGCGCGGTGCTGGTCTCCGACGGCGAATTCACTCCCGACTTTGTCACCGACACGGTGCTGAAGCTGGTCACCGATCAGCATAAACTTGAACAGATGTCGCAGGCCGCCGCGGCCCAGGGGCAGCGAGACGCCGCCGAACAGATGGCGGCCCTGATTATCGATGAAGTTTCAACCCGCCGTTCAGCGTCGGGCCAGAAAGGCTAAACATGGCACAGCAGCCAGGCGAGCACATCGCCGAACTTGGCAAGGTACATCTGATGGGTGTTGGCGGTGTTGGCGTATCTGCCGTAGCCCGACTGCTATTGGACTATGGGGTATCGGTGTCCGGCTCCGACGCCAAGAACCTGCCGGTTCTCGACGGCTTGCGTGAGCGCGGCGCGCGTATTCATGTCGGCTATGACCCACAGAACTTAGGTGACGCGGACACCGTGGTGATCTCCTCGATCATCAAGCCCGGGAACGCCGAATACGATGAAGCGCTCCGCCGGGGACTGCGCATCTTGCACCGCTCCGAGGGGCTCGAAGCGACCATGCGCGGCCATCAGCAGGTGGTGACCATCGCCGGAACCCACGGCAAGACCACCACTACGTCGTTGACCGCCCATATGCTGAAGACCGCAGCGGCAGCCCCGTCTTTTGCCGTGGGCGCGAACATTCCAAGTCTGGGCACCAACGCAGAACTCGGCGCGGGAGGGATCTTCGTCGCCGAGGCGGATGAGTCCGATTCATCGTTCTTGAATTATCGGCCAAATGTCATTGTGGTCACCAACGTCGAAGCCGATCACCTCGATCACTATGGTACGGCGGAAGCCGTGCACCAGGCCTTTGTAGATTTCGCTCGGTTGCTGCCCGCGGATGGTCTGCTCATCTGCTGTGCAGATGATGAAGGCGCCAACGGCCTGGCTCGCAAGATGCGCCATGAACGTCCCGAACTGCGGATCCAGACCTACGGTTTCGCCGATCACGCTGACCGTCGGCTCAGCGATGCGCGCGCGCTGGACGACGGGCGTTTCGTGTGCACCATCGAATGGGGCAGCGGTGAGAGCCATACGCTGAACCTTGCGGTGCCTGGCCAGCACAATCTGCTTAACGCTGCCGCAGCCCTGGCGGTAGGCATGGATGCCGGGCTTGAAATCGCCGATGCGCTTGAGGCTTTGGCCAGTTTTGCAGGTGCAGCGCGCCGTTTCGAGTTCAAAGGCGAAGCCGAAGGCGTGCGTGTCTATGATGACTACGCCCACCATCCCACCGAAGTAAATGCCGCCTTGAAGGCAGGACGCGCGGTGGCCGGGGACGGCAAGCTGCATGTGGTGTTCCAACCGCATCTTTTCAGCCGAACCCAAGAGTTCTACCGCCAGTTCGCCCAAGCCTTGTCGTTGGCCGACAGCGTGCGCGTTCTGGAGATCTACCCGGCACGTGAAGAGCCGATCCCCGGAGTCACCAGCGCGCTGATCGCCGAGCGGATCGAAGTGCCAAGCGAGGTGCTCAGCCCGGTGGCGGCGGTGGCCCACGTGGTCGAGTATGCCGAACCCGGAGATGTCGTGATGACCATTGGTGCCGGAGATGTGACCGAACTTGGTTCGCAAATCGTCGCGGCACTGTCCTGCGAATAAAGCTGGGAGCCACTATGGGGGAAAACACCAAGGTTGTCGAGCTGCCAGCCAGCCCGGAGAAGAAACGACGCAAGCTGCTCATTATCATCGCCGCAAGCATTGTGGCGCTGAGCATCGCGGCGGTATTGATTCTCAGTTTTTCGCCGCTGCTTGCCGCGAAGAAAATTGAGGTGACCGGAAGCAAACTGGTCAGCGAGCAGAAGCTGCTCGAAGCGTTGGCGCCGCTGGAAGGAGTGCCGCTGCCGCGGATCTCCGAATCGCGTGTCGTAGAGCTTATCGGCGATCAGCCAGCCGTGGACGAGATTGTGGTGCGTGCAAAAATGCCCGACACGCTAGTCGTCGAAGTGGTCGAGGCCGTGCCTGTGGCGATCCTGGAGGAGGGGAAAAATTCCTATATCGTCTCGTCTACCGGAGAGAAGCTGAAAAAAGTCGGAGAGAAGGACAAAACCAAACTTCCTCGGGTGAAGGCCTCGGATCAAACCAAAGACCCGGAGCAGTTTCAGCTGCTGACCGGGATCCTGAGCACGGTGGAGCCCAACGTGCTCAAGCAGGTCTCCACCGCTACGCTGACCCAGGCCGGTTTCATGGAACTCGCCTTGCCGAAGAAGCGAACTCTGATCTGGGGAGACGGAGGGAAGGCCGCACTTAAAAATGAAGTTGCGAAGATTTTCCTCGACGAACTAAATGAAAATCCGAAGATGGCCAAGGTCATCGACGTGACCAATCCAGAAAACCCGGTGACGTATTAAGTCGTTCGCCACGGGCGAGGGATGAACATTCTCAAGGTAAATTCTGGAAAGATAGGTTTCAATAGGCGACACGCCACGGCGGTCGTTGCAGAAAGCCAGCATGGCTCATAGCGTTCTTAATAGCGATAGCTTGACAGAAACTTAACCTTAAGGCAAAAGGTCAAGGTTTCGCGCATGAATCGTGAAATATGTAGCACATCTAACAAGGGAAGCGGGACGTGGCAGCTCCACAGAATTACCTCGCGGTCATTAAAGTCGTCGGAATCGGCGGTGGCGGTGTAAACGCAGTCAATCGAATGATCGAAGTCGGTCTCAAGGGCGTTGAATTCATCGCCATCAATACCGATGCGCAGGCTCTACTCATGAGTGATGCCGACGTTAAGCTCGACGTAGGACGCGAACTTACTCGCGGCCTCGGCGCTGGCGCGAACCCTGATGTGGGACGCCAGGCAGCCGAAGACCACGTTGAAGAGATCGAAGACGTCCTACGCGGCGCCGACATGGTCTTCGTGACCGCCGGTGAAGGCGGTGGCACCGGTACCGGTGGCGCGCCCGTCGTGGCACGAATCGCCCGCGGATTGGGCGCTCTGACCATCGGTGTCGTCACCCGCCCATTCACCTTCGAAGGTCGCCGCCGCGCGAACTCGGCCGAAAATGGCATCGAAGCACTACGCGACGAAGTCGATACTCTGATCGTCATCCCGAACGACCGACTGCTGTCCATCTCGGACCGCAACGTTTCCGTTCTGGACGCATTCCGCCAAGCAGACCAGGTACTGCTTTCCGGTGTTCAGGGCATCACCGACTTGATCACCACCTCGGGTCTGATCAACCTCGACTTCGCCGACGTGAAGTCCGTTATGCAGGGTGCCGGCTCGGCACTTATGGGTATCGGTTCAGCACGTGGCGAGGATCGTGCGGTCAAGGCCGCAGAGCTAGCAATCGCTTCGCCGTTGCTGGAAGCATCCATTGACGGTGCGCATGGCGTCCTGCTCTCCATTCAGGGTGGCTCGGATCTCGGTTTGTTTGAGATCAACGAGGCAGCTCGTCTGGTTCAGGAAGTCGCGCACCCAGAAGCCAATATCATTTTCGGTGCCGTCATCGACGACGCTTTGGGTGACGAAGCTCGAGTTACGGTGATTGCTGCCGGCTTTGACGAGCCAGATGTAACCAGCAAGCCGATGGCTCCGCTGGCTTCGAAGCCAGCGGCCAGCCGTCAAGCACAAGAGCAGCAGCCTGTTCCAGCTGCGGTGGCCCCTGAAGCAACACCAGCTCCGGCGGCCGCTGCTCCAGAAGCAAAGCCAGCGGCAGCGGAGCAGGACAACTCCTTCCAGGATCTTCCAGACGTTGTCGACTCGGACCTTAACGGTTCGAACGATGACCTGGACGTTCCGGACTTCCTAAAGTAAAAACAGCGACAAGCTGAGCAGTGCTACATTTCGCGTCGAACCTCGATTCGAGTATCCAACTGGCATTTACCACGCAAGCCGAGGGAAACCTGGCCTTGCATGTAAATGATGACCCCCACTTAGTGGGGGAGCATCGGGCCAAGCTGGAAGACTCGATCGGGGTTCGTCGTTTTTCATTGCACTTCATGAACCAAATCCATTCCACAGTGGCGGTGCATATTGCCCCAGTGCAGCGCACCTCATGGAATGAACCCGAGGCGCCGACCTGCGATGCGCTCATCGACCCTACCGGGCGCGAAGCCCTCGCCGTCCTGGTGGCCGATTGCCTGCCGGTCCTTTTTGTGGCACGAGACACGCACAATGCTCGGACTTTCACCGCCGCGGCCCACGCCGGTCGTCGGGGGCTACTGGGCGGGATTCTGGCGCATACCGTCGATGAACTGCATGGATTGGGCGCAGAATCGGTTGAGGCCGTCATCGGTCCGGCGATCTGCGGGCGCTGCTATGAAGTCCCGGAAGCCATGGCAGCCGAATCCGAGCTAGCGCGACCGGGCATACGAACCAGCACCAGCTGGGGGACCCCCGCGCTCGATCTACCGGTTTCGGCCGAGCAAGAGCTCTCGGCACTAGGCGTTCAGGTGCAGCAAAGCAGAATTTGCACCTTGGAGGATGAGAGATTCTTCTCCTATCGAAGAACTCCTCAAGCGGGTCGATTGGCTGGCCTGATATGGCCGAAAACCTAGGCTTGCGCGACACACCGCGCAAAAAAATTCGAATGAGCGATGCCTGTCGATTGCCGTGCGGTAGCGTCAGAGTAGCGGAATCATGCACCTGCGCGTGCATGCACGGGACAACTGAGGAGAAATATCGTGGCTGACGGACTACGTAAGGCAATGGTCTATCTTGGCTTGGCGGATGCTGTCGAGCAGAGCGAGGCCGAAATGGACAACTCAGAACCTAGGACCCAGGTGCGGGCCGTAGAAGATGCTGCCCCGCAGCGTCCTTCCGAAGCCCCGCGCCCGCAGCCGGTAGTCAAGCCGGTTGCCCCGCATTCCGTAGCCAAAGAACCAGAGAGCGAATACCGTGCTCCGGTCACACCGATTAAGCGTGCCCCTTCAGTACGGGATGAGGATTCCGAATTGCGTCAAATTACTACCGTTCACCCGCGTTCTTACAACGATGCCAAAATCATCGGTGAGAACTTCCGTGACGGAATCCCGGTGATTATGAATGTCACCGATATGGGAGAAACCGATGCTAAGCGCCTAGTCGATTTCTCGGCTGGCCTAGTTTTCGCACTCCACGGCTCCATCGAGCGAGTCACGAATAAAGTATTTCTGCTCTCCCCGGCCACTGTGGAAGTACTGGGTGAAGACCGTAAACAGTCCGAAGCCCAGGCGACTTTCTTCAACCAGAGTTAAGCTGCAGGAGCGAGCGCGTAAACATGGTGTTCGGGATTATTTATTTCCTGCTAGCTGTCTTGCAGATTCTGCTAATAATGCGAATTGTGTTGGACATAACTGAAAGTTTTGCACGGCATTGGCGACCGAAAGGGATCGCGCTAGTGGCTGCAACTGCAATCGTCACGATTACCGACCCGCCGCTGCGTTGGTTGAGACGCAGGATTAAGCCATTGGATATCGGTGGAATCCGGCTTGACTTGTCATTTTTGATCCTGTTTATCGTCGTAATGATTGTCAAATCGATCATTAGTGGCGTAGGTTACAGTACAGGGATCTGAGCAGGTATTTCGTAGAAGAATACGAGGATCTGGCAGAGTCCTAAACTGTAAAATTCAATAGAAAAAGAGCTGTCCCGGCAGTTCGGTTTCGTAATTAGTGTCCGAATCGTTATATCCTTTAGGAAATAGTGCTCCGACTTCACCGGTCGCGACACTGAATGAACGGTAAGTGTTTCGCTAGACATCAACGGTCGAGCGGAAATGATCCCAGTATTGAGGTGACCCAATGGCTTTGACGCCAGAAGACGTAGTCAATAAGCGGTTTCAGCCGACCAAGTTCCGTGAAGGCTACGACCAAGACGAGGTAGATGACTTCCTCGACGAGATCGTTGTGGAGCTGCGTCGCCTGACCGGTGAGAACGAAGAGCTGCGCAGCCGCTTGGCAGCGCAAGGCGGGGACACCAGCGTCTCGGCCAAGGAACAGTCCGTTCCAGCTCCCGTGGCCGCCGCTCCAGCTGCGAAACCAGCTGAAGAAAAGAAGGCTGAAACCAAGCCGGAAGAGCCAAAGAAGGTCGAGACCCCAGCCGCTGCACCAGTAGCCGAGGCCAAGAAGGCCGAAGCTCCGGTTGCTGCAGCCAAGGTCGAGGACAAGAAGGACGCGGCTCCTGGAGCCAACGCCGTTCCTGCTGCCGCTCCTCGCACCGAATCCGCAGAATCTGCAGCCAACGTGCTTTCGATGGCACAGCGACTGCACGATGAATACGTTGCCTCCGGTGTTGAGCAGCGTGACAAGATCATCTCGGAAGCTAAGACCGAAGCGAACTCGCTGGTTACCTCTGCAGAAGAGAAGAGCCGCAAGACTCTCTCCGCACTGGAACAGCAGAAGTCCGTACTTGAGCGCAAGCTTGAGCAGCTGCGTGGCTTCGAGCGTGACTACCGTGCACGTCTGAAGACTTACATCGAAGGACAGCTCCGCGACCTTGAGTCGCAGGGATCCATCGATAACGCAACCAAGTCCAACTAGTCCCTTACGGGTTTGATGGCTTGAACTAAATATAAGTACAGTTGACGGTGGTGCTCGGGTTTGTCCGGCGCCACCGTTGATGTTTAAAGGGAATTAATGGGTAATAGTGTGAGTGCTTCACAACCGAGAAGTGCTGCTGCGGCCAAGCGCTTCACCGGCATAGGGCTGGTCATCGCCCTGATCGCATTGGTCCTGGACCAAGCGGTCAAAATTCTCGTGGAGAGAAATATGGAACTCGGCGAATCCTTCGTGGTCATCCCGAATTTCTTGGATATCCATTACATTCTCAATCCCGGGGCCGCCTTCTCCATGGGCGAAGACTTCACCATCGTCTTTGCCATCTTGCAAGCGGCGGTCGTGGTCTACGTGATCTATCTGCTGCTGCGCAAGGTCGCGGTACGCTCCTGGGCGATCATCCTGGGATGTCTGCTTGGCGGGGTCGCGGGAAACCTGGCCGACCGAATCTTCCGCGAGCCGGCCTTTGGCTTCGGGCATGTAGTTGACATGTTCTCCGTCCAAAACTTTGCCATCTTCAACGTCGCCGACTCGTTTATCGTCTGCTCGATGATCGTGGTTGCGCTGATGCTGATCCGCGGAAGGAATTTGGATGGCACCATCGGCGATGCGCCGACTAAGAAAATAAACGACGGGGACGACGAAGGCACGGAGCCCACAGCATGAGCGGTACCGACACCACCGAGAACCACGCACTAGTCGTCGCCCCAGAGGATGCCGGGCAACGTCTGGACGTCCACATCTCCAAGACCTTGGAAATCCCGCGCACCCTGGCCAAATCCCTGTGCAAGGATTCGATGGTTGAAGTCAACGGACGGATTGTCACCAAGCCGCTCAAACTCCAAGCGGGGGACAGGCTGCAAGTGACCATCCCACCCCAGGCCGATCCATTAGAAATCAGAGTAATTGCCGTGGAAGATCTGAAGATTATTGCCGACGAAGATGACTATGTGGTCATCGATAAGCCGGTAGGCGTCGCGGCGCATCCTTCGCCGGGTTGGGTCGGACCGACCGTGGTCGGTGCGCTGATGGCCGAGGGATATAACATCTCAACCTCAGGTGCGTCGGAACGCCAGGGCATCGTGCACCGGCTCGACGTCGGAACCAGCGGCCTGATGGTGGTGGCCAAGTCCGAACGCGCCTATACCGCGCTCAAGCGTGCCTTCAAGGAACGTACTCCGAAGAAGGTCTACCACGCGGTGGTCCAGGGATTGCCGGATCCTCTTGAAGGAACCATCGACGCGCCCATCGGCCGCCACCCGGGACACGACTGGAAGTTCGCGGTACTCGAAGGCGGGCGCGATTCGGTGACCCATTACGAAATGCTCGAAGCCTTCGGACGGGCAAGTTTGGTCGAAGTGCAATTGGAAACCGGTCGAACCCACCAGATCCGCGTGCACTTCTCAGCCTTCGGCCACCCCTGCGTCGGCGACCAAACCTATGGTGCGGACCCGAAGTTCAGTGCCGCCCTGGGGCTGACCCGCCAATGGCTACATGCCAAGCGTCTAGGATTCAACCATCCGGTCACCGATCAATGGGTCGAGTACGAAAGCGAATATCCGCACGATCTGTCGGGTGCATTGGAGCTACTGCGCGAAGGAACTTACTAGTTCCCTCGGTGCTTGCTATGAGAGCTCCCACAGCGGGTGGGGCAGTGGACGAAATTCGTTGCGTGAATCGCTAGACTGGTTCAGTGAGCGCGACACGTGACGGATTTGTCCATCTGCATACCCATACCGAATACTCCATGCTGGACGGAGCAGCCCGGCTAGGCGAGCTATTTGAAGAAGCCAACCGGCAAGGCATGGAAGCCATGGCCATCACCGACCATGGATACCTCTTTGGCGCCTTCGATTTCTGGAAACGGGCTACCGACGCTGGCGTCAAGCCAATCATCGGCGTAGAAGCCTACGTCACCCCGGGCACGGCCCGAAATGACAAGACCCGTGTGAAATGGCGTACCGATGAATCGCAAAAAGGCGACGACGTTTCCGGCGGTGGCCTGTACAACCACATGACCTTGCTGTCCTATAACAACAAGGGTATGGACAACCTGTTCAAGGGTTCCTCCAGAGCCTCATTGGATTCAGTGTTCGGCAAGTACCCGCGCTGGGACCGCGAACTGCTCAACGAGCATTCCGAGGGCCTGATCGCGACCACCGGTTGCCCCTCCGGGGAGGTGCAGACCAAGCTTCGTCTCGGGCAATACGATGCGGCCAAGGCTGCCGCGGCGGAGCTCCAGGATCTGTTCGGCAAGGAAAACTACTACTGCGAGATCATGGACCACGGTCTGGAGATTGAACGCAGGATCACCAAGGACCTGTTGCGCCTGGCCCGCGAGCTAAACATCCCCTTGGTGGCGACCAACGACCTGCACTACACCCATGAAGCTGATTCGAAAGCGCACGAGGCGCTCCTTGCCATCAACTCGGGTTCCACGCTCGATGAACCGACCTATGACCAGGGTGGCAGCCGCTTCGCATTCTCCGGTTCCGGCTACTATCTCAAGAGCGCGCGCGAAATGCGTGAGCTGTTCAAGGAACATCCAGAAGCCTGCGACAACACCCTTGAAATCGCAGATCGCGTTGATCTCACCTTTGACACCAACGCGAACTACATGCCGAAGTTCCCTTGTCCGCCGGGAGAAGATGAGACCAGCTGGCTGATCAAGGAAGTCGACAAGGGGATGCACTACAGGTATCCCAACGGCGTTCCGGACGCTTCGCGCCGACAGGCGGACTACGAGCTGGACGTCATCATCAAGATGGGCTTTCCTGGCTACTTCCTCGTCGTGGCGGACTTCATCAACTGGTCCAAGGACAACGGCATCCGTGTCGGTCCGGGCCGTGGCTCTGGTGCCGGTTCCATGGTTGCCTATGCCATGCGTATTACCGACCTCGACCCGCTGGTGCACGGGCTGATCTTCGAACGCTTCCTGAACCCGGAACGTGTGTCCATGCCCGACTTCGACGTCGACTTCGATGATCGTCGCCGCGCGGAGGTCATCAAATACGTGACCGAAAAGTATGGCGATGAACGTGTCTCCATGATCGTGACCTATGGTTCGATCAAGACCAAACAAGCGTTGAAAGACTCCTCACGCGTGCTTGGCTACCCATTCAGCATGGGTGAAACCTTGACTAAGGCACTGCCCCCGGCAGTGATGGCCAAGGACATTCCGCTCAACGACATTGAGAATCCGGATTCGAAGCGCTATTCCGAAGCCGGGGACTTCCGCAACCTGGTGGCGAATGACCCGGAAGCCGCGCGAGTCTTCGAGACCGCGAAGGGCCTGGAAGGGCTGAAGCGCCAGTGGGGGGTACACGCCGCCGGCGTCATCATGAGCTCGGATCCGATTATCGACGTGATCCCGATTATGCGCCGTTTTCAGGATGGCCAAGTCATCACGCAGTTCGACTACCCGACCTGCGAAGGTTTGGGATTGATCAAGATGGACTTCCTGGGGTTGCGCAACCTCACCATCATTTCCGACGCGCTGGAGAACATCCAGTACAACACCGGGAACGAGATCGACCTCGAGGTCTTGACCCTGGAAGATCCCGCGGCCTACCAGCTGCTGGCCCGCGGTGACACCCTCGGGGTGTTCCAGCTCGACGGTGGCCCGATGCGTTCGCTGCTGAAAATGATGCGTCCGGATAACTTCGAAGACATTTCGGCAGTTATCGCCCTGTACCGCCCAGGTCCAATGGGCGCGAACTCGCACACCAATTATGCGTTGCGCAAGACCGGGCTGCAGGACGTCACTCCGATCCACCCGGAACTCGAAGAACCGCTTGCGGATATTCTCGGCGGGACCTACGGCCTGATCGTGTATCAGGAGCAGGTTATGGCGATCGCGCAGAAACTGGCCGGCTACTCGCTGGGTCAAGCAGATATTCTGCGCCGCGCCATGGGCAAGAAGAAGAAATCCGAACTGGATAAGCAGTTTGCGGGCTTCAAAAAGGGCATGAACGACAGCGGCTATTCCGACGCCGCGGTGAAAACCCTGTGGGATATTCTGCTGCCCTTCTCCGACTATGCCTTTAATAAGGCCCACTCGGCGGCCTACGGTGTGGTCTCTTACTGGACCGCCTACCTCAAGGCTCATTACCCGGCCGAATACATGGCCGCCTTGCTCACCAGCGTCGGTGACGACAAGGACAAGCTCGCGCTGTACCTGAACGAATGCCGCCACATCGGTATTACCGTACTGCCACCGGATGTCAACGAATCGGCCTTGAACTTTACCCCTGTGGGCAAGGACATCCGCTTCGGCATGGGCGCCATCCGAAACGTCGGCGCCAACGCCGTGGCAGGCATGGTCGAAGCGCGCACCGAAAAGGGGGCCTACCGGGACTTCAGCGACTTCCTGAGCAAGGTGCCTGCGGTAGTGTGCAACAAGCGCACAATCGAATCCTTGATCAAGGCCGGAGCCTTCGATTCGATGAAGCACCCGCGCCGCGCGCTGGTGGCTATCCACGAAGAAGCCGTGGACTCGGTCATCCAGCTTAAGCGCAATGAGGCCGCGAACCAGTTTGATCTGTTCAGCGCGCTGGATACCTCCGATGTTTCGGACGCGATGACGGTGGCCGTCCCCGACCTTCCCGACTGGGAGAAGAAGGAAAAGCTCGCTTACGAACGCGATATGCTCGGCCTCTACGTCTCGGACCACCCCTTGCAGGGTCTGGGCTCTGCCCTGGACCAGTATGCGGATATGCCGGTCACCAGCGTGCTTTCGGATGAAGGGCCCTCCGATGGGCACGTCATTTCGATTGCAGGCATGATCAGCGGCCTGCAGCGGCGCATTGCCAAGAAATCCGGTAATCCCTACGCGCGCTGTGAGATCGAAGACCTCTCGGGCTCCATGGAAGTCATGTTCTTCGGGCAGGCCTATCAGCCGATCGCCGAGATTCTGGCCGATGACCTGATCGTGGTCATCAAGGGCCGCGTGCAGCGCCGCGATGATGGTTCGATTACGCTCAACGCCCAAGAAATGATGATTCCGGAACTCTCGGATGCCTCTGGCACAGGACCGGTGGTCATCGGCATTCCGACGCATAAGGCCACCGAGTCGCTGATTCAAAAGCTCGGTGACGTGCTGCGTACCCACAACGGCAATACCGAGGTGCGGGTGAAACTCACCGGTAGCCGTGGAACCTCGTTGATGCGGCTGGGGATGAACTTCAGGGTCAATCCGAACCCCGCATTGTTCGGAGACCTCAAGGTATTGCTCGGCCCAGCCTGCTTGGACGTCTAGCAAGTTCCCGGGGCTTATGACCGGGTTGGGTAACCAAAGGAAACCTAACCCGGCCAGAGGCGTTAAACTAGGATCGTGACTTCAAACCCAGATACAGTCTTTTCCGAACTCGCGACCATCGACTGGCGTGGAGCAAAACTCAACCGTGCTCAGCTCAAGGCCAAACTGCCGCGACCTGAAGTGAACTCGCAGACCGCCGCCGAGGTGGTCCAGCAGATCATCGAGGATGTGCGCGAGCATGGCATGGAAACGTTGAAGGACCTCGCGAAGCGATTCGACAAGGTTGATCTGGAGCATACCCGGGTACCGCAGAGCGAACTCGATCGCGCCCTGGACGAGCTAGATCCGCAGGTCCGGCTGGCTCTGGAAGAATCGATCAGCCGCGCGCGAGTCTTCGCCGCAGCGCAGCTGCCGCAGGAAGCAAGTGTGGCTTATGGCCACGGCGGCACTGTGACCCAGCGCTGGGTGCCGGTGCGCCGCGTCGGGCTTTATGTTCCCGGAGGATTGGCCGTCTACCCGTCCTCGGTCATCATGAACACCGTTCCCGCGCAGGCCGCTGGCGTCACTTCGCTGGCGTTGGCCAGCCCTCCGCAGCAGGACTTCGGAGGACTGCCGCACCCGACCATCCTCGCCGCGGCGAAGCTGCTGGGCATTACCGAGGTGCACGCCATGGGTGGTGCGCAAGCCGTCGCGGCCTTCGCCTACGGCGTCGAAGTCCCCGGGGACCAGCGTGGAGACATCGAACCGGTAGATGTCATCTCAGGTCCGGGCAATGTTTTCGTCGCGACCGCTAAGCGCCTAGTCAAGGGAGTAGTGGGAATCGATGCGGAAGCCGGTCCCACCGAAATCGCGATCCTCGCCGATCACCGGGCCAACGCGGCCTTCGTCGCCGCGGACATGATTTCGCAGGCCGAACACGATGCGAATGCGGCGGCCGTACTGGTCACGGATTCCCCGGAGCTAGCTGTCGCTGTGCGCGCCGAACTTGCCACACAGGTGGCCGCAACAAAACACACAGAACGCGTGCAGCAGGCTTTGTCAGGTACGCAATCGGCGATCATCCTGGTCGATGACCTGGAGCAGGGGATCGAAGTATGCAATGCGTATGCGGCCGAACACCTCGAGGTGCTGACCCAAAACGCTGCCGAGGTCGCCGCGCGGATCAATGCCGCCGGGGCGATCTTCGTGGGCGAATACGCCCCGGTGTCGCTGGGAGACTACTGCGCGGGTTCAAACCACGTGCTTCCTACCAGCGGTACCGCCCTGCACGCCTCGGGCCTGAATGTGAACACCTTCTTGAAGGCCATACAGGTGATCGACTATGACAAGCAAGCGCTCGCTGAGGTAGCCGCTCACGTGATCAATCTGGCCAATGCAGAGGACCTTCCAGCGCACGGCGATGCAGTCGCGGTCCGTCAGGCGCTTTAGAAGCTAAACTATTAGGTGACGTGTGTGGATTTCTGTACGCCGTAGGCCTCGGTAGACACCACGGTCGCAAAAAGTTGGAGGTGCCATGAATTGCCCTTATTGTCGCAACGCAGATTCGCGTGTGGTCGATAGCCGAGTCGCCGATGACGGCGTGTCCATTCGACGCCGTCGTCAATGCACCGAGTGTTCGCGCCGTTTCACCACCACGGAAACCGCTTCGCTGAGCGTTTTGAAGCAGTCCGGCGCAGTGGAGCCGTTCTCGCGCCACAAGGTCATCAACGGTGTGCGCAAGGCCTGCCAAGGCCGCCCCGTGACCGATCACGATCTGGCCATCCTGGCTCAAGAGGTTGAGGAAGCGGTCCGGACTTCCGGGGCCGCAGAAATCCCGGCCCATCAAGTTGGGCTGGCGATTCTCGAGCCGCTGTCGCGCCTGGACGAAGTCGCCTATTTGCGTTTCGCTAGCGTTTATCACAATTTCCAGTCGCTCACGGATTTCGAAACCGCGATCGCGAAGCTGCGCGACCGCCGGGCCAAGACCCCGCAGGGAAACCAGCGTCCGCTAACCGCAGACTAAGGGCCAGCGCTTCCCAGCCGTAGGCAGATAGTTTCAAGGCCGGGCTCCGAACCATGACGGTTCGGGGCCCGGCCTTGTTGCTTGCCGGAAATCGAGGACTCGAGCAGCTACGGAAGGGTGAGAATCTCGGCGCCGTCGTTGGTGACCAGCAGGGTGTGCTCGAACTGCGCGGTGCGCTTCTTATCGCGCGTGGTCACCGTCCAGTCATCGGCCCACATATCCCACTCAATGGTGCCCAGGGTCAGCATCGGCTCGATGGTGAAGACCATGCCCGGCTCGATCAAGGTATCGTAGGCCGGTGCCGCATCGTAGTGCGGAATGATCAGCCCGGTGTGGAATGCCTCGCCGACCCCGTGGCCGGTGAAATCACGGACCACGCCATAGCCAAAGCGCTTGGCGTAGCTTTCGATGATGCGCCCGATGACGTTGATCTCACGCCCCGGCATCACGGCCTTGATCGCCCGCTTCAAGGACATTTCGGTGCGTTCCACCAAGAGCCGGGATTCTTCGTCAACGTCGCCCACGAGGAACGTTGCATTGTTATCCCCGTGCACCCCGCCGATGTACGCGGTGATATCGATGTTGATGATGTCGCCATCCTGCAACACGGTGCTGTCCGGGATGCCGTGGCAGATGACTTCATTGAGCGAGGAACAGAGCGATTTGGGGAATTCCCGATAGCCGAGAGTAGATGGGTAGGCGTTGTGATCCATCAAGAATTCGTGTCCCAGACGATCAAGCGCATCTGTGGTCACGCCCGGCTGGCAGGCCTTGCCAACTTCGGCCAACGCTTGGGCCGCGATACGTGAGGCAATGCGGATTCGCTCGATCACTTCAGGACTTTTAACTTCCGAGGCCGTGCTTTTCGCCGGTTCCTTCTTGCCCACATATTCGGGTCGTTCGATATGCGCCGGGACGAAGAGCTCCGGTGAGATCGTGCCAGGGGTCAGGGTTCCAAGTGGTGCAGTTGCAACAGTAGCCATATAAACATTCTAACTACGCAGCTAGCCCAACATCGCTTTTCTGAAGCCACCGATATGCGTGAGATTGAGCTAGCGTGGAGTCAGCAACAGCAATCGAACCTAGGAGCTGACCGTGAGCCAGAGCGCCACCCCCGGTGAAGGCAAATATTGGTACAACGTATCGACCGGCGGCATCGAGAAGGGACCGCAGTCCGACTGGACCCAGCTTCTCGGCCCCTACGATACCGAGGATGCGGCACGCAACGCGATGTCCAAGGTGCAGGCCCGCAACGAAGCCTGGGATGCCGAAGACGAAGAAGACGAATAACGAACTGGACCCGGGTGCGAGGGAAATTGATTCCTTGCACCCGGGTCCAGTGTGACGGCCGTGGAACTTGCTAGTCCTTGAACTCGTACTCGGCCGAGGGGAATGCGCCGCTCACGACGTCCCGGTGGTATTCGCCGACGGCGGCGGAAATCACCGAGCGAAGATCGGCGTACTGCTTCACGAATCGCGGGGTGCGGTGAGCCCCCAGCCCCAGGAGGTCCTGCCAGACAAGGACCTGTCCGGTGGTCCCGTTTCCTGCGCCGATGCCAATGGTTGGCACCCGCAGAGCCGCATCGACCTTGGCCGCCACAGGGCTAGGCACCATTTCCATGAGGACCGCAAAAGCGCCGGCACGCTCTAGCGCCTGGGCATCCGAGATCATCTCCGCGGCGCCGTCTCCGCGTCCTTGAACACGGTAGCCGCCCAGGGCATGCTCGGATTGCGGGGTGAATCCGATATGTCCGATGACCGGAACTCCGGCAAGCACCATCGCTTGAACATGTTCGGCGAACTGATGGCCCCCTTCAACCTTCACGGCCTGGGCGCCGCCCTCCTTCATGAGCCGAACCGCGGTGGCTACCGCTTGCTGCGGGGACTGCTCGTAGGAACCAAATGGAAGATCGGCTACGACCAGAGCGCGCTTGGCACCATTGGCGACGGCCTTGGTGAAGACGATCATTTCGTCCACGGTAATAGGCAAGGTGGAGTCGTAGCCAACCACGGTGTTGGCCGCTGAGTCGCCTACGAGGAGCAGCTCGATGCCTGCTTGGTCGAAGATCTCGGCCATCATGACGTCATATGCGGTTAACATGGCGAATTTTTCGCCATGCTCTTTTGCCTGCTGTAAATGGTGAACCCGAATGCGGGAAGGGCCTTTGTCAGGGTCGGAAAGATATGGTTGGGGCATAGAAAAACCTTATCGCACTTGCACCCAGCGGTGCGTGGCAGAGATTGAGGCCCAAAACGTATAGTCTTGCTTCAGGTTGTTTAACTCCCGGCTGTGATCAGTGCGGGAATCAAAGATTTTGAGGCGGTGAATTATGGATCGTCAGCAGGAATTCGTGCTGCGCACCATTGAAGAACGTGACGTTCGGTTCGTGCGTATGTGGTTTACCGACGTAGTCGGTTCCTTGAAGTCTGTAGCGTTGGCCCCGGCCGAAGTTGAAGACGCCTTCGAAGAGGGCCTGGGTTTTGACGGCTCCTCGATCGACGGGCTGTCGCGCATCTCGGAATCAGATATGCTGCTGCAGCCGGATCCGGCGACCTTCCAGATTTTGCCGTGGCGTGGTGAAGTCGAACCCACCAGCCGCATGTTCTGCGACATCCTCACCCCCGAAGGCCAGCCTTCCAGCGCGGATCCCCGCCAGGTGCTCAAGCGCCAGCTGACCGAAGCGGCCGACATGGGATTCACCTGCTACACGCACCCGGAGATCGAGTTCTATCTGCTGGAGAACAGCAAGCTCGATGAGCAGGGCCGCCCGCAGCCGATAGACAATGGCGGCTACTTCGACCACGTGCCCGATGGCGTGGGCCAAGATTTCCGTCGCGCCTCGGTGACTACCTTGGAAGCCTTGGGAATTTCGGTCGAGTTCTCGCACCACGAGACCGGGCCAGGGCAGAACGAAATTGATCTGCGCTATGCAGATGCACTGCAGACCGCCGACAACATCATGACCTTCCGCACCGTCATCAAGGAAATGGCCATGCAGAAGGGCATCCACGCCACCTTCATGCCCAAGCCGTTTGCGGACCAGCCAGGCAGCGGAATGCACACGCACTTCTCGTTGTTCGAGGGCGACGCGAATGCATTTTTCGAGGCCGGCCGCGAGTACCAGCTCTCCGACGTAGCTCGTTCATTCATCGCCGGCATTTTGCACCATGCTCCCGAGATGACCGCGATCACCAACCAGTACGTGAATTCCTACAAGCGGCTCTGGGGCGGCGGTGAAGCTCCAAGCTACCGTTCGTGGGGCCACAACAACCGTTCCGCTTTGGTCCGCGTGCCGCTGTACAAACCAGGCAAGGGTCAGAGCGCCCGCGTGGAATACCGCGGCATCGATTCCGCCGCGAACCCCTACCTGGCCTACGCAACCCTGCTTGGCGCCGGGCTGAAGGGCATCCGTGAGGGATACGAACTGGAGGAGCCGACCGAGGACGACGTCTGGGCACTGTCCACCGCAGAACGCCGCGCCTCGGGCCACGTCCCGCTGCCTGGCACGCTGCACGATGCGCTGAAGTCCATGGAAGAATCCGAGCTGATGGCAGAGGTGCTTGGCGAACAGGTTTTCAACTCCTTCTTGGCAAATAAACGAGCCGAGTGGGAAGAATACCGTCAGGTCATCACGCCCTACGAGCTCAACAAGTATCTGGGAATCCTCTAAGGAGTACGCCACGTCCACGACGTGGCGGCAAGTGGGAGACACACGAAAAATATGGCAGAAGTATCCTCACGGGCACTGATCAACGCTGGATTCAGCGATACCGAACGCGCCAAGAAGTTCCTTGAAGCAGAAGCACTGGCGAACGTTGATCCGGTTCTCATCGTGAGGATGATGGCGCACGCGCCAGATCCCGACCAGGCACTTCTGCTGGCGCTCAGGCTTGTGGATCGTCACCCCGAAGCCGCTGAGATTTTTCGACAGCCAGATACCTGCTTGGCAATGGTTCGACTGCTCGGCAGCTCTTCGGCCCTGGGTGAGTTCTTGATCCGCTGCCCAGAGGCCTTGGCGGTAGTCAGCCAGGCGCCGAGCAAAACCTTTCGGCCTGTCGGGCTCGAATCCCTACGTAGTGCCATGCTTGACTCGGTTGGCGCTACGCGTACCGCCAACGAACACTGGATATCATCGTGCATTGGGGCCGAAGCGCGGCAGAAATTACGTGCGAGTTACCGTAAGGCGCTGCTGTCTTTGGCGTACCGAGACCTTGGCGCCGCGGATCCGCAGGAAATTCTTCCCCTAGTTGCCGCCGAACTCGCAGATATGGCTGGTGCGGTGCTCGAAGGCGCACTGGCAATCGCACGCGCCGAAGCCTCCGAGCAGTACACCTCGGAAGATGTAGATAGCGTCAAGCTTTCCATCATCGGCATGGGTAAATGCGGTGCTCGGGAATTGAACTACATTTCAGATGTAGACGTGATCTATGTGCACGGCAGCAC
The DNA here is from genome assembly GCF_002332385.1 of Glutamicibacter sp. BW80. Classification (NCBI taxonomy): domain Bacteria; kingdom Bacillati; phylum Actinomycetota; class Actinomycetes; order Micrococcales; family Micrococcaceae; genus Glutamicibacter; species Glutamicibacter sp. BW80. Next base: position 75,310 of record NZ_NRGV01000033.1, on the reverse strand, counting down.
CCCGAACCTGGATGAGGACCTCGCATCCGCCATCGCCACCGTACTGTGCGGCAATACGGCTCGTGCAATTATGGTCCCTGGTCCCGAACCGATGCTCTGGGAAGTGGACGCGAACTTGCGTCCGGAAGGCAAGGACGGGGCCCTGACCCGGACTTTGTCGTCACACGAAGCCTATTACAACCGGTGGGCGCACTCCTGGGAGTTCCAGGCGCTGCTCAAGGCGCGGGCCATTGCCGGGGACCCGGAACTTGGACGTTCTTATGAGCGCATGGTCTCCCCGATGATCTGGTCCAGCTCGGAGCGCGAAGGCTTCGTTGAATCCGTGCAGTCCATGCGTCGGCGGGTGAGCGACCACATCGACAAGGAAGAAGTTCCTTGGCAAATCAAGTTGGGGCCCGGCGGACTGCGCGACGTGGAATTCACCGTGCAGCTTCTGCAATTGGTCCACGGACGCGTGGATCCCGAGATCCAGGTGCCGACGACCACGCTGGCGATCCGGGCGATGAGCGAGATCGGATACATCAGCCGCGAAGATGCGAGAAACTTTGACGAGTCTTACCGTTACCTGCGTCTGCTAGAACACCGAATCCAACTTAGCCAGCTGCGCCGTACGCACCTGATGCCACGCGTTGAGGGCGCTCAGCGGGTGCTGGCTCGGGCGGTGCGCGGGGCCGGTGACCTGCAGGCCACGAACCCTGAAAAGCTTTTGCGCCGGTGGAATGAGACCAAACGCCTCGTCCGTTCGCTGCACGAACGCATCTTCTACCGCCCGCTGCTGGTCACCAGCTCGAATCTCTCGGCAGACCAGGTGCGCCTGACCCCGGAGTCCGCGCAGGCACGTCTGCGTGCCCTGGGCTATTTGGATCCGAAGGCGGCGATGCGCCATATCGAGGCGTTGACCGGGGGAGTCTCGCGCCGGTCCTCACTGCAGCGGCAGCTGCTGCCGGTGCTCCTGGATTGGTTCGCACGGGGAGTGGACCCGGACGCCGGTCTGCTGGGGTTCCGCAGGCTCAGCGAGGCCTTGGGGAAGTCTCCGTGGTTCCTGGGCATGCTGCGCGATACCAATGCGGCGGCCGAGCGTTTGAGCCACCTGCTGTCAAACACACGGTTCTTGACCGATCTGCTGGCCAACGAGCCGGCGGCGGCCGCGTGGCTGGGCTCGAACAGCGCGTTGGCGCCGCAGACCTACCAGAGCCTGCAGCAGCAGAACGCCTCGATCATCCAGCGCACCAAACAGCCCGAGGCGGCGATCCGGCAAATCCGTTTGGTGCGCCGTCGCGAGTTCTTGCGCGTTGCGCTGGCGGACGGAGCGGGTCTGCTGAACGTCTCGCAAGTCGGTGAGGCGCTGTCGAATATCGACGGAAACATGATCGATGGAATTTTGAAGGTGCTGCTCGCGGCGGACCAGCAAAAGCATGGAGTGCATGCGATCATCACCGTCATCGCCATGGGCCGGCAAGGCGGGGAGGAGATCGGCTACGGTTCGGACGCCGACGTGCTCTTCGTGCAGCGTCCCGTTGACGGCACCAGCGCCCAAGAGTCCCAAGAACAGGCCTTGCGCGTGGTGACCGAGCTGACCTCCTGGAGCAACAAGCCGCTCAAGCCGGCCATTCCCGCAGAAGTGAAGCTCCAAGTCGATTCCGATCTTCGTCCCGAAGGGCGAGCAGGGATGCTGGTTCGTTCGCTTGACGCCTATGCCCAGTACTACGAGCGTTGGGTGGAAGTCTGGGAACGCCAAGCTCTGCAACGGGCCCGCCCATTTGCCGGCGACGCGCAACTTGCTGCGGACTTCATCCAGCTTATCGAGCCGGTACGCTACGGCAAGGGGCTCGACGAGGGCCAGATGAAGGACATTCGAAAGATCAAGGCTCGCGTCGAGTCCGAAAGACTGCCTCGCGGTGCCGATCCCAACCGGCATCTGAAACTTGGCAGGGGCTCGCTTTCCGATATTGAATGGCTAGTCCAGTTTTATCAACTGCGCTACGCATGGAAACATCCATCGCTGCGCACTCCGGCCACGCGCAAGGCATTGGATGCCATGGCCGGATTGGAGCTGATCAGCGAAGAAGAAGCCGAGCTCTTGGACTTCACCTGGTCCTTGGCTACACGGATTCGAAGCGCCGAGATCATTACCTCCGGACGTTCTAGCGATGTGCTGCCACGCTCGGCCAGGGATATGGAGGCAGTGGCACGCTGGTGCGGCTACGAGGCCAATCAAGGTCCGGCATTGGAAGAGGACTACCTGCGTGCCACCAGGCATTCGCGTGCAATCTTTGAACAGCTCTTCTACGGTTTTGAAGATTAATGGTGGGCTCGGACCCACCTGCTCCCGCGTCGTTAACGACTCCCGAGAGCCAGATCTGGCAAGCCAGTGGTTTTGGCCATCTACGCTGGGAGAAAACGGTCCGGATCGGTGCGGGGGAGCGTCATTGGCGCTGGGCTTCGGAACAGGTGCTGCGCTGGGGGATCAAAACCCGCAGCGGATTCAGCGTGCTTCCTGCGCTGCCTGTTGCCGTTGGGCAGCGCCCGGTCATCAGGGTCGATTTGCCAGGGGCTAGGATCCTTGAACCCGTGGAAGTGATCTCCGTTGTTGAAACGACTCAGCGAGTCGGCTTCGCTTACCGGACCTTGGCGGGGCATCCGGTTAGCGGCGAAGAGTGCTTCGTCCTCGAACAACGTACCGGCGGAAACTTCCTCACGATCAGGTCATTGACCAGGCCTGCCGACGTGCAGCCTTGGCGCGGGCTGTTCCCCTTGCTCAGAGCCGCCCAACTGATTGCTCGCTACCGGTACTTCAAGGCGCTCCGAATGCCTGGCAGCTCGAGGGCGAGCGGCAGCAGTACGTCCGGCTCTACCAATAGCCGGTGAACCTCCCTAGACTGGCAATTGAGCCACCGTTGGATGCAACATTCGGGAATCGGTGCGGTTCAGGCAGGTAGAAAGCGGTGCAACTATGGACGAACGATTTTTCGACGAGGCGGTCGCTCTGTCGCGTCAGGGGATGCAAGCCAATCAGGGAGGGCCTTTCGGGGCTGTGATCGTACTCGACGGTGCGGTGATCGCGACGGGCAATAATATGGTGCTCGGGATGAACGATCCGACAGCCCATGCCGAGGTGATCGCGATCCGCAATGCCGGGGCGAAGCTTAAAAGCTTCGACCTGTCCGAGTGCGAGCTCTATACCAGTTGCGAGCCATGTCCCATGTGCCTCGGTGCGATTTACTGGTCGCGGTTTAAGCATGTGTATTACGCAAACACGCGCCAAGATGCCGCTCGCATCGGATTTGATGACGAACTCATTTACACGGAACTGGACAAACCGATGGGGCAACGACTGATCCCTTTCACCCATGTTCCTTCGACCGATGCTGCATCGGTCTTCGCCGAATGGGCCGACAAGGTTGACAAGACGCGCTACTAGTCCAGCGGGTAGGGAACCAGAGCGGCATCAATATCGGGCCATGCCAGGTGAATTCTTTCGGTTGGCGCCAGCGCCTTGGTCAGAAGCGCGTCGGCCACGACGATACCTGCTGGGGAAACTTCGAGAATAGACAGCGGACCGTGCCCGTCCGACGTGGCATTGCGGAGCATCCAATGGTTCATGAGCTCGCCGATGCCACGCTCGGTCAACAACGCTTCACCCTGGAAATAATCGCACGAATCGAGCACCGCATGGCCCAAAACAGATCTCGGGCAGACCCGATCGTAGGACGCAACAAGTGGTTCCAGGTATCCTACGGTTTCCCCATCGGCACGTTTGACGGGGAGCCAGTTCGATGTATCCATAGCCCAAGGCTAGACCGGATCCGCGATATCGGCCATCGATCCGTTAAGGCGGCGACACGACAAAAACCTGTCCCGTGGACCAAGATGGCCCACGGGACAGGTTTTGCATTCCTAGCGGTTCAGTTGATCCGTGGCGGAATTAGCAACCGTAGTAGAGCTCGAACTCGTATGGGTTCGGGCGCAGGCTCAGTGGCTTGATTTCGTTTTCACGCTTGTACTCGACCCAGGTGCGGATCAGGTCCTCGGTGAATACCCCACCTTCGAGCAGGAACTCGTAGTCGGCCTCCAATGCCTTCAGAGCCTCTTCCAGGCTTTCTGGCGCGCGCTGGATGTCCTTGGCTTCCTCGGCAGGAAGCTCGTAGAGGTCCTTGTCGATTGGGTCCGAAGGCTCGATGCGGTTCTTGATGCCGTCCAGGCCTGCCATCAGCTGAGCCGCGAAGGCGAGGTAAGGGTTCGAGGAAGCATCCGGTGCACGGAACTCGATGCGCTTAGCCTTAGGGTTCGAGCCGGTGATTGGAATACGGATACCTGCGGAGCGGTTGCCCTGCGAGTACACCATGTTGACCGGTGCTTCGTAGCCCTTGACCAGACGGCGGTAGGAGTTCACCGTTGGGTTGGTGAATGCCAACACGGCAGAAGCGTGCTTCAGCAGGCCGCCGATGTACCAACGAGCGGTATCGGACAGACCTGCGTAGCCCTTTTCGTCGTAGAACAGCGGATCGCCGTTGGCCCACAGCGACTGGTGCACGTGCATGCCCGAGCCGTTATCGCCGAAGACCGGCTTTGGCATGAAGGTGGCGGACTTGCCCCAAGCATCGGCAACGTTCTTCACGACGTACTTGAAGAGCATCAGCTCGTCGGCCGCGTGGACCATGGTGTTGAACTTGTAGTTGATCTCGGCTTGGCCGGCTGCGCCAACCTCGTGGTGGCTGCGTTCGACTTCGAGGCCAACGTTGTCCAGCTCGACGCAGATCGCATCGCGCAGGTCGGCCTGCTTGTCGGTTGGCGACACTGGGAAGTAGCCACCCTTGTAAGGGGTCTTGTAGCCCTGGTTGCCGCCCTCTTCCTTGCGGCCGGTGTTCCAAGGCGCCTCGTCCGAGTCGACCTTGTAGAAGGCACCCTGTGGGGTGGATTCGTAGCGGACGTCTTCGAAGATGAAGAATTCGGCCTCTGGTGCGAAGACTGCGGTGTCGGCGATGCCGGTCGATTCCAGGTAGGCTTCGGCGCGCTCGGCTACGCCACGCGGATCGCGGTGGTAAGGCTCACCGGTGCGTGGGTTGATGATCGAGAAGTTGAAGGCCAGGGTCTTTTCGATACGGAACGGATCGACGAAGCCGGTGGTGACGTCAGGGATCAGTTGCATGTCGGAATCAGAGATGCCAGCGAAACCGCGAATGGACGAACCATCGAAGAGCTGGCCGTTGACGAAGAAGTCTGCATCCACGGACTTCGCCGGAACGTTGAAGTGCTGCTGGACACCTGGTAGATCGGTGAAGCGGATGTCAACGAATTTGATGTCCTCTTCGGCAATATATGCCAAGACTTCTTCTGGGCTGGTAAACATGTGCAGGTGACTCCCTGTTGAGTTATTGGTTTGGTAAACGGAACGATCATACGAATTGATCTGATCAGTTCTCTTGCTTACCAAGTAATCCTACCTAGAAACCGTTTCTGAATGGTGTCTCGATTGTTTCGGCTACGTTACAAAGCGCGAGTACGGGCGCGTCGTACCGGGTCAGTAGTGGCTTTGTGATGCGTAACAAACTGATGAGATTCACACAGATCGCCCAGATACACTAGTTATGTGGAACGCAAAGACTTTAGCTCGTGGCTCGAAGGCCCCCCGCAATTAAACTCGCAAGAATGGCCGGGCCAGCGCTTGGGACGACCGGAAAAAGGGCCTGGGGCGATCGGCCGGTTGCCGCGTCGGCTCGGCGCGTTATGCGTGGACTGGGGACTATCCATGTTGCTGAGCTGGTGGCTGTTCAACTTGAACGACCTCGCCACGCTCGCATTGTTCTGTGCCGGCCAGATGATTGCCGTTGGCTTCACCGGCCACAGTATTGGGCATCGGACCTTTGGGCTGCAAGTTCAATCCATGGATGGCACGGCGATCAAGCCGCTCACCGGGGTCATTCGATCGGTGCTGTTGTGCTTGGTGATTCCGGTTCTGTTCTCGGGCGCGGATCAGCGCGGCTTCCACGACCGGGCAGGAAAAAGCGTACTGGTGAATATCCGCTAGTCCGCGTTCAAGAATCCAGGCATAAAGAAAACCGCANNTGCGGTTTTCTTTATGCCTGTTTAGCGAGCTCGGCGGTTAGGGCGTGCTCGGTTTGGGTCGATGCCCTTGGGAATCGGCAGGCGGTTGGCGGTAAGCGTGGTTAGTCGCTTGTCTACCGCGCTGATCTCCAGCTTGGTGATTGCCTTCGGAAGCTTCTTCATCTTCTTGCTGACTTCTACCAGATCGGTCTGGTCCTCGTCCTGTCCGGCGTTGATCACGTGGATCGGAACATTCGGCAGAACGCGAGCAATACGCTTGCGTTCGGACGCCACCAGATCACGCACGCGGCTGCTTGGGCCTTCGGTGACCAGCACAACGCCGGGACGGCCAACCGCCAAGAACACCAGATCCTGGTGGCGGTTGAACGCGACTGGCTCATCCTTCAAGATCCAGCCGCGACGCAGTACGCTCATCGCCGCGCCAGCGGCACCCGGACGGCCTTCAAGCTGCGCGAACGCGGCCTTCTCGGCCCGACGGGACATGATGAACAGGGCGGCGAGCAAGCCAAGAGGGATCGCGATAATTAGCAACGTGATCCAGTTGTTGATCAAGATACCGATGATCAGTCCAACGGCAATGACGCCAAGGAAGGCCAAGACCATCCACCAAACGACCATCGGATCGTTACGGCGGGTCATCTGGAAGACCTGCACCATTTGCTTTAGGCGCCCGGGCTCTTTATTTTGTTTTTCAGCTTTTGGTTTACGCGAAAACAGACCACGCTTCTGTTGCGCGGCCGCATCGTTATCGGAGTTTTTGGCCATAGTGCTTCAATTCTACGCGATCTGACTGGCTTATTTTTCTTTCGAGGAATTCCGGGCGAATCCGAAGAGTCCGCGCGGTGCGCTGCACAACATGAATTCGGACCCAATCGCCGGGTTTTACGGCAATTGGATCCGAATGCTTGAACATGGAGTTGGGCTCAGCGGTTAAGCAGCGAAGCAGCTTCCTGACGGGTAGTACCCGAGGATTCGATGTGGGAAAGGGACTCTGGGATCTCGCGACCCTTTTTGCGCATGGCTCCAGCCCAGAGTCGTCCCGCGCGGTATGAGGAACGAACCAATGGTCCGGACATGACGCCGGCAAAACCGAGTTCCTCGGCTTCTTGCTGCAGCTCCAAGAATTCCTGCGGCTTGACCCAGCGGTCGACCGGAAGGTGACGTTCGGTTGGGCGTAGGTACTGAGTGATCGTCAGCAAATCGCAGCCCGCCTCATGCAGGTCGCGCATAGCTTCGGAAATCTCCTCACGCGTTTCGCCCATGCCCAGAATCAAGTTCGACTTGGTGATCAAGCCGCGGTTCCGACCGTGGGTGATGACATCCATGGAGCGTTCGTAGCGGAAAGCCGGACGGATGCGCTTGAAAATACGCGGGACGGTTTCCACATTGTGTGCGTAGACTTCAGGCTTCGAATCGCAAATGGCGTCGAGGTTATCGGGTTTTCCGGAGAAGTCGGGGATGAGCAACTCGACTCCGGTACTCGGGTTCATCTTGTGGATCTGGCGTACTGTTTCGGCGTACAGCCAGACACCTTCATCTTCGAGATCATCGCGGGCCACGCCGGTGACGGTTGCGTAACGCAGATCCATCTTCTTCACGCTCATGGCCACCTTGAATGGCTCTGAGCGATCTAGTGCAGCAGGCTTTCCGGTGTCAATCTGGCAGAAGTCGCAACGACGGGTGCATTCGGAACCGCCGATAAGGAACGATGCCTCGCGGTCTTCCCAGCATTCGAAAATATTGGGGCAGCCAGCTTCTTCACATACTGTGTGGAGGCCTTCGGACTGCACCAAATTTTTCAGGCCCACATATTCGGGGCCGATCTTGAGTTCGGCGCGGATCCACTCGGGCTTGCGCTCAACTGGCGTCTGGGCGTTGCGCTTTTCGACGCGCAGCAGTCGACGGCCTTCAGGTTCAATGCTCATTGGAGGGTCCTTCTACGTTAGTAATATTTGCTTAGACGACTTGTGGCGAGAGGAGACGTTCAAGTTCCTCTTGCACCCGCTCAACGACATCGTTGGGGGAGACCGTCTGGCCTAGTTGTTCGGAGATCGTGGTTACGCCGGCATCGGTAATTCCGCAGGGAATGATCTGGTCGTAGGCGGCCAGATCGTTTGAGCAATTGAGCGCAAAACCGTGCATGGTGACTCCACGGGTGATGCGGATGCCAATGGCGGCTATCTTTCGATCTTCTTCGCCGTTCTTGCCTGGGACCCAGACGCCTGAACGCCCCTTGACTTGAACGGTGGGGATGCCCATTTCATCTATGACGTTAATCAACGCTTCTTCGAGGGTCTCCACATACAGACGTATCGCGCTGATTTTCTTCAGCTTCACGATCGGGTAGCCGATGAGCTGTCCGGGGCCATGCCAGGTCAGTTTCCCGCCACGGTCAACGTCAACAACGGGGGTGCCATCTAGGGGTAAGTCTTCAGGTTCGGTCCTTTTGCCGGCGGTATATACCGCCTCGTGTTCAAGAAACAGGACTCGCGGGGTCTGTTCATCGGCCGCTACAGCATCGTGCAAATTTTGCTGGTAATCCCACGCTTGCAAATATGGAATTAGCTCCGTGCCGAGTCCGACTCGTTCGAATTCGATCGCCATAGTGGTTACCATACGCCTTTTGCAACAGGCCCCGCTAATTGGCTGAGAGGCGCTGAGCTGTGGATAACCGAGGCGAGAATCTGTTCTTTGCGTTAGAACTGGAACATGAATGATTCAAACAATCTGTTGGCCTGGCCAACTTGCCCCGGATATGTGACGGTTCGTCCATTAAAGGCCAAGTCACCCTGCAAAATTTGGTTAATGCGCCGTGACTCGGATCAGAGCTACATGGTGTTGAAGCTTTCTACAAACGCCGAAAGTATCTGTTCGCTGCGTCAGCAGCAGGTCGAATCCGCAAGGAAATATGTCATAGATTTTTACGGCACCCTTTCGACACAGTTGGGCGAGGGGATTCTGATGGAGTACTGTCCCGGCGGAAGCCTGGCTCAACTTCTCGAAGAACGCGCACCATTTTCACTCGGAGAGTGCGTCACAGCTTTGGCGCCGATAGCCCAGACTCTGGCCGCCTTGCACTCCACTGGGCAAATTCACGGCGATGTCTCGGCTGGCAACGTGTTGTTGACAGCCGATGGAATGCCGAAATTAGGCGATTTTCAAGAAAGCCGAACCGGTATCGATGAGACACCCGGGTCGGGTACTCCGGGGTTTATGGCGCCTGAGGTTTCCGCGCGCGAACCAGAGGGGCGCCTCGGTGAGCAGGACGTTTATTCCTTAGGTGCGTGCCTCTGGTTCCTGCTTGAAGGAACCGCTCCTTCCGAACCGAATATGCGCCCGCCGGTCACGGTCATCTTCCCGGCGGTGCCCACCCTGATCCATGAGCTGCTGCTTGATTCTCTGCATCAAGATCCGGAGCAGAGGCCGACAGCGGAGCAATTCGCCCGGACGCTCTTCGCTGCGGCGCAGGCTGAAGCCATCAATTGGGAACAGTGCACACCGGTAGAATCGACTCATCTAATGGCCACAGTTCACCCTAGCGAGGCGCTCGGCCGGCGTCGGCGCAAGCGGCCAAGAAGACCCAAGACGGAGAAGAGTCAAAGAGATCTTGGCACACCCGAGTGGCGTATGCATGAACTACGCCGAACCCCAGGACGTGGCAAGGTCTTGCTGGCTGTCGCTGGAGGGGCAATGCTCGTGGGTGCGAGCTTTCTCGGTGTAAATCTAGTGGGGGAGCGCGGGCAATCGGAGACGGGGTCTCTGTCGCAAACACAGGAACGGCGTGAACCATGCCGGATCCTCGACGGAGCCGTGGTTCCTGCCTGCGCGTTCTCCGCTGAGACGGTAATAGCCAGTTTCATCAAGCTTTCACGCGAACGGGATGCGGCCTTAGAGACCGAGGACCTCAAAGCATTGTCAGCGATTTATCCGCCCGCCTCCGAGCAATTCAAAAGAGACCAGCAAACGCTCGAACGCTTGGAGTCGCTGAAGCTGGGAATCAATGGACTAGCTACCCGCTTGGAAGGCATCTCGGTGACTGCCCGTGCGCAACCAGACACCGTGATACTACGTGCGACATCCACTCAGGAAGCCTACGACTATGTGGATTCAGTGAACCGTGTGGTCCATCAGGTGGCCCGTGGCACGCGGGAACGTATCGAAGTGGAACTGAAGCTGATTGAGGGGAAATGGAAAATTGGAAAGGTGCTCAGCCGCGAGGCATGACAAAGGCGAGGTAACCCAAATTGCCTTCGGGTTGCCTCGCCTTTGCGTGGAGCTGCAAGACTGTCTTGTAGCTTAGACCCAGAGAGTGGCGATCGCGATATTGATCAATGCCAGGCCGCCGGTTGCGTGCGCAATCCCGGTCGAAACCTCTTCGCCGGCCTTGACCTTCTTACGACCGATGAATGCCGCTACGAGAATGGCGATAGCGATGACAACCTTGACGCCAATCTTCATGTGGTTCACGTCGCCATCGCCTGCTTCGGCCATGCCAACGAGAGCCAAACCGGTAATTAGCTGAGCAATCGCGCCGTACCACTGCCAAACATTCACGGTAGGGGTCTTGAAGTTTGCCAGCCAGCCACCGAAGATCGCTGCCGCACCGAGGATGTGCAAGAAAACAAGGATAAGAGTTAGGAAGTCCATGGCTCCAGCCTAATTGATTTTCGACGAATTGTAGAAACGACGATCGCCCCTCCCGAATGAACGGAAGGGGCGATCGTTTACCTCGCTTGTGAAAGTCGATCGACGACTTTACAGACCCAGGTCGCCTTCGAAAGCGCCACCCTCAAGACGGGCCTTGAGAGTCTGCAGGAATCGACCTGCATCGGCGCCGTCAACCAGACGGTGATCATAGGTCAGGCATAGGTACATCATGTGACGGATGGCGATCGAATCATTGCCATCGGCATCGGTGATGACCATTGGACGCTTCACAATCGCACCGGTACCCAGGATTGCTACCTGTGGCTGGTTGATGATCGGGGTATCGAACAGTGCTCCGACCGAGCCGATGTTGGTGATCGAGAAGGTGCCACCGGAAAGCTCATCCGGACCAATCTTGTTGGTGCGGGTGCGCTCTGCGACGTCGGCAATACGCGAAGCCATGCCAGCCAGGTTCAGATCGCCAGCGTTCGACACAACAGGAACCAGCAGGCCCTTGTCGGTGTCTACCGCAAACGCCAGATGCTCGGCATTGTGGTACGTGATCTGCTGAGTCTCTTCGTTGTACTCGGCGTTCAGCTTCGGGTGAGCCTTCAAGGCTTCGGCAACTGCCTTAGCGATGAATGGCAGGTAGGTCAGGTTGACGCCATTGACTGCCTTGAAATTATTCTTGGCAGAAGCGCGCAGCTTGACCACGCGGGTCATGTCAATCTCGTGAACCTGAGTCAGCTGGGTGGAGACCTCTAGGGACTCACGCATACGACGGGCGATTACCTGACGGATACGTGGAGCCTTCTCGGAGGTACCGCGCAACGAGGATGCCTCGACAACCGGGGCGGCCGGCTTAGCAGCAGCAGGAGCGGCAGGAGCAGCAGCCGGTGCAGCGGCGGCTTCCTTGGCAGCTACTGCGTCAAGAACGTCTTGCTTGCGGATACGTCCACCAACGCCGGTGCCCTTGACGGAAGCGATGTCGATTTCGTGCTGGTTGGCCAAACGACGCACCAACGGGGTGACGTAGCCTGCATCACTGTTGTTCTCGGCAGCAGGAGCAGGAGCAGGAGCAGCGGCAGGAGCCTCTTCCTTGGCAGCTGGTGCTGGAGCGGCTGGAGCTTCTTCCTTGGCAGCCGGAGCAGCGCCCGCAGCGCCGATCACTGCAAGAACGGCACCAACTTCAGCGGTGTCGTCTTCAGCAACACGGATTTCCAGCAGGGTGCCGGCAACTGGTGAAGGAACTTCGGTGTCTACCTTGTCGGTGGAGACCTCGAGCAGTGGCTCGTCTACGGCGACTTCTTCGCCAACTTCCTTCAACCAGCGGGTGACGGTACCTTCGGTGACCGATTCGCCCAGAGCTGGGAGGGTGACCTCGGTGCCCGAAGCGGAGTCTGCTGCAGCAGGTGCTGCGGCAGGGGCTTCTTCGGCCGCTGGAGCAGCAGGAGCTTCCTCCTTGGCCGCAGGCGCCTCTTCGGCCGCAGGTGCCTCTTCGGCTGCAGGGGCTTCCGGTGCAGCGGCGTCGGAACCCGAGCCATCACCGATACGAACCAGAGGAGCGCCTACTTCGGCTTCCTCATCTTCGGCGACGAAAATTTCTTCGATAACACCAGCGACAGGTGATGGAACCTCGGTGTCGACCTTATCGGTGGAAACTTCCACCAACGGCTCATCAACCTCAACGCGGTCGCCGACCTGTTTCAGCCATCGGGTTACCGTACCCTCGGTAACGCTTTCACCCAGTGCGGGCAGGTTTACGGTCTCAGACATCTTCCCGTATCTCCTCTTAAATCAAGCTTGAAGTGTGGTTTGAGTGTGCAATTTAAACGGTTGAACACCCAGAAACCGATGAATGGAGGCGTTGCCTCCGAGCTTAGTGCACCGGGTAGCGCGTGTGTGAACGCGCTACCCGGTGACCAACAGCGTATTTAGCCGTGAAGTGGCTTGCCGGCCAAAGCCATTGCGGCTTCGCCCAGCGACTCGTTCTGCGTTGGGTGTGCATGGATGAGCTGTGCAACATCCTCCGGGTAGGCTTCCCAGTTCACGATCAGCTGTGCTTCACCGATCTGCTCGCCGATGCGGCCGCCGATGCCGTGAACGCCCACGATTGGGCCGTTCTTGACGCGGACCATCTTGATCAGGCCGGAGGTGCCCAAGATCGAGGACTTGCCGTTACCAGCCAAGTTGTACTCGGTAGTTTCGATCTGGTCCTCACCGAACTTCTCCTTTGCGGCAGGCTCGGAGTAGCCGACCGAGGCGATTTCTGGCTCGCAGAAAGTTACCTTTGGAATGTTGATGTCTTCGACGATGGTTGGGTTCTGGCCAGCGATTTCTTCGGCGACAAAGATACCGTGCTGGTAACCGCGGTGTGCCAACTGAACGCCAGGGACCATGTCGCCGATGGCATAGATGTTGCCCACGCCGGTGTGCAGGCGCTCGTTAGGAATCACGAAACCGCGATCGAGGGTGATGCCCTGCTCTTCGAAGCCCATGTTCTCGGTGACCGGGCCACGGCCGACGGCAACGAGGACGATCTCGGCTTCGAGGGTCTTGCCGTCAGCTAGGGAGACCTTGACGCCGTCGGCATCCTGCTCGACCTTCTCGAAGAAGACACCGGTGTTGAACTTGATGCCACGCTTCTTGAAAGAGCGCTCGAGATTCTTGATGATGGCTGGGTCTTCGTTTGGAACCAGCGAAGGCAGGCCCTCAACGATGGTCACGTCGACGCCGAAGGACTTCCAGACGGAGGCGAACTCAACACCGATGACGCCGCCACCGAGCACAATGGCGCTCTTTGGCATGTCAACCATGTTCAGCGCTTCGGTGCTGGTCAGCACGCGGCCACCGATTTCCAGGCCGAAGGTCTTGGAAGTCGAACCGGTCGCAAGGACGATGTTCTTGCCCTTGTAGGGGACGCCATCAACCTCGATGGTGTCCTTGGAGACCAGTCGTCCGCTACCTTCGATAACGTTGACCTTCTTCATCTTCAGCAGACCCTGAAGACCCTTGTGCTTGCCGGCGACGATGCCGTCCTTGTACTTGCGTACTCCGCCCAGGTCAATTGACTCGAGGGAGGAGTTGATGCCGTACTTGGCACCTTCGCGAGCGTTTTCGGCGAGCTCTGCTGCGTGCAGGTACGCCTTGGTTGGGATACAGCCGGTGTGCAAGCAGGTGCCGCCGACCTTTTCCTTCTCGATCAATCCAACGGTGAAGCCCAACTGGATGGCGCGTAAAGCGACCGAGTATCCAGCGGAACCACCGCCGAGGATGAGGACATCAAATTCTTGCGTTGCTGCCGAATCGGCCACGTGAACGCTCCCTCGTAATAGCTAAGTGAGGTCGGCCATGGCCGACCTGGAGATCGGGTGGTGAACTGGTCTAACTCTCGCACGGGGCGCGAGCGAACAAATTCACCGGTGATGTTTCAAAACTTACCTTAGTACCGTCAAAGCACCAGAGTCATCTTGAGTTGGCTAAAAGTCGGCCATATCTCGTATTTTGGCACACATCCCGGCGCATTGGGCTATGACTTCGCCCGCACCGGGATGTGTCGAAAAAGGCATTTCTAGCGGGTGCCGGACATCGTCTCGGCGTAGGCCACCAAGGTGCGAACCTGCGAACCGGTGCCGTTCTTAGGGGTGTAGCCCCACGCCGAGCCCTCGTTAAAGGCCGGACCAGCAAAGTCGATGTGCGCCCAAGGAATCTTCTGACCGTCGGTTTCGCCCACAAATTCTTCCAGGAAGACCGCAGCGGTCATCATCCCGCCCATGCGCTCGCCAATGTTGGCCAGATCGGCGACCTGAGAATCGATGCTTGGACGGAGCTCTTCCGGAAGCGGCATGCCCCAGGCGAGCTCGCCCACTGCATCCGAGGCTGCGACCAAATCGTCACGTACCTGCTCGTTGCCCATGACACCGGCGGTGCGCAGGCCCAACGCGAGCATCTGTGCACCGGTCAACGTGGCAATGTCGATCACCACATCCGGATTCTCCTGGCTGGCCGCTACCAAACCGTCGGCCATGACCAGGCGCCCTTCGGCGTCGGTGTTGAGCACTTCGACAGTCTTGCCGCCGAGCATGGTCAGCACGTCTCCGGGACGCGTCGAAGCGCCGCCTGGCATGTTCTCGGCCAGGCACAGCCACGCGGTGACCTTCACGTCGAGGCCAAGCTCCGATACCGCGGCGATGGTGTGGAAGACTGCCGCGGCGCCGGACATATCGGACTTCATCGCGTGCATGCCCGAGGCTGGCTTAATCGAGATGCCACCGGTGTCAAAGGTAATGCCCTTGCCCACCAGTGCCAGGTGCTTGGCGGCCTTGGCCGGGGAGTACTCGACCTTGACCATGCGAGGCTGTCGGACCGAGCCGCCACCAACGCCCATCAGTCCGCCGAAGCCTTCCTTCGTCAGGCGCTTCTCATCAAAGATGGTGACCTTCAACGGCAGCGACTTGGAGTAGTCCTTCACCGCGGTGGCGAAGGTTTCCGGGTACAAGATATTGGCCGGGGTGTTGATCAGATCTCGGGTGCCACGCACGGCGCGGCCGATAACCGCGGCGCGCTTGAGCAAGGCAGGCAGATCCTTGGAGGTTGCGACCGCGGTGGCGATGAATGCCTCGCCAAGGACTGGCTTGTCGTTCTTCTTCGAACGGAAGTTCTCGAAGCGGTATGCGCCCAGGGCTATCCCTTCGGCCACGGCTGAAACTTGCTCGAGTGTGTCGGCAGGCAAGGCGAAGATCGCGGTCTTGGCGTGGGAAAGCTGGCGTGCTGCCGATCCGGCGGCGCGGCGCAACTTCTCGTCGTTGAGCTCGGAGAGATCCTTCACGCCCAAGCCGATGAACATGATCGTCCTGACCTTGATGCCGTCAACTGCTGGAAGCACGGTTGCTTCGTCTGCAGAACCGGCAACGTTCAGCGCGGTGAGCGACTGTTCCAGAGCGGTGGTGGTTTCTGCCGCGAGCGGTGACGCGGCGATGGATACCTTGTCGCCGTTCTTCAGCACGCCCAAAATAAGGGCGTCGGCGTTTTTACGTTTGATGTCTGCACCAATGGCGGTCAACGTGAGATCACTGGAGTTGATCACAAAATCATTCCTTCTATGCCTTTGTAGGGTCTAAGGACGGTTCAGCCCGCGAGAATAACCGGTGGATGGGGCCGGTGAGCTGAGTGTTTCCTACACCCGATGTTAGCCGAGGTTTGAGCTCGGCGTGCGATACTTCACAGCGAGCGAAAGGCTGAACGGATAGGATAAGTTCTTGAGCTTTAAGTAATCGCCTCTGCTTGGCGGTACCGAAAACGATTGAGGTGAGAATGTCCAAGGATCCGTTGATGACTCTGGTCAGCATTAACTTGGACGATCCGAGTCTGCAGGGTCTAGGGATGTACGTTTCGTTGCGTGGAGCATCCGACGCAGGCCATGCCCATGACTTGGTATGCAACGAGCTCTTCGGAAATTTGAATTCTGAACTCTATGCCAGTTTTGACACGGATGAGCTTGTTGTCTACAGCGCCCAGCGCCCACGGGTGTCTTTCCTCGGCGATCACTTCGCCGGCTATCAGGAGCCGCGCATCGAAATCTACCTGATGACCGATGCGCTGGACCGGAAGTTCTGGTTCCTCACCGGAGTCGAGCCAGACCTGCGTTGGGAACGCACCATCGCCGAGTTGCTGAACTTTATCGACGCGTTCAACGTGCAACTGGTGACCGGCACCGTGTCGCTGCCTCTGCCTGTGCCACACACCCGCCCAGTGGGAGTGACCGCACACGGAAACCGCAAGGATCTCACCGAAAATATCTCCACGTGGGCCCCTACCGCCGAAACCCCATCGGGGCTGATGGCGCTTTTGGAGATCCGCCTGAATGACGCGGGCCGCGACGTCGTAGGCTATTCGTTGCACACCCCGCATTACCTGGCCGAATCCGAATATCCGGCGGTTGCCGTGGCTGCCTTAGAGCATGTGGGTGCCGCGCTGAAGCTGGCGCTTCCCACAGAAAAGTTGCGCGAAGCGGCCCGGTTGATCGAATCTCAGCTTGCCGAACAGATCGAAAGCAGCAACGAAGTCAAGCAAATGGTGCTCGGTTTTGAGAAGCGCTTTGACGAGCACGCGCAAGATCACGAACGCCGTTCGCTGCTGTTGGATGAAGACGAAAAAATGCCAGATGCCGAGGAGCTGGGGGCAAGCGTTGAAGACTTCCTGGCCACAATCGAGGACAGCACCGACTGGTTGAACGCCAACGGAAAGTCCGGGGGAGCGGACTCCGCATCGGGTGACCCTGACCAGTGATTCAGTCTCACCTAAACTCGGCGCGATCTTGGTTGGTGGTTTGTGCCGGAATATTTACCTATATGGCGGCCGTGTCCCAACGAACAAGTTTTGGTGTTGCAGGGCTTCAGGCCACTGAAAGATTTGATGCCACCGCTCAAATCCTGGCGTCATTTTCGGTGGTTCAGCTTGTTGTCTACGCCGGCGCTCAGGTTCCGGTAGGCCTGCTGCTGGACAAGATTGGGCCGCGCGTCATGATCATCACCGGTTCGGTGTTGATGGCTATGGGCCAAGCGTTCTTGGCTATTTCAACCAGCGTTCCGATGGGGTTAGGCGGAAGAATCCTAGTTGGGTCGGGCGACGCGATGGTGTTCGTCTCGGTACTCAAGCTGCTTCCGTTGTGGTTCTCCGGCTCGCGCATTCCGGTATTAACGCAGCTGGTAGGAACCTTTGGGCAGGCTGGACAACTAGTCAGCCTCTTTCCTTTTCATCTGATCTTGGTGCAGTTTGGGTGGACCCCGGCATTTTCAGTCATGTCCGGTCTGGCTTTAGCAAGCTTGCTGATCGCCATATCCCTGATTCGCAATGGTCCGGGCTGGGCGCATCTGAGCGAGAGTGCGCCGATGCGCACCCGTGATCGATTAACCACCGCGTGGAAGCAACCCGGAACCCGGCTCGGGTTCTGGACACACTTCACCACCTCCTTTATGATCAATGTTTTCTTGCTGACCTGGGGGTACCCCTTCCTGGTTCAAGGTCAAGGGCTCGAAGGTGGTTTCGCGTCCGGGTTGATGTCGATTTTCGTGGCGGTTGCGGTCTTATACGGGCCGCTTCTAGGAGCGTTGACGGCCAGATATCCGCACAAGCGCTCAAACTTCGCTCTGGGCGTTATTGGAGCCATGGTGTTCATGTGGGCGGTCGTGTTGTTCTGGCCTGGTGCTGCGCCGTTATGGGTGCTGATCATTTTGCTCGTTGCCGTGGCGGCTGGTGGTCCTTCATCGGTTATCGCGTTCGACTTTGCCCGGACCTTCAACCCACCAAACATCATGGGTACCGCCATTGGGCTGGTCAATACCGGTGGGTTCTTCGGCGGGTTCGTCACCATCTACCTGGTCGGCGTCGTGATGGACTGGCTTTATGCGGCCAACGGGTCGGTGGGCGAGCTATACAATTTGCCGGCCTTCCGCATTGCGTTGTCGGTGCAATTTGTCATGGCGGCGATCGGGGTGACGTTCATGCTGATCGAACGGCGCAAGGCCAGAGAGCAGCCGGCCAATACCCAGTAGGAGCACTTCTCCACAGCGCGCGCTGAACTGAAGCCCGGAAGAGTTCTTGGGGCGCATCGTGGGGTTATGACTACTACACCCGAACGGCAGCCCCTCTCGTTGTCCGATTGCGATGACGTACTCGCCTATATTCCCCATGCCCTTGGCTTTCACCCGCAAAAGTCGATGGTGCTCCTACTGATCGTTGGGCAACGCCTCGAAGCGACGCTTCGTGTTGACCTGCCCAGCGAAATTCATGAAGTGGACCGCAGGCCGTGGGTCGCACAGGTGCTCGGCTTGCTTCGGCGACTTCCACAGGTGCGCAGTGTTGTCGCAGTGGTATACGCACCGGGAGACATCAAGATCGCAGAGCAGATTCCCTATCAGCAAATGATCGGCGAACTCGAAGAAGCCTTTGATCCTCATGGCATTCAACTGCGACAAGCCTGGTGCCTTTGCCGCGAGAAAGTCTGGGACTACGACGACGGCGACGTCGGTGTAACTTTCCCACGGCCAGACATCGCGCTGGGAGAAACCAACCTGTCTCTGGTCCTTGCCGGTTCTGCTCCGTTGGACCGACCTTGGGACGGAACCGGAATAGCAACGTGGGCTAACGCGGCAGAAGTCCAAGAGCTCACAGGTGCATTTGGCGATGACCTGCTGGACAGCCTCGATGAATGGGCAGAAGTCCTGAACCTGAGCGATGATGAAGCACTAGAACGCATTCATTCGAGTTCGCTGAGCAGTGCACGAATGCTGGCGGGCCTGAGAATTCGTCTCGTCCGTGATGTACTGCCTTTTCTTGCTGGCGTCGGTACGGCGCAGACCATGGAAATGACCAAACAATTGTGCGTTGGCAATGGGGGCGAGCAGGTTAAACCTCTGGCAGATTTCCTCCTGGGGCGAGGGTGGCAGAGCCCGGACTGGAAGCGATTGGAACGGCTGTGGTTGGTTTCTCGTGATCTGCTCGGTGTTGCAGTTGATGGCGAACGCCACGCCTTGATGTGCATCCTGGCTTGGATCGAATGGGCTCGTGGGCGCGGCACCATGGCCATCGCTTTGATCGATCGAGTCCTTAGCGAGCGGGGAGACTACCGGCTAGCCCAGCTCCTTCGAGAGCTAATGAATCGCGGATCGATGCCCGAATGGGCTACGGACGAACTGCGTGCATGGCGTGCCCAGCTGGGTTAGCAGACGCGCGGGTGACCGGGTCAAGTGGTGTCTGTGGGCGAATTAGTGGATAATGAAAAAACAGACCCGGTTAGGTTCGAGTTGTCTAGGTTCCAGAAACGTAGTTTTTGGGAACATTAGACGTGGTTGGTGCGTTGTAATCAATGTACCCACCGTCGCGTTGAGTCACTGATACAGCGCATTCGGACTTGACAGGGTCATAGTGGTGTTACCGGCAGGTGCATCCGGAACGCATCGTTAGAAAGGTTATTCGTGTCATCTTCTGAGACGAACGCTAATCGTAAGGTTACTGAGGCTGAGGCCGCAGAGGCCGAGGAAACGGCAGAAACTCCTGTCGCGAAAAAGCGCGCTACCCGTGCGAAGGCTAAGCCTCGCGCAAAGAAGACTGCAACTTCCGAGGAGTCGGACGTCGAGCAGGGTTCTGAAGAGTCCGAAGACGATGCTGAGTCGGGTGCCGCTGACGCAGCTGGCGCCAAGGACGGCTCGGCAAAGCCGGAAGAAGAATCCAAGGGATTCACCTTGTCTTCTGCCGATGATGATGCTCCGCAGCAGCAGGTCATGGTTGCAGGTGCAACCGCCGACCCGGTCAAGGACTACCTGAAGCAGATCGGTAAGGTCGCACTGCTGAACGCAGAGCAGGAAGTCGACTTAGCTCTGCGTATCGAAGCAGGGCTTTTCGCTACCGATAAGCTTTCCAAAGATGACGGCTCAATCGACCAGCGCTTGCGCTGGGACTACGAGCAGATCATTCACGACGGAAAGATCGCAAAGAATCACCTACTTGAGGCGAACCTTCGTCTCGTTGTCTCGCTGGCAAAGCGCTACACCGGACGTGGGATGCTCTTCTTGGACTTGATCCAGGAAGGTAACTTGGGTCTGATCCGTGCAGTCGAGAAGTTCGACTACACCAAGGGATTCAAGTTCTCCACCTACGCGACGTGGTGGATCCGCCAGGCCATTACCCGCGCCATGGCAGACCAGGCACGTACCATTCGTATCCCGGTCCACATGGTTGAAGTCATCAATAAGCTGGCACGTGTACAGCGACAGATGCTTCAGGATCTGGGCCGCGAACCGACTCCAGAAGAGTTGGCCAAGGAACTGGATATGACCCCTGAAAAGGTTGTTGAAGTTCAGAAATACGGTCGCGAACCAATCTCGCTACACACCCCGCTGGGTGAAGATGGCGACTCTGAGTTCGGTGACTTGATCGAAGACTCCGAAGCGGTCGTTCCGGCCGATGCGGTTTCCTTCACCCTGTTGCAGGAACAACTGCACTCGGTTCTGGACACCCTGTCCGAACGTGAAGCAGGCGTTGTAGCCATGCGCTTTGGCCTGACCGACGGTCAGCCGAAGACCTTAGATGAAATCGGCAAGGTTTACGGTGTCACCCGTGAGCGTATTCGCCAGATCGAGTCGAAGACCATGTCGAAGCTGCGCCACCCATCGCGTTCACAAGTTCTGCGTGACTACCTAGACTAAATTTTTCACGTCATGCGGTCGCAATATCCCTAATGAGGATACTGCGACCGCATTTCTTTTTAAGCTGTAGCACGGGAAGCAGGCGCTTAAAGCAAGAAGGGTGATCCAGCATCGGCTGGATCACCCTTCTGTTGAATAGGACATAGGTCCCACTCGTTTAGTCGTTGATGTCGACCTTTGGCTTTTCGTAAAGTCGTGCCGACTCGTCCTGCCAGACCGAAGTGATTGGGCGCAGCTTGGGTTCCACGGAGCGTGCGTGGTGGGCACAGAAGAGTAATTCTCCGCTGTTAGAAGCCAGCACAGCCCGTACATAAGCCTGTGCGCCGCATCGGTCGCACCGGTCGAGGGCATTTAGTTCACGACTAGTGGTAGTAGTAGTCATTGCCAGCCTCCTTAAATCGATGTTCAATCTATACAACCAGCTTTGGCCTTGACTTTATCCCTAAATCGGGGCGCTTTCGCTCACCGCGTAGCGCTTGTGGAGAACTTTTGCTGACGACTCGGGAGAATTACCGACCGGGCGATAGCACCAAGTTCGAACACATAAACGAGTAGAATGGTATGTAGTTCATTCTTTTCCCGCGTCAGTAGGAGATTGCAGCCCCGTGGCCTCAGCCGATAATTACAATGCACGTCATCTCTCCGTTCTTGAGGGGCTCGAAGCCGTACGCAAGCGACCTGGCATGTACATCGGGTCTACCGACTCTCGCGGCTTGATGCACTGCCTGTGGGAGATCATTGATAACTCGGTCGACGAGGCGCTCGGCGGTTTCGGGCAATCCATCAATGTCATCTTGCATGCCGACGGTTCGGTCGAGGTCCATGATGACGGTCGTGGCATTCCCGTAGACATCGAGCCAAAAACCGGTCTGAGCGGCATGGAAGTCGTCTTTACCAAACTGCATGCCGGTGGCAAGTTCGGCGGCGGCTCCTATGGGGCTTCCGGTGGCTTGCACGGGGTAGGAGCTTCGGTGGTCAATGCTCTTTCGGCCCGGCTAGACGTCGAAGTTGATCGCGGCGGCAAAACCTATTCGATGCAGTTCCGCCGTGGCGAGCCAGGCAAATTCGCAGATCGTGGCCGGCCCAAAGCCGATGCCCCGTTCGCCGCTCATGAAAAAGCAACCGTTCCGGAAATCATCGGCAAAGCAAAGCGCGGGGTGACCGGCACCCGTATCCGTTATTGGGCAGATGACCATATCTTCACGTCGGACGCAAAATTCTCATATGAAGAACTCCAGAACCGTGCCCGTCAGACCTCTTTCCTGGTTCCTGGTCTGCGGATCACCTTGCGCGACGAACGTGCGCTGGCCGGAACCGAGGGAGCCGAAGGGCCGTACGAGGAAGTCTTCCAGCACGACGGCGGCATTAGTGAGTTCGTCGAGTACCTGAGCAGCGATTCATCGGTTACCGACGTGTGGCGCGTCCATGGCAGTGGTTCGTTCCACGAGAAGGTTCCGGTAATCGACGAGAACGGGCGGAGCCATATCGAAGATGTTCAGCGCGTGTGCGAGGTCGACGTCGCGTTGCGTTGGGGGATCGGATATGACACCACCATCCAAAGCTTTGTGAATATCATTGCCACGCCTAAAGGCGGAACGCATATTTCCGGCTTCGAGCAAGCGCTGCTGAAGTCTTTCCGCAAGAACGTCCACGCAAATGCTCGCAAACTCAAGTTCGGTCAAAAAGACAAAATTGAGAAAGACGATGTGATGGCCGGGCTGACCGCGGTGCTCACCGTGCGACTTGCCGAGCCGCAATTCGAAGGACAGACCAAGGAAATTCTTGGTACCTCGCAGGTCCGGCAGATTGTCACGAAGGTCGTCGAAAAGGCGCTGAACGAGCGCCTGGCATCCACCAAACGCAATGAAAAGGCCGAAGCGTCGACGCTTCTTGAAAAAGTTGTCAACGAAATGAAGTCCAGGGTTTCAGCTCGGATGCATAAGGAAACTCAGCGCCGCAAAACCGCGCTCGAGTCGTCCTCGCTTCCTACCAAGCTGCTTGATTGCCGGAGCAAAGAAGTCGGGCGTTCTGAACTCTTCATTGTCGAGGGCGACAGCGCATTGGGTACTGCGCGTGTGGCGCGTTCCAGCGAATTCCAGGCGCTACTGCCAATTCGAGGCAAGATCCTCAACGTGCAGAAGGCCTCCATTTCGGACATGCTATCGAATGTGGAATGCGCTGCCATGATTCAGGTGATTGGCGCCGGATCGGGACGTAGCTTCGATATTGAGCAGGCCAGATACGGCAAGATCATCTTGATGACGGACGCCGACGTTGATGGGGCGCACATTCGAACGCTGCTGTTGACGCTGTTCTATCGATACATGCGACCAATGATCGAGCACGGCCGCGTCTATGCAGCCGTGCCGCCATTGCATCGTATTGAGGTGATCAACCCGGGTTCGAAGGCCAACGAGGTAATTTACACTTATTCCGAGGCCGAGATGTCTGCCCTGCTGGCCAAGATTGAAGCCGAAGGAAAGCGCTATAAGGAACCGATCCAACGCTACAAGGGACTTGGCGAGATGGACGCTGACCAGCTGGCCGAGACGACCATGGATCCACATCATCGGATGCTTCGGCGCGTGGGCATCGAACACGCTCAGGCGGCCGAGGAAGTCTTCGACTTGCTGATGGGCTCGGACGTGGCTCCGCGCAAGAACTTCATCATCGCCGGCGCCGAAAACCTTGAACGGGACCGCATCGACATGTAGTCGACCATGATGTTTATGCACGAGATAGCCCTCCCGGATGACCTGCCTAACCGCAAGTCCGGGAGGGCCTTGTCGCAGCTTGTAGCGCTGGCATGCTCCCGCTTGCGTTGGCTAGTTACCAGGACAGCAAACGCGGGGCAATGAGCAAGACGGTGGGGCACACCAGGAGCAGCACCGTGCAGGATAGAACCACAAAATTCTGCAATCGATTCAGCGGAGCTACCGGTGACAGCAGGCGTTGCAGCCGCCGCGAGGAAACTTCACCGCCGGGCATCCCTACGACTTCGCCGGTGGCTCCGCTTGAGGCATCCTTGGGCGCCCCAACCGAGGCAATAGAGGACGCTACGCTCACTATGGCGCGAAGCAGAACCGGTCGGTCCACTACCTCGAGTGCTTTGTCATCGGCGAGCATCTCGATCAGTTGCCGCACCGCATCCAGTGACAGACGCGAGGTCGGCAGCCAGGGCAATGCTTCGTGCCAGGCGGTAAAGGCCAGAATCAGCAGATCGTGCCGCTGATCGAGATGCGAATTCTCATGCGAGATGACGGCGCGTTGTTCCTCGGGGGAGAGCTGGGTCAGCAGGCCCTTTGACAGCACCGTAACCGATCCGTTGAAGCCCGGCACGCAATAGGCCACCGGAAGGTCGTGATCGAGCACGAGCGTATTGGGCCGGGTCTGCGAGGGGTTGCTCAACAATCGCAAGAGCTGACGGTGCCTGGCTCTTTGCAGGGTCGTGCGCCACGAAGCTCTCACCAGGGTGAGCACCAGATGGAAAGCGAAGAGCAATGCTGTACTGAGCGCAAATAAGTGAACGACGCCGGGGTACTTAATGCTGGGATCGCCGGTGACCAGAAGCCAACTAGCATGCAGCGCGGAGATGAGGTCGTTGCCGAGCGGGGTCAGCCCCCAGACAAGCATCGAGCCGATCATGGACAGGCCACCGCCCAGGGCGATCGCTTGCCAGAGCAATACCGCCGCCACCGGGGCGCGCGCGGTCCATTTTGCTTTAGACAATGCCAACGGCGTCGGCCACGCCAAGACGATAGCCAACGCCGCTAGGAAATATGAGGTGAGAAGCACTCAGTCCCCGAAGTTCATGTTACTCAGACAGTCTTTACAGAATCCAAGATAGCACGCAGGGAGACTGCTTCATCAGCCGAGATTCCTCCGATAAATCGGGCGAGGACGGCTTCGCGATCTTGAGCGGTGCCCAAAGCGTCGTTTAGCAGTCCAACAGTATGGTCCTCGCGAGACGAGGACGCGGTGTAACGATGTGGACGAGTGGAGCGTTCCCGCGCCACAAGTCCCTTCTTCTCCAGTCGGGCCAACACGGTAAGTACCGTGGTAACTGCGAGTTCTTTTGCATCAGTACCGAGTGCCGCTAGGGCATCACGAAGATCGTTAGCGGTAAGCGGTTCTGCAGAATCCCACAGCAGGTCCATGACGGAGCGTTCCAGATCGCCAAGGCTGGCCACCAGGTCTTACCTCACTTGCTTTAGTGCTGATGCAGTGCTGCCAACCTCCACAGGGTGGGGAAAGCATTCTGCTTGGAAATTTCATTATATAGGCGTTTGTCCGATATTTCTACGTGGCGTAAAAATATCGAGTGATGACTGGGTTTGCGGATAACCGCCTTGGATCGGCCAGCGGGTGGTGCTGCTTGGTGTTGACTTGGGGTTTTTTCTTTCAGAAAGTCCTTTCTGTGTCAATGCTAGGAATCTTGGCTTTTTCATCCCTAGGAAACTGCCGCCCTTCCGGTGGTCCACGAGTTCTACAAGCTGTCGAAATTGGTCTATTCTGGCAATACGGGCATTTTCTACGACATGTAGAAAATGAAGTATCGACTTCTCGGGACAGTTGAGGAATCCATGGATGTATTAGAGATTGCTCGGTGGCAGTTTGGCATTACCACCGTGTACCACTTCCTGATGGTGCCGCTAACCATTGGCCTCGGACTCACCGTTGCCGTGATGCAGACGGTCTGGCACCGAACCGGCAACGAACACTGGCTGCGCATGACGAAGTTCTGGGGCAAGCTCTTCCTCATTAACTTCATCATGGGGGTAGCTACGGGCATCGTCCAGGAGTTCCAATTTGGAATGGCATGGAGCGAATACAGTCGATACGTGGGCGATGTCTTCGGCGCACCCCTGGCCATGGAGGCGCTGCTCGCCTTCTTCGTCGAGTCCACCTTCCTCGGGCTGTGGATCTTTGGCTGGAAAAAACTACCTCCGCGGATACACCTAGCCACCATCTGGTGCGCCTCGCTGGCGGCGATCCTTTCGGCCTACTTCATTCTGGTCGCCAACTCCTGGATGCAGCATCCGGTAGGCACTGAGCTCATCGACGGGCGCGCGGTGATGACCGACGCCTGGGCGGTATTCACCAACAACACCGCACTGGTGACCTTCCCGCACACAATTTTCGGAGCATTCGCGGTCGCCGGAGGCTTCCTGCTGGGCATCTCCTGGTTCCACCTCTACCGCCGCCGCAAGGAAGGCATCGACAGCGTTGATGCCAATGGACGAGTCATCGTCGGCGAGGACCCGGCTAAGGGCCGGGTGCGAGATCGAAAGGATCACAAAGTCTGGATCACTTCATTGCGCATCGGCGCAGTGATCGCCGTGGTCTCCTTCGCTGGAGTTGCGCTGTCCGGCCATGAACAAGCAAAGCTCATGTTCGAGCAGCAGCCCATGAAGATGGCTGCCGCCGAAGCCGCATGCCACGACGGAACCGGGTTCTCGGTACTCACGCTGGGCAACGTGAGCACCGAAGGGGCGACCACTTGTGACGACGTCGTTGCGGTCTTCGAACTGCCGGGGCTTTTGTCCTACCTCGCCAATGGCGACTTTGAGACTCCGGTCAAGGGCGTGAACACGCTGATTCCCGAATACCAGGAAAAGTACGGAAGCCACTACCCAGATGACCCGGCCTTCGGGCAATATGCAGGCGAAGAGATCAGCTACCTTCCGGTGATGGAAGTAACGTACTGGGGATTCCGGCTGATGATCACCCTCGGCGGGCTTTCGGCGGTCACTGCGGCCCTGGCGCTGTGGCTCACCCGCAAGGGGACTGTGCCCTACAGCAAATGGCTTTCACGGCTAGCGCTGCTGAGCATCGCAGCCCCCTTCGGCGCGAACTCGGCGGGCTGGATCTTCACCGAAATGGGCAGGCAGCCATTCACCGTGGCGCCGAACCCTCAGATGGGCGGGGTGGACCAAGTGTTCATGTACACCGCCGCCTCGGTTTCCCCCACCGTGAGCGCCGGAGAAATGCTGTTCTCCTTGATCACGCTGACCTTGGTTTATGGGGTGTTGCTGGTGGTGGAACTGGTGCTGCTCACCCGATACATCCGGGGAGGCACCGGATCGGCCATGCCGGAACTGCGGGATCACGAGCAGACATCGGACAAAGACCCTAGCGACGACGAGGGCGACGTTCTCGCCTTCGCATATTAGACAGGCGATAGCAATGGATTGGCTTCCTACTCTCTGGTTTATCCTCATCGCCGTGCTCTGGACCGGCTATCTATTTCTGGAAGGTTTCGACCTCGGCATCGGCATGCAGATCGGTCTGGGCCGCGGCGGCGAAAAGCACAAGCGGGTGCTGCTCAACACCATCGGCCCGGTCTGGGACGGAAACGAGGTCTGGCTGCTGACCGCCGCGGGGGCAACCTTCGCGGCCTTCCCCTACTGGTATGCGTCACTGTTTTCCGCGCTGTACCTCCCGCTGACCCTCGTGCTGGTGGCATTGATCTTCCGTGCGGTAGCCATCGAGTACCGCGGAAAAGCCGTAAGCAGCAGAACTCGCGGACTGTGGGATCTGGCCCTGGGCTGGGGGTCGCTTGTTGCGGCTTTCGGGGTCGGCGCAATGCTCGCCCTGACCACTCTCGGCCTGCCGCTGAACGAAAATGGCGACCGGGTCGGCGGGCCCTTCGCCTGGCTCACCTGGTCCGCAATACTCGGCGGTGTAGCGGTGGTGGCCTTTAGCTGGATCCACTCGATCGCCTTCCTGCGGCTGAAGACCGACGGGCCAATCCGTGCACGTTCGGGCAGGCTCTTTGTCCGTTGGCTCCCGCTGTGCATCGCACCATTGCTGCTGTGGTCCCTGGTCGTCCTGCTCGGGCAGCGCTCACCCGCTGCCTGGGGACTCCTCGGGCTGGCCCTGATCGCGGTGTGCGGCGCATGGATGAGCGCACGGTCGGGACATGAAGCTCGCTCCTTCATCGCTCTGGGCATCACGCTCTTGGCCGCGGTGGCCGCGATCTTCGTCGCAGCCTTCCCGGTGGTGCTTCCCTCGACTCTTGACGCAGCCTTTGATTTGACCATCGATAACGCGTCGAGCTCGCCCTACACGCTGAAGCTGA
This sequence comes from Glutamicibacter sp. BW80, assembly GCF_002332385.1. NCBI lineage: Bacteria > Bacillati > Actinomycetota > Actinomycetes > Micrococcales > Micrococcaceae > Glutamicibacter > Glutamicibacter sp. BW80. The sequence continues at coordinate 47,311 of NZ_NRGV01000033.1, read as the reverse complement.
TGAGCATCGTGGCCGCCTTCGGCGTTCCCCTGGTGCTTGCTTACCAGTCCTGGAGCTACTGGGTATTTCGCAAACGCATCAGCGAAAAGCATATACCGGAGGATCACTTGGTGACCTCGGTCGTGAAGTAATTTAGCCAGCTCGAAAGGAACCGATCATGTCTGCGCCCCGCTTTTTGCCTCGCGACCTGCTGCCCCGCCGACAGGTTGCCCTGCTGGCGGCCTTCTCGGTGCTCAAAACCAGCGGGCTGATCCTCGTGGCCTACACGTTGGCCACGTGGATTACCCAGATGTCCCTCGGGCAGCCGCACCAGCAGCTGCTGCTCTGGTTGGCGCTGGGCGGGGCGGCCTTGCGCACAGTGGGAGTCTGGGGACTCAACGCAGGCTCCCGGCGCTTGGGGGCCGGAGCGAAAGAGCAGATGCGCGCAAATCTGATCGCATCCGCCGCTTCGCGCCCGGGGATCCTTGCAGATCAGCGAAATGACCTGTCGCTGGCGGAGGCTTCGACGTTGGCAGGCCATGGCATTGAAAAGCTCGATGACTACTTCACCAAATTCATTCCCGCGCTGATCGGCGCCACGGTTGTCCCACTGCTTCTGGGGATCTACATCTTGCGGATCGATTGGCTCAGTGCCCTGGTGCTGCTGCTGACAATTCCGCTGATTCCGGTATTCATGGCGCTCATCGGGATGCACACTCAAGACACCATCGAGCAGTCGCAGGCCAAGCTCGACGCCCTAGCCAATCAACTCTATGAACTCGCCCAAGGGCTGCCGGCGCTGCTCGGATTGGGGCGTGCCCGCCACCAAGGGCACGCCATCGCGCAGGTCAGCGAACGCTACCGGGCCGCGACCATGCAGAACCTGCGGACCGTTTTCATGTCCAGCTTCTGGCTGGAATTGATCTCAACGCTTTCGGTTGCGGTGCTCGCCGTACTCATCGGTGTTCGACTCGTTGGCGGAAACATGGATCTGGCCGCCGGGCTGACCATCTTGATCCTCGCGCCCGAACTGTTCATCGCCTTGCGCGAGGTCGGTTCGGCCTACCATGCGGCCGATGACGGGCTCGCAGCCTACGAACGCTACCGCAAACAAATACAGGGCACGCCCGCCAGCTCGCTGCGCGCCCCGACCGGCCCGATGCGCAAGGCCAATGTGCTCGAAGTGCGAAAACTGTCGCTTCGATACCCGGGGCAGAACCCGATCTATAGCGATTTCAGTATGGACCTGCGCGCCGGAGACCGCCAGCTGCTGAGCACCGCAAGCGGTAGCGGAAAAACCAGTCTGCTCAAGCTCATCGCCGAGGCGCAAACCAGCAGCAATGAGTTCGCCGCCGAGCTGGTGAGCGGGGAAATCTTTGTGGCCGGAGAATTGGCATGCATCAGCCAGCACCCGCAGTTCAACGCCCAGACGGGAACCGAGCAGATAGCACAAGACGCACCAGAGGCGCCCAAAGAGCTGACCGAAAGGCTAGCTGCCGAACTGAACCTGCGCGCCATGCTGCCTCGGGCCATAGCGGAGTACTCGCCAGGGGAACTCCGCAGGCTCGAGGTGCTGCGCGCGCTATTGCGGCTGCACTCGGTGCCCAGCTGCCGGCTGCTGCTGGCCGATGAGCCCACGGCCCATCTGGACGAACAGAACGCGGCCGCGGTCCGCCGGCTGCTCGCCGAACTACCTGAGGATTGCGCCATGCTGGTGGCCAGCCACGACCCGCTCATCACCGAAACCGGCCCCACGCTGAGCACCCGCCAGCCAACGCCCGATCACCTGCGCGCAGTATCCCAGGCGCCGATGCGCGGCGGGGCCGCGCCCCAGGGGAAACCAGAGGGCAATCCCCGGTGGAACCCACGCCGGGAAGTCATGGGCAACTATCGGGCCGCCCGCAAGGCGCTGTGCTACGGGGCGCTCTCCATCCTCTGCGCCGTTGCGCTCGCCGGGCTCAGCGGCTGGCTCATCGTCGAAGCCAGCTACCAGCCGGCCATCCTGCACCTCACGGTCGCCTTTGTCATGGTGCGCACCTTGGGCATCGGGCGCGCGGTATTCAGGTATCTGGAGCAACTCGCCATCCACGACGCGGTGCTCGGCTATGCCGGGGCCTTGCGTGAAAAGCTGTGGAACGCCATGGTCGCCAACCCCGCACGCTGGGGCATGATGAGCCGCTCCTCGGTGGTGCTGCGGTATCTGCTCGCCGAAGTCGACGAATTACGCGACGCCCTTGCCCGAGTGCTCTTCCCACCCTTGCAAGCACTGATCGTGTGGGCTCTTGGTACCGTGGTGCTTTTCCAGATCCAGCCAGAGTTCGGCTACGCAGCACTTGGCGCCGGGCTCTTTCTGGCCTTCCCGGCGCGCTGGCTGGTGAAACTCGTCGAGGGGAGGCACCTGGCTCTGGCGCTGCGCCATCGCTTGCAGCTGAACCAACTGGTGCTATCCACTCTGCGCAATAAGGAAGCGCTACGTGCCTACGGCAGCCTCGGTCCGGTGCTCCACAAGCTTGCCCGGGCCGAAAGCCGGAATACCGCCCGGGCTCGCCGCCACGCCTATGGCCAAGGCACCGCCCCGGCCCTGGCCGCGCTAACCACGGTGCTGCTTGCCACGGCCTTGGTGACCCTCTCACAAAGCAGCGCATCGTTCACCGCCCTGGCCGTGCTGCTGGCCCTGTCCCTGGCAGAACCGGCAGCTAGCGCACTGGGCGCGATCCAGCAGGGACGAGCCTTGCACGAGCTGACCGATCAGCTTGCAGGCCGCGGGGTAGGGGAGCAGGGAACTGCCCGACCAGGCGCAACCGCAACGCAACCTGGCTACACGGTCCACGGCTACCGGCTGGCCGGGCTGGAACTGGGCTACGTGCCCGGTAACCCGGTGATCAGCAACTTGGACGCGCAGATCCGCCCCGGAGAGTGGACCGCCTTGACCGGAACCTCAGGCTCGGGTAAATCCACGCTGCTCACCGCCTTGCTCGGTGCCCTGCCCGCGAGCGGGGGACGCCTGGAAAGCATCGATGAGCACGGCAACTACCGCGCCCTGGAGCAAGGGGCGATGGATTCGGTGGCTTGGTGCCCGCAAGAAGCGCACCTATTCGATTCCACTCTTCGACGGAACCTGAACCTGGCAGCCAACAGCGCGGCGCCGGCGTCCGACGAAGCGCTCATCGGAATCCTGCACCGGGTAGGGCTCGCCGGCTGGTATGCGGCACAACCTGCCGGGCTCGAGACGCGGATCGGCAGCGGCGGGCACCGGCTCTCCGGCGGGCAACGCTGCAAACTTGCGGTCGCCCGAGCCCTGGTCGGCGGGCAGCAGGTGATCCTGCTCGATGAACCGACCGCGCACCTAGGCGTTGATGAAAGTGCCGAACTAATCCGCACGCTGCGTGCCGCGCTCGCCGGGCGGACCGTCGTGCTGATCACCCACGAGCCGAAGCTGGCCGAAATCTGCGAGGGGTCGATCTGCTTGGACCGAACCCTCGCACCCGCCAGCTAAAAGCAGCCGCCTGTCAGAGCAGCACGCCGCCATCGGAGAACGGCAAGGTGTCCTCTCCGGGATGCAGCTCTGGTTTCACCCGGGGCTTGGCGGCCGGGGCGGCGTCGCTCTGCTGCGGAGCAGGCGCGCCAGGCTCACTGCCGGCCACCGCACCGGCCGGAGCTTGGCCCGGAAGGGAACCGCCGAGAATGTTGATCGTCTGCGCCAGCGGGGCGCCGGAACCATCACGCTTGGCGAATTCGGTCGGCAAGGCGCGCACCACCCCGGCGGCCGAACTGGCGCGGGCCGGCCCATAACCGGCGTAGCCCAGCGCCAGGTAGTCCTCGCCCTTGGCGAAGCGGTGTGCCCGCACTCCGGCCGTCGCGCGTCCCTTCACGGGGAACTCGCTGAAGGAACTGAGCTTCACCGACTGGCCCGAGGTTCCCGGAAGGGTCTGCGATCCGGAAGCTATGGTCGCCACGACCGCGTCCTCATTGGCCTGGCCCACCACGCCGAAATGAATGACCCTGTCCTCTCCGGCCAGCTTGATACCGGCCATGCCCGAGGCGGTACGCCCCTGCGAACGCACGGCGGTGGCGGGGAATCGCAATAGCTGGGCCTGGCGAGTCAGGAAGACCAGCTCATCGGAGTCCTCGGCCGGTGCGGCCGAAACGACGACATCGCCGTCCTTCAAGGTGATCACCTCGAACTCTTCGCGATTCAACGGATAATCGGGGGTGACGCGTTTGACTACGCCATTTTGCGTGCCCAGAGCGAAGACCCGGTTCAGCGGCAGCAACGCCACCACGCGTTCGCCCTTTTCAAGCTTCAGGAATTCGCCGACCGGAACACCATTGGCCAGCTGCGGGAAGCCATGAGTTTCGGGCAGCACCGGCACATCGATCAACGAAATGCGGATCATCCGCCCGGTGGTTGTCAGCGCGCCGATCTCTCCGCGGGCGGTCGAGGGGACCTGGGAGGAGAGCACATCGTGCTTGATGCGTGCGGAGGAGAAGTCCAGCGGGCTCCGGTCATGGGTGCGGGCGATCTGCCCGGTGGCCGAGAGCAGCACGAAGCAGGGCGAATCGGAGACTTCCAGGGCCAGTTTCGCTGTTTTTCCGGTGCCTACCTCTTCGGGCAGAGCGGTGCCCTTCAGCGGTTCGAGGGCGGAGGACTTGTTCAGCTTGGTGCGCCGCGGCGTGCCGAAGGTCTCCGCCATCTGCCCGAGCTCCGCGGAAACCAGGGCGTGCAGCTTCTGATCGTCGCCCAGGATTTCGCGCAGTTCGGCGATTTCAGCGCGCAGCTGTTCGGCCTCGGCCTCCAGCTCGATCCGCGAGTACTTGGTCAGCTGGCGCAGGCGCAGTTCCAGAATGTGGCTTGCCTGTGGTTCGCTGAGATCGAAGACCGTCATCAGCCGTTCGCGGGCTTCGGCGGTCTGCTCGGAGGAACGGATGATTGCGATGACGTCATCGATGTCGAGAATCGCGATCAGCAGCCCCTCGACCAGGTGCAACCGGTCTTCGCGCTTGGCCAGACGGTGCGCGGTCCGCCGGCGGACCACATCGATACGGTGCTCCACATAGACGGTCAGCAGTTCGCGCAGTCCCAAGGTGCGCGGCTGCCCCTCGACCAGGGTCACATTATTTATCCCGAAGGAGTCTTCCATCGGGGTGTACTTGTAGAGAGCGGCCAGCACGGCGTTCGGGTTGAAGCCGTTCTTGAGCTCGATCACAAGCTTCAGACCATGGTGGCGGTCGGTGAGGTCAACGACATCGGAGACGCCAACGATCTTCTTGTTGTTGACGCCGTCCTTGATCTTCTCGATGACTTTTTCGGGCCCTACCGTGTAGGGCAGCTCGGTGACCACCAGCGCGGATTTGCGGGCGGAGATCTTTTCCAGGTTCACGGTGGCGCGGGTGCGGAATGCGCCGCGGCCGGAGCGATAGGCGTCCTTGACGCCGTCAAGTCCCACAATCGTGCCGCCGGAGGGCAGATCCGGACCCGGAACGAACTTCATCAGTTCTTCAACCGGTGCATCCGGATTCGCGATCAAGTGCTGCGCCGCGGCGACTACCTCATTGAGATTGTGCGGGGCCATATTCGTGGCCATGCCCACCGCGATACCGGTGGTGCCGTTAACCAGCAGGTTGGGGAACGCCGCAGGCAGAACTTCGGGCTGTATGAACTGGTTGTCATAGTTGGGGACGAAGTCCACCACGTCTTCGTCGAGGTTTGCGGTCATCGCCACCGCGGAGGCCGCGAGCCGGGCCTCGGTATAACGCGGGGCGGCCGGTCCGTCATCGAGCGAACCGAAGTTGCCGTGGCCATCGATCAGCGGCAAGCGCAGCGAGAAGCTCTGCGCCAGACGAACCATCGCATCGTAGATCGCGGTGTCCCCGTGCGGGTGGAGCTTGCCCATGACCTCCCCGACCACACGAGCGGACTTCACGTGGCCCTTCTCCGGGCGCAGGCCCATTTGGGCCATCTGGAAGAGGATGCGTCGCTGCACCGGCTTCAGGCCATCTCGGGCATCCGGTAGCGCACGCGAATAGATCACCGAGTAGGCGTACTCCAAGAAGGAGGATTCCATTTCGCTGGTGACATCGATATCGACGATGTTCTCGACGAAATCCTCGGGAATCTCGGGAGTTTTTTTGCGAGCCATTACTCTGCCTTCGCCCTTCATCTGCTGCTTCACGGCCTAAAATGTCGGATTTCGTGTTGCAGCTGGGCGCAAACGCGAAAGCGCGACTATTCTAAGCCTATGGTGGATCGTAAACTTTCAGCGGCATATCCAGCCCACTGGGAAGCAGATGTTGTTCTTCGCGACGGCACGACCGCGCATCTTCGGCCAATTACGCCCCAAGATGCTCAAGCCTTGCAAGACATGCATAAACAGCAATCTGAAACTTCGGTTTACCTACGCTATTTTACGTACAAGTCGTCGCTGACTCCTAAAGAGCTTGAACGGTTCACCAATGTCGATCATCGCAACCGGGTGGCCTTCACCGTGCTGCGCGGTTCGAAGATCATCGGGGTAGGCCGCTACGACCGGCTGGAGAATCCGGCCGAAGCCGAGGTCGCCTTCAACGTCTCGGACGAATACCAAGGCACCGGGATCGGTTCAATCCTGCTCGAGCACCTTGCCGCCGCCGGGCGGGAAAACGACATAGTCAAATTCACCGCCGAAATCCTGCCGGAAAACCGCAAGATGCTCACTGTGTTCTCGGATGCCGGCTATGCGGTGGCCCGGCACTTCGAAGATGGGGTGATCATGCTGGAATTCCCCATCAGCCCCACCGAGAAATCGAAGGAAGTCACCGAAGCACGAGAACACCGTGCCGAAGCGAGCAGCGTTGCCGGGGTCCTCGCACCGTCCGCCGTAGCGGTGATCGGTGCCAGCCGCGCCTGGGGGAGTATCGGCCACGACGTGCTGGACCGGCTCGTCGAAGGCGGATTTACCGGGACCATCTATGCCGTCAACGAGCAGGCCTTCGAGGTCGGCGGGCTGCTGAGTTATGGAAATATCACCGACGTCCCCGGCCCGGTGGACTTGGCAATTATCTGCGTGCCACGAGAACGGGTTCTGGAAACCATCCAGGACTGTGGCGCGCACGGAGTGAAAAGCCTGATTCTCATGACCGCCGGTTATGAGACCGCCGACGGCCTAGTGGCCCAACGCAAGCTGGTGGCGCTGGCCAGGGCAAACGGCATGCGCGTCATCGGCCCAGCATCCTTGGGAGTGCTCAATACCGATCCGCAGATCCGCCTCAACGCCTCGCTGGCAAGCGAATTGCCGCAGGCAGGGCCGGTCGGTCTGTTCAGCCAGTCGGCAGCTATGGGCATTGTTTTGCAAGGCGCGGCGATGCAACGCGCGGTCGGCCAAAGCAGCGCCATCTCAGCCGGGCTGCGCGCAGATGTGTCAGGCAATGACGCGATGCAGTATTTCGAGGATGACAAGCGCACCGGCGTCGTGGCGATGCATTTGGAATCCTTCGGCAATCCACGTAAGTTCTCCCGCATCGCCCGTCGCCTGGCGCGCAGCAAGCCGGTGATCGTGGCTAAATCGGACCTGATGGGCCGGCGGATACCACCGGGGCACTCGGTGCGCTTGGGCGAGGCCCCGCCGGCGGCGTTGAATGCGATGCTGCGGCAATCCGGGGTGATCCGGGTGAGGTCCATCGAAGAGCTCATGGACGTCGCCTCGCTGCTGTCGGTATTCCCGGCCCCTGCCGGACCACAAGTAGCGGTGCTCTCAAACTCTTTGGCCCTGGCCGAAATCGTCGGTGATGTCACGGTGGGACGCAACCTGTTCGCCACCGCGCAGAGTGAAGAATTGGATTACTCGCTCGGAGAATCACGATCGATTTCGAAATTGCGTGCGCGGGTGACCGAACTGGTGCAAGACCCGCAGGTGCACTCGGTGATCGTGGCGCATCTTCCGGCCATCGGGATAAGCGCGCAATCGGTGATCAAGGTGCTGACCGAATTCAGTGGGCAGGACAAGCCCGTCATTGCCCTCATGCCAGGCATCGCGGATCCGAAATTCCGTGAGGGTGTGCATCAAGGAATTCCGGTGTTTACCTCGCCTACCGAGGCCGTTGGCGCGCTGTCCAAAGCGTACGGCTATAGCCAGTGGATGAATGTCCCTTTTCAAGCCCTGCCGGAACCCACAGATGTGGATGTTGCCGGCGCGCATGAGTACCTTGAACAGCTGGTCGGCGACATCGTCGGTACCGAACTGAAAGAGCTGAACCACGAACAGTCCAGTAAACTCCTTGGCTACTATGGCATCAAGGTATTCGATTCGACGGTGGTCAGGTCAGCTGAACAAGCGTTGGAGGCTGCCGACCGGCTCGGTTGGCCGGTCGCGCTGAAAGCCAACGATCCGGATATGCGCCAACGCCTCGATCTGGGCGGCGTTCGATTAAACATTCCAGATGCGCAGAGCCTAGAGGCAAACTTCAAACATATGAGCGCCCTCATGGCCTCGTACGACGTGACCTCGCTCGAAGTGCAATCCATGGCACCGGCCGGACAAGCCTGCGTGATCAAGGCGGTGGAAGACCCGCTGCTCGGACCGGTGATCTCCTTTGGGCTGAGCGGCGATCCGGTGAACCTGCTCGACGATTGGGCCCACGGCGTGGCGCCACTGACCACGGAAGACCTCGACAACCTGATTCGGCGCCCGCGTAGCAGCGTTCGGCTCCTTGGCTATCAGGGTCTGCCGGCGGTAGACCTGGAATCCCTGAAAGACTTCATCACTCGCGTCTCGATGCTCAAGGACCATCACCCAGCGGTGACGATTATGAACTTTGCGCCGGTTAGCGTGGCTCAGGATTCGCTGAGTGTCCTGGGGGTCAGCATGAAGATCGGCAATACCGAACAGCGTACCGATAGCGTGCGACGGGCCCTGCGAAGTTGAGCTGAGGGGTGGCTTGGATGAATTGGTCCGTTGCACTCGGTAGAATTAGGTTATGAACTCACCAACGTATTCCACTACCGCTGGTGCTGAATTGCAGCACGACCTGGTCAGGGCCGGCTTCTACCCGCAGATGGTGCAGGACGTCCTAGCCGAAGCAATGATGTCCCAACCGGTGCTTGACCACTATGTCCATCTGGAGACGCACTTCGACCACACCGAAGTGCACCGCCACATCACGGTCTTGGTGCTCAGCGAAAAAGTCTTGTTCATCATCCACGTAGACGATCAGCAGCTCGATGACCACGGCAATAATGTCGTGGCTCAGGTCTCGACCGAAATGATCTCTTTGCGACGTATCGCCTCGGTCGCTACCAATTATGTCTATCACCAGCCACAGCATTACCGCACAGGCGATGAGGTGCGTGAGTTGACCTTCGGCATGTCATGGAACGGGACGAGCCGAATCGACCTCGCCCCTGCTCCCTGCACCGATCCGCAGTGCGATGCAGATCATGGGCTGAACGGAACCGCGCAACCCGAGGACTTGGTGATTCGGGTTAGCGCAGAGGCCGACGGGCAGCGCGCGGTCAACAAGGCACGCGAGTTCGCGGTGCGTTTGCGACAAGAAACTATCTGATTGCGTATGAGCCAAATTTTGAGTGACCCCGCTTTGCCTACGCCGCCGCAGGCCCTGCCTGCGGCCCCTGCCTACGGGAAAACGACACTGTCGGAAATCCTCCCTTCCGCCGCCCACGCACTAGGCGTTCCCGGCTACCTGAATCCGCTGGGGCTGAAACCCACTAAACGGGTCAGCATGATCATGGTTGATGGGCTGGGTTGGAATCAGTTCAAATCTCACGCGGCGCACGCCCCATTCCTACGTTCACTCTTTGAGCGAGCGCAGAAGCTGGGCACCGGTTTTCCTTCGACGACCGCGACGAGCCTGACCAGCCTGGCCACAGGTGTGGCACCTGGCGAGCATGGCATGCTCGGCTATGACGTGGTCGATCCCGAGCGCCGGCGAGTAGTTAACCAACTTGGCGGCTGGCCCGCGGACCTGAAGCCAGAATCCTGGCAGACCGTTCCCACGGTATTTGAGCGAGTCCATGAACACGGCATCCATGTTGCTTCGGTTTCATTGCCCCTCTTTGCGAATTCTGCATTGACCCGTGCCGCCTTGCGCGGACCGAAATTTGTGGCGGCAAAACAAATTACCGCACGGGCCCGGGCCACTCAAGAAGTTTTTGCCAGCCACCGCAACGCACTGGTGTATACCTACTTTAATGAACTAGATAAAGTCGGCCACAAATTCGGTGTGGATTCCAGCCAGTGGCGCGACACCCTCGAAGAAATTGACTACGTCATCAAATCGCTGGTCTCCCGATTGCCGGAAGAGACCACCGTGCTGATCACCGGTGACCACGGAATGGTCGACGTCCCTGAATCACAGCGCATCGATTTCAGCCTCGAACCGGAACTCATCGAGGGAGTCGAGCTCACCAGTGGGGAACCGCGCGGCGTGCATTTAACTTTTGCCGCGGCGACCAGCGACGGGCAACGCCAGCAGGTACGCGACGCATGGCAACGGGCCTACGGCTCGAAGGCCTGGGTGCTCAGCCGCGAGGAAGCGATCGATCTAGGGTACTTCGGCAAGATCCCTGATGCCCATGCCGCTCGCATGGGCGACTTGATCATCATGGCAGCCGAAGCGATCGCGTTCTACGATGGGCGGCGGGTGGCTCCGATGGCCTTTGACATGATTGGCCAGCATGGCTCGCTGACCGCCGGTGAGCGCTTCGTGCCGCTGTTTACGCATCGCACCAAGTAATTCGCTGAAAAGTCGATTTCAGACCAGTAAAGCTAGAGGCACTGCACA
>NZ_NRGV01000033.1:0-36547 GCF_002332385.1 Glutamicibacter sp. BW80 | reverse complement strand
TGTGCAGTGCCTCTAGCTTTGTGCGGAAGCGGCTCGTTTAAGAGTCGGTGTCCTTCTTGCGCTTTCCAAACATGATGTCATCCCAGCTTGGAACCGAAGAACGCTTCGGCTTGCGCGGGGAGGAATCCTCGGCAGAAAGTTCGGGTTCCTGGCTTGCGTCGTTGGAGTCTTCCCTGTCGGTGACTACCGTCAACTGCGAAGTCCGAGATGAGATGCCTTGCGACAGATGGGGGAATGACTCCTCATCGTCGTTCTCATACTTGCTCATGCTGCGTTCAATAATCTCGTTCAACCGGTCATCCTTCGCAGGATCCTCCGGGGCACGCTGGCCACGACGGGAATTGAGCAAGCTGACTAATTCTTCGGAGTCGTTATTGTCTGCGCTGCCAATTGGTGTGGCCGGCTGCTCGGCCTGACCTACGGCTGCGATGGGACGAAAATACTCTGGTGCCTGCTGCTCGCTGAGCGTTTGCGCCCAACGATTAAGGTTCTTCAAGGACTTGCGCGCCGGGGTGAAAGCCCACTTGGCGACATTTTCCTTGCCGTCCGCCGAACCGTTGGCCAGCGACTCGACGTTTTCTGATGGCAACGGAGAATCAAACTCCACCGTTACGATCCACTGGCCCTCAGGGTCCTTCCAAGAGTTCCAGCGTGCGTGTTCGGCGTCGATATTGAGCTGGTGCAAACGATGTGTCACCATCGAACCAAGGTCCGCCGGTTCTTCACCGAAAATCTCGCGGTACTCGGCATCGGTTTGGGGCCCGGAAACCTCTACCCGACGAGCCAATTCAGCGATGTGCTCACGTTCTGCTAACACTGGGCCTTCATACTTGACGATCTGTTCAACCGGAACATTCCATTCCAAGGACAGATCGTAAGCGGAAGCTCCAGCACGTACTCGTGCCTGGATCTCACGCGGCGAATGAACCGAAGACTCATCGCGGTTTCGCGGCGCCCGAGCTCGGGCGATTTCGGCCATTGCACTGCGCAGCGCATCGTCGACGGAAAGCTCAAAGCTCATCCCATCGTCGCTGCTGACCTGCAGGCTGGAACCATTTTCATGAATTCCTACCAGTCTCAGCTGACGCATTACTACCCTCCACACGGTCTATTTCCTGAGTGAAACTCTGCCACTTATGACCCTGATTTCCTATTACCGCCCCGGGTGTGGCGCAAGAATACTCGCAAGTTCATATCACTTTGTGGCTGATGTGTCACTGGCGGGAATGTTCGGCGCAGTTCAACGTTATACTTTTAGGCCGGTACTGGTGTTTACCAACAAGTGCCACGTATCGAGATTACCGCCAGCGGAAAAGAGTGAAATACGATCATGGCCAACGAAAATGTTGCCTCACGTGAGACCAGCCAAGACCAGTCCCGCGCCGAGCAGCTGGCCGCAGCGAAAAAATTGGGCACCGCCGCGACCGCGAACCTGATCGATGAAAGCGAAGCCGAGCTTGCCGAAGCCTATGTTTTGCCCGGGGGAGAAGCCGGTCAAGACGAAGCAAATGTGGACATCATTCCGGAGCAAGCCGACGAATTCACCTGTGCCTCGTGCTTCATGGTGCGCCACCGTTCCCAGCTTGCCCGCGAAGATCAAGGACAAAAATATTGCACCGAGTGTGAGGGCTAAGCCCCAACACTCGATGCAAGAAATAAACTTTTTGGGGCTACGGGTTAGGACTGTTCTTCGGTAGATTCCGGAGCGCGAAACTGGGTTGCCTCTTTGGCCTCCTGTGCTGTGGATTCACGCTGAGCCTCCTCGGTGAATTCATACATCACACCGCCCAGAGCCGCGGTGAGCTCTTCGGGGCGACGGGTGGAAGTGATCCAGTAGGGGGTCTCATCACGCGGGTCGGTGACCTCCATGCGAACTACCGCATCGAGCCAGCCGCGCAAGTTCATGAATGCTAGTCCATGCAGCTTCTGGCCACGCTGCTTAAATGCTTCTTCGCCGCGATAGCCGATCGCCTCGCCGACGAATTTTCGCTCAATGGTAGCGCGGCCCACGGTGAGACTCTCTTCGGTGACTTCCAGGGTAGGGACCTTAAGCAAGAAGATCACTGCGATGCCGACCAAGACAAAGAGCCCGATCGCTATACCCCAAGGGACACTGATCGGGGCGACCGCTATGCCGGCGGTGATCGCGATTAGTAAAGGCCAAATCCATGTGCCGACCGAAGGCCATAGCTTTTCACGAAATAGAACATTTGAAGCCTCTGGGCTGGGAGTACTCATACCAACCAGTTTAGGCAATTTTTCGGAGTTGAATAACCGCTCGGATTCACTGGCGCAACCGTTTGGCGGCGCGCGATAGAGTTGGACAGGTGGAAAACGACCAATCGATTTACCGGGAGATTAGAAAAACTCATGAATGAGCCCACGATTTCAATCAGAATCAAGATGCTCGATCCGCAGCTCCCGGCCCCCAGCTACGCTCACCCTTCTGATGCAGGTGCTGATCTGCATGCCCGTGGTGACGTAGTGCTCCAGCCGGGGGAACGCGCACTGATCCCTACCGGGCTCGCCTTGGCACTTCCGCACGGATATGTCGGCCTCGTTCATCCGCGAAGTGGTTTGGCCGCGAAGCACGGTATTACCGTCGTCAACGCACCGGGTACTGTTGATGCCGGATACCGTGGCGAGATCATGGTCACACTGTTGAACACGGACAACTCCAATGCCTTTGAAGTTCGCCGCGGCGATCGTATCGCCCAGCTGGTTATCCAGAAAGTCGAACTAGCCCATTTTGAGCAGGTCGAGTCCCTCGACGAGACGTCTCGCGGTACCGGCGGTTTCGGTTCAACAGGCGGATTCAACGCTAAGTAAGTACCCTTGGTGTAAGAGCGCAAAACTTTAAGGACATCATGTTTTTCAAGCGTAAGAAGTCGGTAGAACAGCCGGTCGAAGAGCCAACCGTCGAGGAAAGCACTCCGGAGCCCACCTCTACCAGCGGCCCATTCGACATCAGCGACGTGCCCGAAACCGATAGCTACCTCGACTTTGGTTCGATTCTCGTCAAGCCGATCCCTGGCATGAAGGTGCGCATGGATGTCGAACAGGCGAATCAGCGGGTTGTGGCGGTTTCGCTGGAGATCGCCGAATCGCGCGTTCAACTGATGGCTTTCGCTGCCTCGAAGTCGGACTCCTTGTGGCCCGGTATCCGTGAAAAGATCACCGGCGACATCCACGGACAGAAGGGTGAGATCTTCACCCGCGAGGGAGAATATGGCGAAGAGCTTCTCGCCAAGGTTCCGCAGCAACTGCCGGACGGACGTGCCGGACACGTCGCCCTGCGTTTCGTGGGCGTCGACGGTCCGCGTTGGTTCCTGCGCGCTGTCGTTGGCGGCGCCGCAATTGCCGATGAGGAAGCTACCAAGATCGTTGATGAACTGCTGCGTAGCGTCGTGATCAACCGCGGCGACAAGCCGCTACCGCCGGCGGAGCTACTTCCACTGAACGTGCCGAGCAATGCCACAACCCGCGCCGAGACACCTGAAGCCGAGACAGCTGAGCCGGGAATCACCCGTCCGGAACGTGGCCCTGAAATTACCCAGATCGGCTAATGGCATGTCCTGCGAGCCCGGCCCTTTGGAGGCCCACCTTGGCAGCAGGGAAGTCAGGCCGGCACATCTGCGTTTGGAGTCCCTGTCCGAGTTGCCGGTAAAGGGGCGAGTGGAGCACCTCGGGTACATCCAGTCGGTCAGCTACTCGGCCCCCAACACGCCACCGCGTCTGACCGCCGTCGTGGTGGACCGGCTGGCTGGAGTTGGTGGGCGCCGTGGCACCGTTCCGCATGTAAAGCTGCTGTTCATGGGCCAAAAGCAGGTACCCGGGATTAAACCCGGAGTAAAAATCAAATATGCGGGCATGGTTGCGCTGGTGGATCACGTCCCCAGCATCTTCAACCCGCGGTACCTGATCGTTCCGGTCAACCGCCGCTAGGTTGTGGGTTCTATAGTTGCCGTATATGCAGGTCCCGCACCGTGACCGAGGCAGAAGTGAGAAGCATGAACAACGAAGAACAGCTGAACGAGCCGCAACGCCACAAGGAGCACTCGTTCGCTTCGAATCTCGGACAGAACGCAAAGCTGGCGCAAAATGCCGATGGCGGGATCGATGTCATCGCCAGCGTTGGCGGTCCCCGCGGCATCGTTGAGACGGTGCTTCCGGGTTTCGTCTTCGTCATGGTGTACGCGCTCAGCCTAGAGCTTTCGTGGGCGTTGATCGCCTCGATCGGGCTCGGTGTGCTGTTCATGATCGTGCGCCTAGCGAAGAAGTCATCGCTGATGCAGGCCGCCAGCGGACTCATCGGGATTCTGATCTGCGCCTTCGCGGCTCGTGCCACCGGTGAAGCCAAGGACTACTATGTTCCAGGCTTCTTCATCGGCGCCGGTTATCTGCTCGCACTGCTGATTTCGATTATCGTCAGGTGGCCACTGGCCGGGGTGCTCTTCGGATTCATCCGCAACGAGGGAACCGCTTGGCGTACCCAGCCGGCAAGGTTGCGCCGCTACAGCGTCGCGACGTGGATCATCATCGGTGTATTCATTGCACGCCTCGCGGTGCAGCTGCCGATGTACTTCGCCGACAATGTGGTGGCCCTGGGCCTTGCCCGCGCGCTGATGGGCGCCCCACTGTATGCCGCTGGGCTCTGGTTCGCCTGGCTGGTATCCCGTCCGGCCAAGGACATTCAGCCGGAGCAGCCTCGGCAGCAGAACTAACGGGCCGCTCCGCGCAGGGTGCGCCGCAACGGGCTTTCAGCCTCGGGAGTGGTGATGAAGAAGATTTCGTCTCCGCCCTCGATCACATCATCATCGCTGGGCGGGAACGGCGCCTTATCACGCACCACCGCCACGATGGTGGTGTCTTGAGGCCAGGTGACACGTCCCAGGGTGCGTCCAATCAGTGCCGAGTCGTGCGGCACGGTGAATTCGACCATATGCACCTCACCGCTTTTGAGCGTCAGCAGCCGTACCAAGTCTCCAACTTCTACCGCCTCCTCGACTAGGGCAGTCATCAGCCGTGGGGTGCTCACCGCCACATCCACGCCCCAGGCGTCGTCAAACATCCATTCGTTCTTGGGGTGGTTTACGCGCCCCACGGTTCGACGCACACCAAATTCGCTTTTGGCCAGCAACGAGACCACCAGGTTGACTTTGTCATCGCCGGTGGCCGAGACGACCACATCGAATTCTTCGAGCTTGGCTCGTTGCAAGACCGCGAGTTCGCAGGCGTCTCCGATGAGCCACTGGACGTTTTCCAGATCTTCGCGGTCAGCCATCTCGGCCTTCGGATCGACAATGAGCACCTGATGGGAATTCAGTACAAGCTCACGGGCGATAGACGAACCAACGGATCCGGCCCCGGCAATCATTACTTTCACGTGTTTAGCTCTCTCGTTCAGTCGCTGACGGGAATCGGCGCGTTGGCAAGGACTTTTTCCACATCTTTGCTTTTTTCAAGGCGCATCATGACATGGACCAAGTCACCGCCTTGGAGCCGTGTGCGGCTTTCTGGGATGGTTCCTTCGCCGAAACGGGTCAGGTAGGCGACCCGAACCCCGGCCGCTTCTTCGAGCTCCTTGACCAGGTGCCCGTACCAGCCTCGATGCAAGGCCACTTCGGTAAGCATCAGTCGTCCCGAGGGCTCGCGGTAATCGCCACGGATGGAATACTCGGGAAGGATGCGCCGCAGGACCTGATCGGTGCTCCAGCGGACCGCTGCCACCGTGGGGATTCCCAAGCGTTGATAGATCTCGGCGCGTCCCGGGTCGTAGATTCGCGCCACCACATGCGGCACGTTGTAGCTTTCCCGGGCCACGCGAGTGGCGAGAATGTTGGAATTATCACCGCTGGAAACGGCCGCAAAGGCATAGGCCTCGTCAATTTTCGCCTCCACCAGGGTGTCCCGGTCAAAGCCCAATCCGACAACCTTGGTTCCCGAGAATTCTTGTCCCAGCCGGCGGAAAGCCTCAGGATTCTGGTCGATGACCGCCACCGAATGTCCGGCTTCGTCTAGCGTATGGGCCAGCGCAACGCCTACGCGTCCGCAACCCATGATCACAAAGTGCGCCACCGCCAACTCCTTGTTTCCTTGCCACCAGTGCAACTTCTGCGTGCTGCGCAGTTCACAGCCACGCAAGTAACAATAGCGCGCCGCGAACCACGCGCCTGAGACGAGGGTACTGCCTATGGCGCGCCCTGCGATAACGTTATCTCGTGCCTGCTTTATTTGATGGTCTTAAAAGGATCCTCGTGGGCCGGCCGTTTAGCACCGAACAGCTCAAACGTAAGCCGCTCCCACCTAAGATCGCCCTGCCGATCTTCTCTTCCAGCGCGCTATCTTCTTTGGCTTATGCGCCGGACGAAATTCTGCTGACCCTAGCCATGGCGGGCATTGCCGCGACAATGCTCTCGCCGGCGGTAGGCGTGGCGGTACTTGTCGTGCTGCTAGTCCTCGTGCTGTCCTACCGGCAATCCGTGGAGGCCTACCCCTCGGGCGGCGGCGACTATGAGATCGTCCGGAAAAACCTCGGGCCGCGCTCCGGGACGACCGTGGCCTCGGCCCTCCTGGTTGACTTCGTGCTCACCGTTGCGGTGTCCAGCTCTTCGGCCGCACAGTACCTCTCGGGCGTTTTCCCTGCTTTGGAAGAGCATCGGGCCTGGGTGGCCTCGGCGATCGTGGCATTCTTGGTCGTCGCGAACCTCCGCGGTCGCGGACAGGGGCGTTGGTCCCTGGCCATCCCGGTGTACCTATTCGCCGGCGGAATGCTGGCAATGATCGCCATCGGCGGGGTTCTGGCGCTGACCGGAAACCTGGGGCTGGCGCCGAGCGCGGAGTTCAACATTGTTCCGGAACAGGAATTTGAGACCGGCATGCACGGCGTATTTGGCGCCTTGCTGATCTTGCGCGCCTTCTCCACCGGTTCGGCGGCGCTGACCGGTATCGAAGTGCCCATTTCAAATGTGCATCACCTGCGCAAGCCCCGTGCCCGGAACGCCGGGCGCATTCTGTTGGTGATGGGTCTGCTCTCCGGGGTGCTCACGCTTGGAACGCTGATGCTCGCGCGAGCCACGGGAATCAAGGTCGTCGCCGATCCGCAGGCCTCATTGATGCTCGCCGGCCAGCCAATCTCGCAAAATTACGTGCAAGTCCCGGTCTTGGGGCAGTTGGCCCAAGCCGTCTTCGGAGACTTCTTCCTCGGTACCGTTGTGGTGTCCCTGCTGACCATCGCAGTCTTGCTGCTCGCAGGCAACCAGGCATTTAATTCATTCCCCAACCTCGCCAGCCATTTGGCTGGCGATGGCTACCTGCCGCGTCAGCTACGCACCCGTGGCGACCGCTTGGGTTTCTCGAACGGAATCCTTTCCCTCGGCGCCGCTGCGATCGTGCTGATCTTGCTGTTCAGCGGTGATGTGACGATTCTGGTGCAGCTCTACGTGGTCGGGGTGTTCGTTTCCTTCACGCTCAGCCAGCTCGGGATGCTCAAGCACTGGTCTCGCGTGTTGATCACCGTCACCGATCGCAAGGTACGCGCCGCAAAGCAACGCAAGCGCCTGCTGAACCTGATCGGGTTGATTCTTTCGCTGCTGGTGCTGGTGGTTGTGCTCGCGACCCGATTCGTTCACGGCGCCTGGCTTGCGGTGCTCGGCATTGTGGCGCTGACCTTGATCATGGAGTCCCTGCAGCGTCACTATCAGCAGGTTGACGACGAACTGGCGGTCTCCGACGAGCATTCGGCGACCGCGTTGCCAGCCCGAGTCCATGCCCTGGTGCTGGTGTCCACGGTGCGCAAACCGGTGCTGCGTGCGCTCGCTTTCGCGAGAGCCTCACGCCCCTCCAAATTAGAAGCGATCATCGTGGATATCGAAGCGGAGAAGACCGAGCATACGTTGGCCGACTGGGACCGTTTGCGCATTCCCGTGCCGATCACCGCGCTTGCTTCGCCCTATCGCGAAATTGCCGGACCGCTAATCGAACATATTCGGTCGATCAAGCGTGAATCTCCCCGCGACCTCATCGTTGTTTACATTCCCGAATATGTGGTCGGGCACTGGTGGGAACAGCTGGTGCATAACCAGACCGCGCAGCGAGTGAAGAACCGCCTGCACTACGAACCTGGAGTGCTCATCGCTTCGGTGCCTTGGCGCCTGCTGAGCTCATCCGAAGCACTGATCGGTGGCCCGACCGAGGAATCCTCGGCACACCGGCATTCAACACCTCACGAAGGATAACTTTTATGAACGCCACCGAAACCCTGCAGCTGCGGTTAGGTTCGATTGCCCATGGTGGACACACCGTAGCTCGCCATGAAGGGCGGGTAATTTTCGTCCGCCACGGCATCCCCGGCGAACTGGTCAATGTACGCCTGACCGATTCGGGCGAGAGCGCCAAGTTCTGGCGTGCCGACGTCGTTGAGGTGCTCGAAGCGAGCGAGCACCGGGTGTCGCACGTCTGGGAACAGGCCGACGCGTTGAAGTACCGTGACCCGGTTGGGGGAGCGGAATTCGGACATATGTCCCTGGACTACCAGCGCGAGCTCAAAGCCCAGGTGGCTGCCGAACAGCTGACTCGCTTAGGCGGCTTGAAGGCGGAAGACTATAACTTCCCGGCGGTACAGGCCGTTGCGGGCGACTCCACCGGTCTGGGCTGGCGTACCAGGATGTCGTACTCGGTCACCGAAGACGGGCGGCTGGCGATGAGCGGTTTTCGCAGCAACGAACTCACCGCAATCAGCCAAATGCCCTTGGCGCATCCGGGAATCGAGGCCATCGGCTTGTATTCGGTGGATTTCACAGGGATTGACCGGGTGGAGGCGGCGGTCTCCAGCGAGGATGACTCAACCGTTCTGGTCTTGCTCTCGGAGCTGCGTCCGGGTGCCGCAAAGCGGGTGGCGCAGCAGCTGCCCGAAGGGGTGAACGTTGCGGCGTTCAGCCAGATCGGTGGTTCTGCCGCCGATGGCAAGGGCGAGCTGCAGACCATTGTGGGCAACAGCTGGTTGACCGAAAAGGTGCTTGGCAAGACTTTCCGGATCACCGGCGAGGGATTCTGGCAGGTGCACCGTCAGGCGGCCACGTTATTGACCGAACGAGTGCTGGACCTGACCCAGCCGGAACCGGGCGAGGTCATTGCCGACCTCTATGCCGGTGCGGGCTTGTTCTCGCTGCCCCTGGCGGAAGCTGTGGGTCAGCACGGACGAGTGTTCAGCATCGAAGGTGCGCCAGGAACTCATGCGGATGCGAAAAAGAACCTGGCCGAGGTGCGTCAGGTGACGGTGACCCGTGGACGCGTGGAACGGCTGATGCGCCAGCTGGCTCGCGAAGCAGATCTGGGTGCGGTTGTTCTCGATCCTCCGCGCACCGGTTTGGACAAACAGTCCGCCGCGGAACTGGCAGCAAGCGGTGTTCCACGCATTTGTTACGTCTCCTGCGACCCGGCTGCTTTTGCCCGTGATACGGCTCGTTTGATGGCACGTGGCTACGAATTAGATCACATGGAGATTCACGATTTATACCCGCATACTCACCATATGGAATCGATAGGCCTGTTTGTGCGCCGCTAAACGATGGTTTGCGTCCGCTGGAACACGAATTTGCGGGTAACTTTCTGCGGATCCGGCATTTTCTTTCAGGAACGGATAGACTGTTTTTAGCACTGCAGCGATACAAGCATGACTAACTCAGTTAGGAACGCCTAACTGGAATTATGTTTACGTATGCATAAAGAATGAGTGTCTGGCGAGAGGAGTCCCAATGAGTAAAGTGGACAGTTTCGGTGCCAAAGGCGTACTTGACGTCAAGGGAACCGAATACGAAATTTACCGACTGAACAAGGTCGAAGGCTCAGACAGCCTTCCCTACAGCTTGAAGGTTCTTCTGGAGAACCTGCTTCGCACCGAAGATGGCGCGAACATCACCGCAGATCACGTCAAGGCCCTGGGCCAGTGGGATGCATCGGCTCAGCCGAATACCGAAATCCAGTTCACCCCGGCGCGCGTCCTGATGCAGGACTTCACCGGTGTGCCTTGCATCGTTGACCTTGCCACGATGCGTGAAGCCGTACAGGAACTCGGCGGCGATCCTACCCGCGTGAACCCGCTGGCACCTGCCGAAATGGTCATCGACCACTCCGTGCAGATCGACACCTTCGGTTTCGCCGGCGCCGTCGAGCGCAACATGGAAATCGAATACCAGCGCAATGGCGAGCGTTACCAGTTCCTGCGTTGGGGCCAGACCGCATTTGACGACTTCAAGGTCGTCCCACCGGGCACCGGTATCGTGCACCAGGTCAACATCGAGTTCCTGGCTCGCACCGTGATGACCCGTGAGGTCAACGGCGTGCTTCGTGCCTACCCGGACACCTGCGTCGGCACCGACTCGCACACCACCATGGTCAATGGCATGGGCGTGCTGGGCTGGGGCGTTGGCGGCATCGAGGCCGAGGCAGCAATGCTCGGCCAGCCAGTGTCCATGCTGATCCCTCGCGTTGTCGGCTTCAAGCTCGCTGGCTCGATCCCAGCCGGCGCAACCGCAACCGACGTGGTGCTGACCATCACCGAAATGCTGCGTAAGCACGGCGTGGTTGGCAAGTTCGTTGAGTTCTACGGCGAAGGCGTGGCAGCAGTGCCGCTGGCTAACCGTGCAACCATCGGCAACATGTCCCCAGAGTTCGGCTCGACCGCCGCAATGTTCCCAATCGACGACGTCACCTTGGACTACCTGCGCCTGACCGGCCGCAGCCAGGAGAACGTGGACCTGGTCGAGGCATACGCCAAGGAACAGGGCATGTGGCACGATCCAAACCGCGAGATTCGCTTCAGCGAATACCTCGAGTTGGATCTGTCCACCGTCGTACCATCGATCGCCGGCCCGAAGCGTCCGCAGGACCGCATCGAGCTATCGGGCTCGAAGGAACAGTTCCGCAAGGACATCCACAACTACGTATCGAACGCCGAAGACACCCAGGGTGTTGGCCGTCCATCGACCGCAGTTGAGGTCACCAAGGAAGATGGCGAGAAGTTCACCATCGACCACGGTCTGGTTTCGATCGCTTCGATCACTTCGTGCACCAACACCTCGAACCCTTCGGTCATGCTTGCTGCAGCGGTGCTTGCACGCAACGCCGCCGAAAAGGGCCTTGCCTCCAAGCCATGGGTCAAGACCTCGGTCGCCCCAGGCTCGAAGGTCGTCACCGAGTACTACGAGAAGTCCGGCCTCATGCCATACCTGGAGAAGCTCGGCTTCTTCGTCGTAGGCTACGGTTGCGCAACTTGTATCGGTAACTCCGGTCCACTGGATGCAGAGATCTCCGAGGCCATCAACGCCAACGACCTCGCAGCCACCGCGGTGCTCTCGGGTAACCGAAACTTCGAAGGCCGCATCAACCCAGACGTGAAGATGAACTACCTGGCTTCCCCGCCACTGGTCATCGCTTACGCACTGGCCGGCACCATGGACTTCGACTTCGAAACCGATTCCCTGGGCAAGGACAACGAGGGCAACGACGTCTTCCTGAAAGACATCTGGCCATCGCCTGTCGAGGTCCAGGAAATCATCGATTCCTCGATCGACGAAGGCATGTTCGCCAAGGGCTACGAAGGTGTCTTCGAGGGCGACGACCGCTGGAAGGCGCTCGACACCCCAGAGGGTTCAACCTTCAAGTGGGACGAGAAGTCGACCTACGCGCGCAAGGCTCCGTACTTCGATGGCATGACCGCCGAACCACAGCCGGTCTCCGACATCGACGGCGCTCGCGTGCTGCTGAAGCTGGGCGACTCGGTCACCACCGACCACATCTCGCCTGCAGGTTCGTTCAAGTCGGAAACCCCGGCCGGACAGTACCTGATCGAAAACGGTGTGGATCGCAAGGACTTCAACTCCTACGGCTCACGCCGTGGCAACCACGAAGTCATGATCCGCGGTACCTTCGCGAACATCCGCATCAAGAACCAGCTGCTGGACGGCGTTGAGGGTGGCTTCACCCGCGACTTCACCCAGGACGGCGCTCCACAGTCGTACGTCTACGACGCAGCGGAGAACTACAAGGCTGCCGGCACCCCGCTGGTCGTGCTTGGCGGCAAGGAATACGGTTCGGGCTCCTCGCGTGACTGGGCTGCCAAGGGCACCGCGCTGCTGGGTGTCAAGGCCGTCATCACCGAGTCCTTCGAGCGTATCCACCGCTCGAACCTGATCGGCATGGGCGTTCTGCCACTGCAGTTCCCACAGGGCGAGTCCGCTGAGTCGCTGGGTCTGACCGGTACCGAGAGCTTCTCGATTGCCGGCGTGACCGAGCTGAACAACGGCACCACCCCGAAGACCCTGAAGGTGACCGCTACCGCCGAAGACGGCAAGGTCACCGAGTTCGACGCCGACCTGCGCATCGATACCCCAGGCGAGGCAGACTACTACCGCAACGGTGGCATTCTGCAGTACGTCCTGCGCCAGATCGCCGCTTCCAACTAAGGTTTCTACCTGAAGTCGGTTCCGGTTCCTGGAACAACCCGAAGGCCCCAAAGCAAACGCTTTGGGGCCTTCGGGCATTTAATGCCCTCCGGCAAGGAACTAAGCTGAACCCATGAGCGCTAACTGGCATCGCGGACTGCTCACCGGCCCGCAGGCGGCATTGGTGGAGCAGTGGCTGCACTGTCCGCTGCTGATTGAAGATCTTTCGTGGGGCCTGACGGACACGCGCGTGTTGCGTCTTCGTTCGCTCGGACGGGACTACATCCTCAAGACGGCCGGATCGGCGAATCTTCATCTCGGCCGAGAATTCAAGGCCCACACAGGTTACACCGCCCCGTTGCTGGAACACGGGCTGACTGCCGCGATGCGTCATGAAGACCGGGCGCAGCGTCTGCTGCTCCTGGATTATTTACCCGGTGTCTTATGCGAGCAGACTCCCAGCGCCAATAATCCGGATATACACGAACAGGCCGGTCGGGCATTGCGCCTGCTGCACGGGCAATACGCCAAAATGGATGACGGATACGAAAAGAATTTCATAACCAGCGGATTGAGCTGGCTGGAGGCAGAGCACCGAATTGATCCGCCCTCCTTGGCCGCCGCCCGTCGGATCTTTACAGGCTATCGCCCTGCGCCCATCGTCGTTGTGCCCACACACGGTGACTGGCAACCACGGAACTGGGTGGTCGAACAAGGGAAACTGCGGGTCATCGACTTTGGCCGCTTCGCCTTGCGGCCCGCTCAGAGCGATTTGGCCAGGCTCTCGGCCCAGCAGTGGCGCGAGCATCCTGAATTAGCGACAGCGTTCTTTCACGGCTACGGGACGGACCCGCGAGAGCCGCGTAGCTGGCCTATCACGCAACTGCGCGAGGCGATCGGCACCGCAGTTTGGGCCTTTCAGGTCGGCGACACGGCCTTTGAAACCCAGGGGCACCGTATGCTGCGCGACGCGTTGGAACTATTCTGAAAATACCGGCGGTGGCCCCAGCCATTCGGGCTACCGCTAACAGTAGCCAAGGTCATTGCGGGTAAATTCGCACCTCACCGAAAGGTGACGGATAATGTAAATAGTCCTGCGAAAGCTACACTAAGAGTTTCGGATGGATCGACCGGTCCGTAGCGGGCGAACAAGCAAAAGGGGATGACAGTGTCTTTGTTGGAGACCATCAACAAGCCTAGCGATCTGCGGGCGCTTACCCTGGAACAGTTAGAGGACCTCGCGGGGGAAATTCGCGCATTCCTCATTGCCAACGTGGCCCGTACCGGTGGCCATCTCGGACCGAACCTCGGCGTGGTCGAACTGACCTTGGGCATCCACCGGGTCTTCGACTCTCCCACCGACTCGATCGTCTTCGATACCGGTCACCAGTCCTACGTGCATAAGCTCGTCACCGGTCGCCAAAACTTCACCACCCTGCGTCAGCAAGGTGGACTTGCCGGTTATCCGGACCGCGCAGAGTCCGAGCACGACATCGTCGAGTCTTCCCATGCCTCCTCCTCGCTCTCTTGGGTCGATGGCATCTCGCGGGCCAACAAGCTGCGCAATAACACCGAGCGCTACGCGATTGCGCTGGTCGGGGACGGCGCGCTGACCGGTGGCATGGCCTGGGAAGCGGTCAACAATATCGCCGCCGACAAGGACCGCAAGGCGATCATCGTGGTCAACGACAATGGACGCTCTTATGCGCCGACCATCGGTGGACTCGCCAACCAGCTCTCGGGCCTGCGCCAGCAGCTGGATAAGTTCCGTACCCACCCGTATTACGAAGATGCCATGAGCAAGCTCAAGGGCAGGCTCAAAGACTCGGGGGCCGTAGGAAACTTTGCCTACAAGTCCCTGCACGCCACCAAGAAGGGCATCAAGGACTGGTGGGCTCCGCAGGGCTTATTCGAGGATCTGGGACTGAAATACATCGGTCCCATCGATGGGCACAACCAGGGCGCCGTAGAAGAAGCATTGCTCCAGGCCAAGCAGTTCGGCGGCCCGGTGCTGGTGCATGCGATGACCGAAAAGGGCCACGGCTATGCGCCGGCCATTGCCGACGTGGCGGATCAGTTCCACGCCGTGGGCGTGATCGACCCGGAGACCGGCACCCCGGTCTCCAGCGGGGGAGCGCAGAGCTGGACCAGTGTCTTCGGCGATGAAATCGCCGTAGTGGCGGATGAACGCGATGATATCGTCGCGATCACCGGGGCCATGCTGCAGCCGGTAGGCCTGAAGAAGATGGCCGACAAGTACCCCGAGCGCGTCATCGACGTGGGAATCGCCGAACAACATGCCATGACGGCGGCAGCGGGACTGGCCTTTGGCGGCCTGCACCCGGTAGTTTGCGTCTACGCGACCTTCCTGAACCGGGCCTTCGACCAGCTGCTGATGGATGTGGCGCTGCACAAGGCCGGGGTCACCATCGTGCTGGACCGGGCCGGTGTCACCGGACCCGACGGTCCAAGCCACCACGGCATGTGGGATATGGCGCTGACCCAGATCATTCCGAATCTGCACCTGGCCGCCCCGCGCGATGCCTCGCGGCTGCGCGAAGAACTGCGCGAAGCGCTGGCCATCGACGACGCGCCGAGCGTCGTGCGTTTCTCCAAGGGCTCGGTGGGCGAGGAAGTCGAGGCGATCGACCGCTTGCCAGATGGGGTGGACGTGCTGGCCCGACTCGGTGACCGGGCGGCCCCGGATGTGTTGATCGTCTCGGTAGGCGCGATGAGCGAGCTCTCCCTGGACGTCGCACACCGGCTGAACAGCCAAGGTATTTCGGTCTCCGTCGTCGACCCGCGCTGGGTGCTGCCGGTACCGGCATCGGTGGTTTCACTGGCCGCCCGCCACCGCATCGTGGTCTGCATCGAAGATGGCGTGCGCGCCGGGGGCGTCGGTTCCCGGCTGCGCACCGAAATGCGCGCGGCAGGGGTCGACACGGCCTTGAACGAGGTTGGCCTGCCCACCGAGTTCCTGGCTCACGGCAGCCGCGCCCAGGTGCTCGAACGCGTGGGGTTGACCGCCAAGCAGGTAGCCCGCGACACGCTGGCCCAGGTGCTCGGCACGAAGGTGCCCTTCGCCCGGCCGCTGCCTGGCCAGGATCTTCCCACCGGGCAGATTCCCAAGCTGTGAGCGGACCGATGCCATTCCCAACCGGGTTAACGCGGAACCCGGAATCGGTGAAATTCGGCTCGCTGATTGTCAGTCGCGCCTGGAAATACGACGGCAGCGCCCACTGGGTGGTCCCCGGTTTTTACCTGGGCTCCGATGAACACGGCCATTGGCTGCACCAGCCGGCCGGTTCCTTGGTCGCCAGACCCGGAACCGCGCATCTGGCGGCTACCGACGCGCTGTGCCTGATCCCGCACCGGGGTTACTGGGTAGCGACCCTGTATTCAGATGCGTCCGATGACTTTGATGTCTACATCGATCTGGCTACCTCCATCGGCTGGCAGCCACTGCGCCGCGGCGGGTGGGAAGTGAATTCCGTGGACATGGACCTCGACGTCATCCGATCGCGCACCCGCGGCACGTTCCTGGACGACGAAGACGAATTCGCGGAGCATGCGCTCAGCATGAAATATCCCGAGGAACTGCAGCGCCAGATGCGCGAAATCAGTGCCACGCTAATGCACGACGTCGCCGAGAACCTGCCGCCCTTCACCCACGCACACCGACAGATCTGGCTGGCCAAGGTCGCGGAACTCCCGCACTGAACCCAGCACCCAAACCTACCTAGAGGAAAAACGATGGCGATCATTCGCACCTACCGTCTTGACGAGAAGAACGAACTGCAGTTCCGCGAAGCCTGGTACCAGCAGTTTGAGGACGAGGAACTCGGACAATTCGTGATCAACCACGGCACCGTCGGCCACATGTCAAAGACCAACGAGGTCCAAGATGTGAAGGCCGAACGCGCCGACGAACTCTTCGCCGGATTCCTGGCCACCTGCGCGGAGGACGGTTTCTCGGAGATCCCTACCGAGGAACAGAGCTGGGTAATCGTGCAGTACGCGCTGAAGACGGTGGAAGGCACCGAACGCGACCGCTACATGGAGAAGAAGGCGACCGAAGCACTGACCGGACACCTCGCCTGGCGGGGACTTGGCACCGTGGAATCCAGCGACTTCGCGCCGCGCAAGTTGAATATCCGGGTACTCTCACCGGCACCAAAGCTTGCCGTCGCGGCGGTCAAGGTGTGCATCCGTGACGCGAAGCTGGACTTCACCAAGATGAGCGTGGGCATCGCGCCCTATGACAACGTGGAGGCCGTCAAGATGGCTCACCCGATGCCGGCGAAACCATTCTCACTGAGCTAAAAGCGACGGGGCGGCACGCTGACCCGCGGTAGCTGCGCCCGCGAAAGCGATGGTGAAGCCAGACTTCTGCGCCATCGCCCCAGAGGGCCGGCCGCCACCCGATGGCGGCCGCACTAAGCACAAAGGACAAAGGACAAATGATTCCACAAGAGGATCGGGACGAATCCCCCAGAGCCACGCGCAAAACATCACAGATCGGGGCCACCCGAACACCACTTCACTTAGTGTTCCAAGCCTGCCTCGGTGTGATTGTTGGTATTGGCATTACCTCGCTGCTCGGCGAGGTTCCCGGTGCCCAGCTGGCCCTGGGCGGCGTCTTCGTGGTGCTTGCCGCGTGGATCGTTGAGCAAGGTTTCCGGCTGCCGGCCCCGACCACTAAGCCCGGATCGCGGATCCGTCTGGTCTTGCGCCTGGTTTCGCTGATCGGCTTCACAATCGCCGTCAGCCCGCTGCTGGCTCTGATCGAAGCATGAGCGCAGGCAGCTAGCCCCAACAGCAGGTTTTAGCATGCAGCGCAAAGCGCAAGAGCCGGCCGGAACAATCCCGCAAGGGAAAAGTTCCGGCCGGCTCTTTTGGCTTGCCGTGACGCTTAGTCGGTGCCGGAGTCGAACGCTGCGGACTCGATGGCGCGGTCCTGCGCCCGTCCGGAATCATCCACAGGCGAAGCGTCAACGATATCGTTGGCGCCGCCGTTCTCCAACGAGCCAACGAGCTTTGCGGTGGATCCGCCGACAAGGCCCATGCCAGCGTACTGTTCCAGGCGACCGCGCGAATCGGCGATGTCCAGGTTGCGCATGGTCAGCTGGCCGATGCGATCCAGTGGGCCGAAGGCTGCGTCGCCTACGCGCTCCATGGACAGCTTATCCGGGTGGTAGCTCAGGTTCTCGCCTTCGGTGTTCAAGATGGTGTAGTCGTCGCCGCGGCGCAGACGTACCGTCACGGTACCGGAGATGGCCGAGCCGACCCAACGCTGCAGCGCCTCGCGCAGCATCAGCGCCTGCGGGTCCAACCAGCGGCCTTCGTACATCAGGCGGCCCAGGCGGCGGCCTTCGTTGTGGTAGCTGGCCACGGTGTCTTCGTTGTGGATGGCGTTGACCAGGCGCTCGTAGGCGATGTGCAGCAGCGCCATGGCCGGAGCCTCGTAGATGCCGCGCGACTTCGCCTCGATGATGCGGTTTTCGATCTGGTCGCTCATGCCCAGTCCGTGACGTCCACCGATGATGTTTGCCTCGTTGACCAGGGCCACCGGATCGGTGTACTCCTTGCCATTGATGGCAACCGGACGGCCGGCGGAGAAGGTGACCGAAACATCCTCGGCCTTGACCTCTACGGATTCGTCCCAGTACTTCACGCCCATGATCGGCTCGACGGCCTCGAGGGAGGTGTCCAGCAGTTCCAGGGTCTTCGCCTCGTGGGTTGCACCCCAGATGTTGGCGTCGGTCGAGTAGGCCTTTTCGGCCGAGTCGCGGTAAGGGAAACCGTGCTCCTGCAGCCATTCGCTCATCTCCGAGCGTCCGCCGAGCTGAGCGACGAATGCCGGGTCAAGCCACGGCTTGTAGATGCGCAGCTTCGGGTTGGCCATCAGGCCGTAGCGGTAGAAGCGCTCGATGTCGTTGCCCTTGTAGGTCGAACCATCGCCCCACACGTCAACGCCGTCTTCGCGCATGGCGCGCACGAGCAGGGTGCCGGTGACCGCACGGCCCAGCGGGGTGGTGTTGAAGTAGGCTTTTCCGCCCGAGCGAATGTGGAAGGCACCGCAGGAAAGCGCGGCGAGGCCTTCTTCGACCAGAGCTGGCTTGCAATCGACCAGGCGAGAGGCTTCGGCGCCGTATTCCAGGGCGCGGTCCGGAACTGCATCGATATCCGGCTCGTCGTACTGGCCGAGATCGCCGGTGTAGGTGTACGGGATGGCGCCCTTGTCGCGCATCCAGGCAACTGCGACCGAAGTATCAAGGCCGCCGGAGAACGCGATACCTACGCGTTCGCCTACAGGGAGAGAGGTGAGGACTTTAGACATGTTTCCATCCTAATGGATAAATATGCAACACAGTGAATTGAGGCGTGAAATGTTCCGCACACCGTCCTACCCGATAGCCTATGGGTAAGTAGCCGTTGCGTGAAGCGGCCCCATGAAAACAATCAAAGAGGTGCTTATGGAATTTCGTCAGCTTGGCCACAGCGGCCTGAGTGTTTCCGTCGTCGGACTCGGTTGCAACAACTTGGGGCGCCCCGGAACCGCCACGGAATCCCAAGAGGGAACCGATGCGGTGATCCACGCCGCCCTCGATGCAGGAATCACCCTCTTCGACGTGGCCGACACCTATGGGCGCGAACCCGGATTGTCCGAAGAACGCCTGGGCAAGGCGTTGGGCACCGCCCGCAAGGACGTGGTCCTAGCGACAAAATTCGGCATGGATATGAAAGGCGTCAACGGGCGAGACTTTGCGGCTCGCGGCTCGCGGCGTTATATCGTCAACGCCGTGGAAGCCTCGCTGCGCCGGCTTGGCACCGACCATATCGACCTGTATCAATTCCACACCCCGGATGCGAAGACCCCGATCGAGGAAACCTTGCGTGCCCTGGATGACCTGGTCACCAGCGGCAAGGTGCGCTACCTCGGCCATTCCAATCGGTCCGGCTGGCAGATCGCCCAGGCAGAATATGTGGCCCGCGAGCTGGGAACGGAGCGATTCATCTCGGCGCAGAACCACTACAATCTGATCGACCGCCGGGCTGAACTGGAAGTGCTGCCCGCAGCCAAGGAGTTCGGGCTCGGAGTCCTTCCCTACTTCCCGCTGGCCAATGGATTGCTCACCGGAAAGTACGCCAAGGGCTCGGCGCCCCAGGGCAGCCGGTTGACCCATGCCCGCCAGCAGCTACTGGAAACCAGCGATTTCGAACAGCTGGAGAAGTTCTCCGCCTTTGCCGCCTACCGCGATCTGGCACCGGCCGAGCTGGCCTTCTGCTGGCTGGCTGCACAAGAGCCGGTGGCATCGGTGATCGCCGGTTCCACGCGTCCGGAGCAGGTCAAGGCCAACGCACACGCGATCCGGTGGGTGCCTACCACGGAGGAAAGCGCTGAAATCAACGCGATCTTCCCTAGCCCGCAAAAGGTTGCCCTGTTTTAGTGGAACACCGCCAAAGACGCGGAGCTAGGGTGCGCCGACCCAAGAAGGGATCGGCGCACCTTTGCTCCGTGAACTGTCAGCTGCCCGTGGTTCAGGAATCTTGCGGCGGGAAGACGAGGATATTCTCGCCCTCGATGGCCGCCGCGTAGCGAACTAGCGGACGCGGGGCCGGCCCACCGAGCACGGTACCGTCCTGGTAGGCATAGCACGACCCGTGGCAGGGGCAATAGAAGTTCGCCTCATCGGTGTCCGTGCCGACCGCGCAACCTTGGTGGGTGCAGATATTCGAGTATGCCAGCACCGTGCTCGCGTCGGCGCGATAGAGCAAGACTCCTAGGTCCTTGCCGCTTGCTGGACCGCGCACGATCACTTCGGCCTTGCCGTTCTCGGGCAATTCTGCCGTGCCGAGCACAATTTGCCCTTCCCCGGTGGGGCTGGGCGCCTCGCTCGCCGAGATAGCGGGCTCGGAGGAGGATCCGCCGCTGCAGGCGGTGAGCGCAACGATGGTTCCTGCGGCACCGGCCGCCCCGAGCAAGTTGCGGCGCGTTGGTGGGATAGATCCATTCATAGGCCAATTGTTGCAGACGATGGACCGGCTGGCACTAGCCCAAGGGCATTTATTCGCCCGCCGCTCTTCGCTAGGCCTGGCCCAGATACACCACGATCTGCTCATCTTCGATGGTGCAGGCATAGCGAGGCAGGGCGGCAATGGCCGGACCGGCGGACACCGCACCGTCGGCGGGTTGGAAACGCGAGCCGTGGCAGGCGCAGTAGAAGTCATCTTTGGAAGATTTCGTAGTCACCGCACATCCTTGATGAGTGCAGATATTCGAGTAGGCATGCACGGTCTTCGCATCCTGGCGGAAAAGCAAGACGCCTATTTCTTCACCGGTAGCCGGGTCCTTCGCCACGACCTGAGCGCGGGATTTCTCGGGAAGGTCCGCCAATGGCAAGACGTTCTGCGCTTCGCCGGCTGGTTCGGGCACTTGCTCGGGCGTCGGATTCGGGGCGGCAGATTCTCCGTTGCCGCAGGCGGCGAGCAGGGCGCTGGATCCTAGCAGCGCGGAGGCGCACATCACCGTGCGGCGGGCTGGGCGTGCAAATTCGGTCATACCGGGATTCTCTCAGATGAACCTGTGCCATAGCTAAGCCGAAGATTTCTCTCGTCTCTAGTCAGCGCCGATTGCGTCCGGCAAGGACAACGCCCCGTGTTGCCAATGACTCCTTGGGGGAGTCAGCAACACGGGGCGTGAACTGCCGGAGTGCTAGGAATTGAATTTCTTCCCGTTCACCCGCTCGGAGGCTCCGACCTGATCCAGATACGGGGTGATCCCGCCCAGATGCATCGGCCAACCCGCACCGGTGATCATGCACAGATCAACGTCGGCGGCCTCGGCGACCACGCCTTCGGAAAGCAGCAGGCCGATTTCTTCAGCCAGCGCATCCTGCACCCGGGTGAGGATCTGATCCTTGGTCGACGGCTTGCCGCCGAAGCTCAGCAGCGCCTGGGCCGCGGGGTCCAGCATCGGCTGGCCGTTGCCGTCCTTGGCCCATAAGGTGGCGATCTTCGCGTCGACCAGTTTGCCCAGGTTCTCGGACACCGCGAATCGATCCCCGAAGGACGCGTTGAGCGATTCGTTGACGTGCTGCGCGACGGGCAGGCCAACCATGGACAGAAGCGTGAACGGCGTCATCGGCAGGCCCATGGGAGCCAGCGCGGTATCCGCGGTCTGCGCGTCGGTGCCTTCGTCGAACGCGGCCTGGACCTCGCTCATCAGCCGCAAGAGCACGCGGTTCACCACAAATGCCGTGGCGTCCTTGGTGCGCACCGTCGTCTTGCGCAGGTTCTTGCCCAGGGCGAAGGCGGTGGCTACGGTGGTTTCATTCGTCCACTGCGTCGCCGCGATTTCCAGCAACGGCATCACCGCTACCGGGTTGAAGAAGTGGAAACCGACAAGGCGTTCGGGATGCAATAGGTCCCGTCCCATATCGGTGACCGAGAGCGAGGAGGTGTTCGTGGCCAGGATGCATTCGGGGGAGACTACCGCTTCCACCTCGGCGAAGACCTGCTTCTTGACAGTGAGTTCCTCGAAGACCGCCTCGATGACGAAGTCTGCATCGGCGAACACCTCCTTGGTGACCGAACCGGAGACCAAGGCCTTGGCGCGGTTGACCGCGTCCTGGCTCATCCGTCCCTTGGCGTGCAACCTGTCGATCTCACCGTGGATGTAGGCCAAGCCCTTGTCGATGCGTGACTGATCCAGATCGGTGATGATCACCGGAACGCCCAACTTGCGCACGAAGAGCAATGCCAGTTGGCTTGCCATGAGGCCCGCACCGACCACGCCGACCTTGGTAACCGGTCGGGCGAGCTTGGCATCGGGCGCTCCGGCCGGACGCTTGCCACGCTTTTGCACCAGCTCGAGGAAGGCATACACGGTGTTTTTGAACTGGTTGGTGGCCATCAGCTCGGTGAGCGCCTGGATTTCCAGCTCGGCCGATTCCTTTTGGGTGAGCGTCAACCCCTGGCGGAAGACTTCGAGCACCTTGTAGGGCGCGGGGGCGGCCCCGGAAAGCTTCGCGTCGACAAACTGTTCGGCCTTGTCTGCCGCCTGCAGCCAGCGTCGGGCTACCTCTGGATCGCTGGGGTCTACCGAATTCTCTCGTTTGACCTCGATGTCGCCGCTGAGCACTCCGTCTGCGAACGCGACCGAGCGCTCGATGAAGTCGGCGGGCTCGAATAATGCATCGGCCACACCGAGTTTGTAGGCCGCCGGGCCGGAGAGCGTGCGGTTGTTGTTCAGCGGGTTCTCCACCATGACCTTCAACGCGTTTTCTGGTCCGATGAGCCGCGGCAGTCGGTAGACGCCGGCCCATCCAGGGATCAGGCCCAGGAAAGCTTCGGGCAGCCCCAGCGCTCCGGCTGCGGTGCTCACCGTGCGGTAGGTGCAGGCCAGCGCGATTTCCAGGCCGCCACCTAGGGCAAGCCCGTTGGTGAACGCAAAGGTCGGCACGCCTAGATCTGCGAGCAATGCGTAGGCTCGGTGTCCGAGGGTCGCCATCGCGGTCGCCTGCTCCGGTGCGGAGAGCCGGGTGACCGCCGAGAGGTCGGCGCCGGCGATGAGGAAGTAGGGTTTGCCGGTGATGGCCAGTCCGTGGATTTCCCCGGACTTGGCGCGGGCCGCCTGCTTTTCGAGCGCGGCGTGCAGCTCCAGCAGGCCGTTGGGGCCCAGCGTGGTGGGTTTCTTATGGTCCAACCCGTTGTCCAGGGTGAGCAGTACCAGGGTTTTGCCGCTCGGTAGGGCTACATCCTTGGTGAACGAGTGGGTGATCGTTTCATCGTGCATGAGTTCGGCTACGGCCGAAAAGTCCTGAGTCATTTCTTGCTCCCTAAGCCTTTGCGCCAAATTCTGGGTGGTTTGGATTCTCCCAAATCACCGTGCCACCCATGCCGAGGCCGATGCACATGGTGGTAATTCCGTAACGCACCGTGTGGTCCTCTTCGAACTGGCGGGCCAACTGAGTCATCAGGCGCACGCCCGAGGAAGCCAGCGGATGGCCAACGGCGATCGCCCCGCCGTAGCGGTTCACCCGCTCATCGTCTTGTGCGATGTTGTAGAAGTCGAGGAAGGAGAGCACCTGCACGGCGAAGGCCTCGTTGATTTCGAACAGTCCGATATCGGTGATGCCCAAGCCGGCCTTGGCCAGCGCCTTTTCGGTGGCCGGAACGGGGCCGTATCCCATGACATCGGGCTCCACCCCGGCGAAGGCGAAGGAAACCATGCGCATCTTCGGGGTCAGTCCCAGCTCACGCACCGCCGCGCCGCTGGCGAGCATAGCCGCGGTGGCGCCGTCGTTCAGTCCCGCCGCGTTGCCGGCGGTCACCCGGCCGTGGGCACGGAATGGGGTGCGCAGTTCGGCTAGCGATTCCAAGCTGGTGCCCGGCCGCGGTGGTTCATCAACGGTGTTGACCGCCCAGCCTTCGCCCGGCCGCTTCGCGGAGACCGCCACGAGATCCGGCTGGATCTGGTTGTTCTCATAGGCGCGAGCCAGTTTGTTTTGCGAGGCTACCGCGTAGCTGTCGGCGCGTTCCTTGGTGATTTCCGGAAAGCGGTCGTGCAGGTTCTCCGCGGTGTTGCCCATGTTCAGGGCCTGCGGATCGACGATCTTCTCGGAGAGGAAGCGCGGGTTCGGATCCGCGCCCTCACCCATGGGGTGGTTTCCCATATGTTCGACGCCGCCGGCGATGGCCACGTCGTAGGAGCCGAAGGCGATGCCGCCGGCCAGCGAGGTCACCGCCGTCATGGCGCCCGCGCACATCCGGTCGATGGCGAATCCGGGCACCGACTTGGGGATCCCGGAGAGCAGGCCCACGGTGCGCCCGATGGTCAGTCCCTGGTCGCCGGTCTGGGTGGTGGCCGCCATGGCGATCTCATCGATCTTCTCGGCGGGAATTTCCGGGTTGCGGCGAAGGAGGCCACGGACCGCCTTGACCGCGAGGTCATCGGCGCGGGTGCCGTGGTAGATTCCCTTCTCGCCTGCCTTGCCGAAGGGGGTGCGTACCCCGTCGATGAAGACGACATCGCGGTCGTCGAGCGAGGTGTGCGCGTTTCCGGGCACGGTCGAGGTGTTGACACTCACCGTCGGGCTCCTTGGGGTAGTTTCAGGCTGCCCCGAGAACCGGGGCAGTGGCCAGCATCACTGTGACCTAAACCATACGTTACTCATGAGTAACTTGAAGTGCAAGTGCTGGTTCCACCCTCCGGGGCCCGCTAGTGCTATTTTGCGCTAGCCGCGCAGCGCCTGGGCGAGTTTTGCGCTGAGCAGATCGCGTTGCCAGGGGCGCGCACCGAGTTCTTCCAACGCGGCATCGATCGATCCGGCGCTGTATATGGCCGGGGGATTCCAGCACAGCGCACGCAAGAACTTCGGGGTCAGAAGATTTTCTCCCGGAATGTTCCATTCTTCGCTGACTTCCGAAAGCACTTCTCGAGCAGCCGTCAGCCGGATCGCGGCCTGCGGGTTCTTCTCGCCCCACAGGCGCGCATTCGGCAGTTCCGAACCGCCGGACCGCAGGTCTGGGAGGTCCGTGGAATTTCGCCCACGCTGCATCGCATCCAGCCAGCGCGGGGCGTCGCGCTTGGCGCTGCGTCCGTGGAAGCCGGAAATCTGCAGCAATGCGGGGACGCTGTTCGGCCGGTGGTCGACGGCTGCCATAATCGCAGAGTCTGGCAGCAAGCGGCCCGGAGCCACATCACGGGATTGGGCCAGGGTCTCGCGGGACTGCCACAGCTCACGAGCCACCGCGAGATTGCGCCGGTTTTTGATCTTATGGATTCCGGAGAGCTTGCGCCAAGCTTCCGGTGGGGCCACCGGGTCCGGCAGCTGGCGGACGTACTCGAATTCCTGGGCGGCGAATTCCAGCTTGCCCTGCTCCTCAAGCAGCTCGGAAATCTTTTCGCGCAGTTCGAAGAGCACCTCGACGTCCAGCGCCGCGTAATTCAGCCAAGACTCCGGCAGCGGCCGGGTGGACCAGTCCACCGCCGAGTGCTCCTTGGCCAGCTGCAGTCCAAGCAGTTCGCCGACCATGGTACCCAGGGCCACGCGGGGGAAGCCGGCTAAGCGTCCGGCCAGTTCGGTGTCGAACAGACCGGTGGGGTAGAGGCCCGCGTCGTGCAGGCAGGGCAGATCTTGGGTGGCCGCGTGCAGGATCCACGGCAGTTCGTTCATGAGTTCCAGCAGCGGGTCCAGCGAGTCGAGGCTCTCCGGGTCGATCAGCCAGGTGCTTGCGCCTTCGCGGCGGATCTGGATGAGGAAGGCGCGTCGTCCATAGCGGAATCCGCTGGAGCGTTCGGTATCGACTGCCAGGTCCCCGGTGCCGGCGCGCAGTGCGCGCACCGCTCGATTCAGCGCCGCCGCGGTGTTGATGACTTCCGGAATGCCGTCTCTCGGGGCGGTCAGTGGGGTCAGGGTTGGCTGGTCTGCGGCTGGCTCTGAAGTAGTCATGGTCCTTCTATTCTAGGACCGATGGCGCGTAATTTTAGCTTAGGCGACGGTGCGGCAGCTGCTGCACGCCCTCGGGAAGCGGCGGCATGCCGGCAAAAGTGCACACCATATCGGCCCAAGCGCTCAGGTGCGCCCCGAGCTCCTCGCTCTGTTGCGGGGTCCAAGAAGCGCGCAGTTCGATGTCGATATGGTCTTGCTCGCCTTCCAAATTGCCAAAGGATTCTGA
Source organism: Glutamicibacter sp. BW80 (assembly GCF_002332385.1). Lineage (NCBI taxonomy): Bacteria > Bacillati > Actinomycetota > Actinomycetes > Micrococcales > Micrococcaceae > Glutamicibacter > Glutamicibacter sp. BW80. The sequence continues at coordinate 10,421 of NZ_NRGV01000033.1, read as the reverse complement.
GATGACCCGCGTGGCGGTGCCACCGGCCGAATGGTGGGATGCCTGGCGTTCACGCAAGGCATCTTCAAGCCAGCTCCAGGCAACCGAGGCCAGCATCGAGTCCTGGCCCATTTCGTGATCCAGGCGTGCCCGGATGTAGCTCACGACGCGGAACTGGCCGCCCCATAATTCCTGGCCCGCAGGGTCGAAGAGCAACACGAAGCGTCCGGTCGCCAGCGGGGCTTCGGGCTGCAAAAATGGGGTGCGCGTGTACTCCTGGCCGTGTTCTCCGTGGCCGGGCCCAGAGCCTTCGAGCACATCACCGCTGAGCGCCAAGGCGAACGGTGCCAGCCGTGCTGGTGCGGGGATTTCGGTGATCTTCAATTCCTTGCGAACGGCGGCATGCGAAAGTTCGCCCAGGGCCTTGGAAAACGCCGGTGGGATAGCTGCAGTTGCACGATCGTTGGTCACAGGTCGAGTCTAAAACGCGCCGCACCGCGGTGGCGGTACGGCGCGCCGAGGCGGCTCAAGCGGCGCGGTAGGCAGCCAGCAACTCGCGAAGTTTTGCGGTGAATGCGCTGACATCTTCCTCGGTGGTGTCGAAGGAGCACATCCAACGCACATGGCCTGCTGAGCGGTCCCAATCGTAGAAGCGGAAGTGCTCACGCAGCTGATCGGAAACCTCGGTGGGCAACTGCGCGAAAACTCCGTTGGCCTGGGGCGGGTAAACCAGTTCTACGCCGTCGATCTCTTCGACGGCGGAAGCCAGCTTTGCAGCCATCGCATTTGAATGCCCGGCCAATTCGCGCCACAGCCCGGTCCCGTAGAGTTCGAGCAATTGCGCTGAGATGAAACGCATCTTGCTGCCAAGCTGCATGTTCATCTTGCGCAGGTACTTCAGATCTTGGGCCAACGCGGGATCAAGGGTCAAGATCCCTTCGCCAAGCAGCAACCCGTTCTTGGTGCCGCCGAGCGAGACGATGTCGACCCCGACGTCGGTGGTCAGCTCCCGCAACTCGACACCGAGCGCGGCAGCCGCGTTGCCTAGGCGTGAACCATCCAGGTGGACTTTCATGCCCAGTTTGTGGGCGTGCTCGGTGATGGCTCGAATTTCATCCGGGGTGTAGATCGTGCCTAATTCGGTGCCCTGGGTGATCGATACCGCCAGCGGCTGTGCCCGGTGCTCATCGCCCCAACCCCAGGCCTCCTGATCGATCAGTTCGGCGGTGAGCTTGCCATCGGCGGAGTCGACCTGCAACAGCTTAAAACCGCCGATGCGTTCCGGCGCGCCGTTCTCATCAACATTGATATGCGCGGTGCTCGCGCAGATCACCGCACCCCAGCGGGGCAGCAGGGACTGCAGGGCGGTGACATTTGCGCCGGTGCCGTTGAAGACCGGGAAGATCGCAGCCTGCGCACCGAACAGTTCTCCCGCCATCGCGTCCAGCGCGGCGGTGTATTCGTCATCTCCGTAGGCGCTCTGGTGCCCGCCATTGGCGCGGGTAATTGCCTGGAGGATGCGTGGGTGCACCCCGGAGTAGTTGTCGGAGGCGAATCCGCGCACCGCAGGGTCGTGGCTAAAAGTCATGAGATTTTTGGTCCTTCGTAATGGTACTGAGGAGGTGATGTGCCCAGTGGAAAACGCTACACCAGCTGCGCCAAATCGCGTTTAGGCCTGGGCCAGCGGTAGTCGCTGTCCGTTGTGCCCGAGCGCCGCGGCGTCCAGAAGCTGCACCGCTGCCTGGGCGACGGTGTCGACGGCGGTATGCCCTGTCGGAATCTCACCGACAGACTTGTCGCTCAGTGCCTTGACAACCCAACTCACGGCGGCTGCCTGCGGGGCCTGCTTGCTGAATAGCCGGGCGATCGCATTGATCCAGTGCTCGGCGGCGGCCTTCACCGCACCGTAGTTCGCGTTCGACGGGGTCGGATTCGTCACCGCCTGGGCGCTGATGATGGCCAGCCGTCCGGCCTCCGAAGCCACCAGGTCATCAACGAAGGCGCGGGTGGTGTTGCGCAGCGTGGTCAACACGTTGGTGTGCAAGAAGTCCCAGTCGGAGTCTGTCTGCCCGGTGATCGACTTGCCGCCGCGCCAGCCGCCGACCAGATGCAGCAGCACATCGATCTGGCCGTGCTGTGCATGGACCTGCTCGGCCAAGTCGTTGACCGCTTGGCGGTCGGCCAGGTCGCATTCGTAGCGTGCGGTGGCGAATCCAAGGCGTTCGTCCAGGCGTGCGGCGTTGCTGCCGACCACCAGCACTCGCGCCCCGGCGTTGAGGAGTTGGCGGGCCGTTGCGACCCCGGCGGCCGAGGTGGCCCCGGCGATCAGAACCAGCTGATTTTTCTGTACTTTGCTCACGGTATCGATCCTAGATGCTGGTGGCGCCGGTCATGCCGCGGGTGGACTCGATCACCGCCGCCATTTTTTTGTTCAACGCCTCGTAGAACATCGACAGGGGGAACTCATCGTCCAGCACCTGATCGGTGATTTCGCGCAGTGGCGCGTTCAGCGGCAAGGCTTCGGGGCCCTTGGCCCACGCCGAGGCCGGGTTCGGGGTGACGGTGGCGGAGACCAGCTCATAGGCCGCCAGCCAATGGGCGAGCTTCGGGCGGTCAATGGACTTCCAGTACAGATCGTCGATCGCATCCCCCAAGGCCGCAACCACCTCGGGCACCTGATCCCAGTCGATGCTCAGCTTGGTGTCGGTCCAGTGCAGGACGTGGTGCTGGTGCATCCAGGCGAAGAGCAGCTGCCCGCCCAGCCCGTCGTAGTTGCGCACCCGCGAGCCGGTAATCGCGAAGCGGAAGATCCGGTCGAAGATGACCGCGTACTGCACCAGCTTCGCGGTCTGTGCTGCCTTCGGATCGCTAGCCGGGTCCGCGGCGATCTTCATGGATTCGCGGAAAGCCGTCAGGTCGCAGCGCAGCTCTTCGAGCGAGTAGAGGAAGAACGGCATGCGCTGCTTGATCATGAACGGGTCGAAGGGCAGGTCCCCGCGCATGTGCGTGCGATCGTGGATCAGGTCCCACATGATGAAGGTTTCTTCGGTCAGCTGCTGGTCGGTGAGCAGCTGCGCCGCATCGGCGGGCAGCTGCAGGTTGGTGATCGCCGCGGCTTCCTTGAGCACCTTGCGGAAGCGGGCCGCCTCGCGGTCCTGGAAGATGGCGCCCCAGGTGAAGGAGGGGGTTTCGCGGATGGCGACCGATTCGGGGAAGAGCACCGCGGAATTGGTATCGTAGCCGGCGGTGAAATCGATGAAGCGCAGCGGCACGAACAGCGCGTTGGAGTAGCTGCCCTCCTCCAGCTGCGCGATGAAGTCAGGCCACATGACCTGCACCAGCACGGCTTCGAGGTGCCGGTTGGTCGAACCGTTCTGCGTGTACATCGGGAAGAGCACCAGGTGCAGGAGCCCGTCTTCACGCTGGGTCTGCGGCTGGAATTCGAGCAGCGCATCCAAGAAGTCCGGCGCGCCGAAGCCGCTGGCCTCCCACTTTTTCAGATCTGCGACCAGCGCCTGCAGGTAGTTCGCGTCATGGGCGAAATGCGGCAGCAGGTCATCGATGGCCTCGACGATGGTGCCGATCAGTTCGCCCGCGCGTGGCTGCATCGCGGCCTCGGCGAGGGAGCCGTCCTTGGACTGCAGCGTCTGGAATTCACTGGCTGACGCCTTCAGCGCCAGCCATGCCTCATGGGTGGTCAGCATCTGTGCGGTTGCCTGTGGGCTGTGGGAGATCTGGGTCATCGTGGGGCACCTCTTCAAGTTCTTTGGTCGTTTGCGTTGCTTAGCTATCACGCTACGCCCAAAGAACAGAATTAGTGTTGCTCGGCCAATCATGACTAAGCATTCCTAATGCTTAGTGTGAGGTGCGACCCACGACAGTCAGAGCTTTTAGCCCTCCGTTTCCCGCAGGGTCAGGCTCAACGAATTCATGCAGAAGCGCAGGTCCGTTGGCGTCTTAAAACCTTCCCCCTCGAACACGTGGCCCATATGCGAATCGCAATTCGCGCAACGCACCTCAACGCGTTTCATGCCCATCGACTCGTCGGTTATGTAGCGCACCCGATCCTCGGCCAGCGGCGCATAAAATGAGGGCCACCCGCAGCTGGCATCGAACTTCGTGCTGCTGGCGAACAGCTCCGCCCCGCAGGCGCGGCAGGCATACACGCCCTCGGTCGTGGTATCCCAGTATTCACCCGTAAAGGGTCGTTCGGTTCCGGCCTGGCGCAAGACATGGAACTCCTGCGGGGAGAGGATCTGCTGCCAGTCGATTTCGGTCTTCTTCGATTCTTCGCTCATACTGATGCAAACGAATTGCGTCGCGAGATGATTCCCGAGACCGCATTTGAGAGTATGGAATCATGGCCCGGAACATTGTTGAAACCTTAGAACCGCGCAAAACGGTGCCCGCGACGCTGATCGGCGTGGGCCTAGGCGTTGCCGCCGGCTCGCTGCTGGCCGCGAGCGTTTCCGCGCTGGCCGGGTATTTTGCCCGGCGCGTGGTCACTCCCGAAGAACGCCGCACCGGCAACGCGGTGATCCGCGAGATCGTGACCGACGCGGAAGGCCAGCTTTGGCTGCACTTCCTCAAAGATGCGGACACCGCCGATCCCGGCGGGTGCACGCTGATCTCCGAGGCCGATACCTGTGCCGCCCGGCTCTCGGCACCCCGCGCGGTGCCCGGCAAACCGCGGCTGATCGCCCGCAAGCTGGAGCATATCTACCGCGGGAGCCTGGACGGGGTGCGCCGCGGCTACCTCTCCGGGGCGATCTACGAACACCCCGAAGACCTCGGCATCGCCGCGCAGGATATCGAACTGGCGCTGGAAGGCGGCCCGGGACCGGCCTGGCTGGTGCCGGGCACCAGCCACAAGAACCTCTGGGTGATCGGGGTGCACGGGCGCGGGGCACGGCGCAACGAAACCATCCGCGCGCTGCCGGTGCTCACCGAGATCGGCGCCACGGTCCTGCTGATGAGCTACCGCAACGACGGGCTCGCCCCGAATGCGGCCGATGGCCGCTATGGGCTGGGGGATACCGAATGGCACGACGTGCAAACCGCCGTGCATTACGCCCGCGAGCACGGGGCCACGCAGATCGTCTTGCTCGGCTGGTCCATGGGCGGGGCGATCAGCCTGCAAACCGCGGACCGCTCCGAGCTGGCCCAGTGCATCGATTCGCTGATGCTCGTCGGCCCGGTGATCAACTGGGTGGACGTGATCTCCCACCAGGCGCGGCTCAATAAGATCCCGCAGACGGTGGGGCTCTTTGCCGGCTGGCTGCTGACCAACCGGGCCGGGCGCTGGGTCACCGGGCTCGCGGCGCCGGTGAACCTCAAGCGGCTGAATTGGGTGGAGCGGGCCAGCGAACTGAAGCACCCGACGCTGATCATGCACAGCCAGGACGACCAATTCGTCCCCTACGGACCTAGCCTGAAACTGGCTGCGCTGCGCCCGGACCTGGTCACCCTGCGGGTCTTCTCCGGGGCCGGGCATACCCGCGAGCCCAATAGCGACCCACAGGGATTTGCCGCCGCGATCCGCGAATTCCTCACCGAACGCCTGGCCGCTCAGCGCTGAGTGGAGATCGGCGCCAGCAGCGCGCCGAGGGCCTTCACCGCATCCTGCGGGCGCAGCTGCAGGCTGAAGCCGCGCCGCCCGCCGGAAATGAAGATGCTCTCGAACCGCTGCGCACCGGCGTCGAGCACGGTCGGCGAGCTCTGCCGCTGGCCGAAGGGGGAAATCCCGCCCAGCACATAGCCCGAACGGCGCTGCGCGGCCGCCTTATCGGCCATCTGCGCCTTCTTCTTGCCCAGCGCCGCGCCGACCGCCTTCAGATCCAAGGCCGCATCCACCGGCACGATCGCCACCGCCAACTCCAAGCTGGCATTCGCGCCGGTGGAGACCATCAGCGTTTTGAACACCCGATCCCCGCCGACGCCCAGCGCCGCGGCGGCCTGCGCGCCATAGCCCTCGGCCGAATCGCCCGGGCTGTAGCTGTGCGCCACATAGCTGATGCCCGCCGCGTCCAGCGCGAGCGTTGCCGGGGTGGAGGCCCCCTTCGATTTCTTCGCCATTTTCCTGTCTTTCGCTGCGCGCCGAGCCCCGCGCGGCTACGCGGCCAGCTGCTCGGAGACCTGGCGCTTGATCCGGGCGAGCATCGCGGTCATCCCACGCATCCGCAACGGCGACAACGCCCGGGACAGGCCCAGCAGCGCCGGCATATCCTCGGGAACCGCCAGGATCTCGGCGGCCGGGCAGCCATCCAGGCCGGCAGCCAGCACCGAGGCGAACCCGCGGGTGGTCGGCGCCTCCGGCGGCGCGGAGAAGAACAGGTTCACCACCCGGTCGGCGTCCACCTCGACGATCAGGAACAGCGGCGACTGGCACTCCACCACCTGCTCGAACAGTTCCGGGTGCTCGGCCAGACGCGTTGGCAGCTCGGGCAGCTCGCGGGAGAAGTCCAGCAGCAGTTCCAGCCGATCGGCCTCCGGGACCTCGGTGAACTCCTCGACGATCTCGGCCAGCGCCGGAGTCAGCGCGCTCATGCGCGGGCCCCGCGCTTGGCAGGTAGTGCGCCACCAGCTTCGCCGCGAACGATCGGCACGCCCACCGCGTTGCCCCACTCGGTCCACGAACCGTCATAGTTGCGCACGGTCTCAAAGCCCAGCAGGTGCTTGAGCACGAACCAGGTGTGGCTCGAACGCTCACCGATGCGGCAGTACGCAACCACCTCATCGCCCGGCTTCAAGCCGGCCTCGTCCAGATAGATGGCTTCCAGCTCCGCGCGCGGCTTGAAGGTGCCATCGGCCGCCGCGGCCCTGCCCCAAGGCACCGAGGCGGCGGTCGGGATATGCCCGCCACGCATTGCGCCCTCTTCGGGGTAGTTGGGCATGTGGGTGCGTTCGCCGGTGTATTCCTCCGGGGAGCGCACGTCGATCAGCGGGTTGCCCAGGTGCTCCAGGACCTGCGGCAGGTAGGCGCGAATCACCGAATCGTCGCGTTCGACCACCGGGTAGTCGGTGGCCACCACCGCGGGCTTGCCGGTGGAAAGCTCCCGGCCCTCGGCGATCCACTTATCGCGGCCGCCATCGAGCAGGCGCACGTCTTCGTGGCCGAAGAGGGTGAAGACCCACAAGGCGTAGGCAGCCCACCAGTTGGACTTGTCGCCGTAGAGCACCACCGTGGTCTCGCGGCCAATGCCCTTCGCCGACATCAGCGCGGCAAAGTCCTCGCCTTCGACGTAGTCGCGGGTGACCTCATCGTTCAGCTCGGTGAACCAATCGATCTTCAGGGCGCCGGGGATATGGCCGGTGGAATACAGCAAGATGTCTTCGTTGGATTCGAGCACCACCAGGTTCTCGGCCCCCAGATTCTCGGCCAGCCAACCGGTGGAGACCAGCCGTTCGGGGTGGGCATACTGTGCGTAACTTGGGTTGTGCTCAACAGGCAGCGACATGCGCGATCACGTTCCTCATAGTTCGGTTTCCGGCCGACGCGCGAAGCGGCGGCCGCATTCTCACCTTCTAGCCTAGTCCCCGTGGCTGCGCATTCGTGTGGGGTGCGACATTCTTCTCCATTTTCGCGCCCCCGCCAAGGTAAACTGGCCGATGGGCCAAGGCAGCGGCCCCGCATGATCACCCGCACGCCAACCTAAAGGACACCTTCGAACGCATGGCCAAGATCATCCACCTGACACAGACCACACCGAACCTTTCGGTCGATGAACTGCTGGCCGGCTTCCACCCGTCCTACCGTTTCGGCGAGGTGTCCTTCGATACCTACCGCCCGGACCCGAACCAGCCCTCGCAGGCCGAAGCGGTCACCAAGTTGAGCAACTTCGCCCAAACCGTGGGCAAGAACAACGGCGGCGGCCTGTTCTCCAAGCTCTTCGGCAAGAAAACGGCCACCAAGAACGGCTACTACCTCGACGGCGGCTTCGGAGTGGGCAAAACCCACCTGCTCGCCTCGCTCTGGCATGCCAGCCCCGGCCCGAAGGCCTTCGGCACCTTCGTGGAATACACCAATCTGGTCGGCGCGCTTTCCTTCCGCCGCACCGTCGACGTGCTCAGCGAGTACAAGCTGGTGTGCATCGATGAATTCGAGCTCGACGATCCGGGGGACACCGTGCTGATGTCCCGGCTGATGCGCGAGCTCTCCGATGCCGGAGTGAAGCTCGCCGCCACCTCCAACACCCTGCCCGGGGCCCTCGGCGAGGGCCGCTTCGCCGCGGTCGACTTCCAGCGCGAAATAAAGACCCTCTCCGAGCAGTTCGACGTGCACCGCGTGGACGGGGTGGATTTCCGCCACCGTGGCCTGCCCGATGCGCCGGCGCCGTTGGAAGACGAGACCATCGAGGACTTCGCGGCCGAACGCTATGCGGATCAGACCCTCGCGGTTGATGACTTCGCCGAGCTGGTCGCCCACCTGCACAAGGTCCACCCCTCGCGCTACCGCCAGCTGCTGGCGGAAACCGACGCGCTGGTGCTGCACAATGTGGACACCATCACCGATCAGTCGGTGGCGCTGCGCTTCGTGGTGCTCGCGGACCGGCTGTATGACAAGGACGTGCCGATCATCGCCTCGGGCAAGCCGTTCAGCGAGCTGTTCACCGACGAAATGATGTCCGGCGGCTACCAGAAGAAGTACTACCGCGCGGTCTCCCGGCTGACCGCCCTGGCCCGCGAGGGGCAGGCCGGCGAGCCGGCCCTCTAGGCCTAGCGCAGCGCCAGCAACTTCATCGTCGAGCCTCGCGCTCGACGATGAAGTGCGTTAACAGCCCGGCCACCAGCGCCCAAAATGCGCCGCCGATGCCGAAGAGCGTGAGATTGCCGGCGGCCACCAGGACGGTGACCAGTGCGCTCAGCCGCCAGGTCGGATCGGCCACCGCCCCGAGGAGCGAATTGCCCAGCGTGGCCAGCAGGGCCAAGCCCGCCGCCGCCTGGAACAGCCCCTCCGGAGAGGCGCTGGCCACGGAGACGATCAGCGCGCTGAGCGCCGCGAAAATGAGATAGAACACCCCGGAACTGGTGGCCGCCCGCCAGCGCCGCGAGGCATCCGCTCCGGCCTGCTCGCCCGCCGCGAGCGCCGCGGTAATCGCCGCCAGATTAATTGCATGCCCGCCAAAGAAGGCGCCGAGCGAGGAACCTGCCCCGGTGACCAGCATCGAGGAGCGCCAGGGCAAGGCATAGCCGAAGGACCCGAGCACCGCGACCCCCGGAATATTCTGCGAGGCCATGGTCACGATAAACAGCGGCACGCTGATGCTCGCGATCGCCTGCCAGGAGAATTCGGGGGAGACCCACTGCAGGTGCGGCAGCAGCTCAAGCTGGCCCCACAAGCCGGTGCGTGCGATATGCCACAGCCCGAAGCCGAGCGCGGCCAGCATGCTCAGCGCGACGGCGAACTTGGGCAGCAGCCGCAGCCCGAGGAAAAACACCAGCAGGATTCCCAGCGCCGGGACCGGAATCGTGCCCAGGGCGGTAAAAGGCGTCAGGCACAGCGGAATCAGCACGCCGGCGAGCATGCCTTGCGCGATCGGCACCGGAATGCGCGTGAGCAGCCGATGCAGCACCGGAACCAGCCCGGAGAGCATGATCATCACGCCGCCGACGATGAACGCGCCCACCGCCTGGGCAAAGCCGAAGGCCCCGGGAGCCAGCGCCGCGAGCATCGCCGCACCGGGGGTGGACCACGCAATGCTGATCGGCACGCGGTGGCGCAAGGACAGCACGATGGTGCTCAGGCCCACGCACAGGCAGAGGATCAGCAAACCGGAGGCCGCCTGCCCAACGGTTGCGCCCACCTGGAATAACCCCGCCAGCACCACCGCGAAGGACGCAACAAATCCCACCATGGTGGTGATCAAACCGGCGATGATCGCCTGGGTGATGCCGTCGGCATGGGCCGCTGTGCTTCGAGTCATACTCATTTTCTACAGGCTGCGGCTGCCCCTGCGGTAATCGCCGCACGTCACGGCCCGCAGATGACGTTAAAACCAGAAAGGCACCGACCAGCGGCCGGTGCCTTTCAAGGATGCTCGGGCAAGGCCAAAGCAAAATCACAAGGGGATTAGCCCTCGTTGTTCTCGCCTTCGTTTTCCCCGGCGTTGCCACCGAGTCCACCTAGGAAGTCTCCGGCGCCCTGCTGGACCCCGTCAACCTGATCAGCGAACTTGCCACCGGTCTTGTCGTCGACAAAGTCGCCGGCCTTTTCGATGCCTTCGGAAACCTGATCCGGGTTCTGCTTTGCGAATTCCTCTGCCTTGCCACGCAGATCATCAAATCCTGCCATGCTGCACCTCCATTCGACGGTGGGAACCCCTTTAGCTCCACAACTGGTCTCCACACTAAAACGAAATTCCCGCTCAGGGAAGAGTTGGGGTATTCCCGGGCGTGTTGTTCATCTGGAAGTTAAACAAAAATTGTCATGTATCAGGAGATCG
>NZ_NRGV01000032.1:0-142397 GCF_002332385.1 Glutamicibacter sp. BW80 | reverse complement strand
TCAACCCTGACAGACAGGGATCTCAGTGAGGTATGCCTGTGCGAACCAACCACCGGCCTCTGCGCCCGGCTAGCCAAGGTCATTAACTTCTTCTGACGCGGCCATGCCCAATTTAGGACAGAACAGTCAGGCGTATGCCTAATAAGTTTTGCTGCATGCCTAAAGAACAAGCGACTCATCCCAATAGTGAGGTCAGTGATCGTTTTTATTCCTCGGAACGCTGCCGGCTCTCCAATACTACATAAGATGTAAATTCCAACTACCTATGACGTAATTATGTTCTCAAATCTGTTGCGCTAGGACGATTCTTTGATTATCAAAATTCTGTTTGATAAATTGGTCGCAGTTAATTTCAGCTTCTCACCCTAGATAAGGCAAATTATGGGAAAACGACTGGTTACTGCAGGAATTGCGGGTGCAGTAGTTTCTGCACTTCTTTTCCCCTCTGTCGCGTACGCTGCAGAAAACCCTTCCGAGCAAGTTGCAAAAGCGGTTAAAGCAGCCACCCCTGACGAGCTGCCTGCGCCGGAAACAGATGCACAAGTACTACGTGATGAAATCACCCTGAGTTCTGACACCTCAGGTGACTCTTTGTCGATTCCTCTCATGCGAGATGAGCTCATCGAGATCCAGACGGACAGTGCCGAAGGTACAGAATCTTCGATCGGCATCTCTCTACCTCAGCAAGCCGGTGTGTCGAAGCGCGGAAAGACGCTCAACTCAGGAACGGCTGTATTCGGCGGAGACGGGGTTGATGTCGTAGTGGAGCCAATTGAAGCGAGTTCAGTGCGAATCAACACAGTGCTGAGCGCTAAGGAAAGCCCACACGAGTTCACTTATAAGCTGGATCTACCTATACAGGCGAAGCTCGAGCTGCAAGAAGACGGTGCGATCGCCGTGATCGATGAGGGCGTATTCATCGGCGGTGTAGCTGCTCCCTGGGCCCGGGATGCTTCTGGTCGCGAAATCTCCACACGGTACATAATTGATGGGCATTCGTTCACACAAATCGTCGACCGGAATGAATCAGTAGTCTACCCGGTTGTAGCTGATCCATGGGTCGGCAAGGCTTTGATCGCAAAGACTTCCTGGACGGCCTATAACAAGAAGTACAAGGGCTACACTTTGGAGGTTTACCCGACGCAGTGGGGCAGAGCCAACGTTTGGCTTTTGTTCGGACCGGCCTTGTACGGATCAATTCGTAAGGCGTTCTATTATGAGATGAACTCGAAAACCCCTGGTACTCGTGAAGAAACTGCGTCGATGCGAGATCAGCTGTACTGCCATATTGACGCGGTTCGTCTTAGGGACCCGCTCAAAAAGAGTTGGAATCTGGATACTTGGCGTCCGAAAGTGAGCTACGCACGGATGCTTCGGGCTCTGTGCAACCCTTTATAGAAAGTAAGTAACATGCGTAAAAGTCAGCGAAATGTGTGGGGCCTAATTATTGGTTCCTTGCTTTTGATCATCGGGGTCGTTCTATTCACTTGGTATAATATGGCAGTTCTCACCCCAGCCGAGATCCAACGGCTAGAGGCTGGCGGCAGTGGAGAAAACACTGCTTTTGAGAGCTTCGCGCTTTGGGGATCGCCAGTGCTCGCTCTCGCTGGTGCGGCCATCATAGCCATGGCGTGGATGGTTAAGCGAAAGAACAGAGCCGCGAGTTCTAACCCGCAGTGATGAAAGAAGGCCAGTACCGAATCGGTACTGGCCTTTCTGATCGGAGAGCTACTTGACACCCTTGTACTGGGTGTTGTCGACGCCATCGCTGGTGGTTAGCTTGGATCGCTGATTCTTGATGTGGATATTAATCGCTTCTGGTCGCTGAGGACTTGGCTGCAAACGTTCGGCGGCTCGGTCGTCGTAGTGATTATTTGGGGTTGCTCATGTTTCGCCGCCGAGCGCACTGACCGCACCCGAAGACCACAAGAACGAACACGTAATGTCACCAAGGAGCCCATCACGCCGGTTATCGATGCCAACAACCATCACATCTCAGATGGAAAGTTCGCACACAAACCTTCACGAGAAACCGGCCTCGGAATTTTTCAAGTCAAACGGTACCAACACGAGTTTAATTAGCTCTCAAGCAGCCTGAGCTAGCCGGTCCTGCGGGTTGTTGATCCATGCAGCTTCCGGCAGCGCGAGGAGTCTCGGATCATTAGAGGTACTAAACCGTTCAGGATGCCTTGCACGAGCCGCAGCCAGGGCCTGCGAACGCTTCGCAGCCACCGCGTCAGCCAGCCCGTAGTGAACGTTTGCAGGCGTATGCAGACCAATACCCGAATGCTGATGAGCACAGTTGTACCACTGAACGAATTCGTTCCTGAACTCCCTTGCACCCCCTAGCGATGCGAACCGTTCGGGGAACGTAGGCCCATACTTCATGGTCTTGAAAAGCGACTCTGAGTTATCCCGAATTCGGGATAACTCAGAGTCGTGGTTTAAGACTTTGAAGTATATGCCGGTATTTCCTGAGCGGTTCGGTTCCTTGGAGCACGCCAGGGATTTTATGGGCCGGTTTGTTCATGCGTATAACACTGAGCATCGCCAATCAGGATTGGGTTTTCATACTCCTGCCGACGTGCATTTCGGGATGACTGGGCACGTGGATGACCAACGCCTAGCGGCGTTGGAAAAGGCATGGGCGGAGCATCCTGAGCGGTTTGGAAAGAACCGGCTCCCGAAGAAAATGTTGCTGCCTGAAGCGGCTTGGATTAACGAACCGATCAAGCAGGAAGAAGGAGAAAAGATGTTGGCCTAAGACTTAGTGGTCTCACTTGACTTGAAAATTTCCGGCGCGAGATTAGCACTCGACAAAGACTGATACCAACGAGAAATGAACTCAGCGTAAGGTTTCGAATCTTTCATGAAACCGCCGCCGAATAGCAGCGGCCTAACACGCTCCGGTGTTAATCCTTGAGCTGCGCGAACGGCCGCAACGATGTCACCGCGGTCAACCAGTTTGGCAAGATCTTCACTCATTCGCGCCACCTGCATTCGATGCGGTCACGAGGTGGTGAGGCTTTCCCTTCGCGGTGGTTTCACCATGAAGGTCCGCTTCCTTAGCTTTGCTTATACCGCCAAGCTTAGTCCGCCTTGCTGCGACTCGATAAGTACGCGCATCGAAGGCAAAGACCCTCTGAAAGTTTCCACCATCTTGGACAGCGACTTGCACAGGCGGCAGCGAACCGACCGTGGCGCATCGAGGCTACAGCGCAGATTGCCGGATCGAACGTCCACAGAACCAAAGGATCGAGTTCCCCGAACCGACGTGATCCGAGCTGGCCACTAGCGCGGATTCCCCGGGCCGCAGGAGGGCTCTGCGCCTTCGGATTGATTCGCTGAATGCTCCAAGCTCAGGGGCACTGCTACTAGATGGAGCTTTAAAAGCCGTTGCCGAGGTCAGTTTCCTGACCTCGGCAACGGCTTGCCGGCGGCTATGCCGCCTTCTCCATTATCGGTGTGGCAGTTGCTATCCCCGATTCCGGGACAGTCTCGAGCCAGCCCTGCCAAGCTGCGTGTTCAATACTGGCTGAAGCTTCCGTGTTGCCGCTCATCGCTGTGCTCCCGTCCACAGCTGGCCTTCGTGTTCGACCAGGTGATACACCGGAAGCGGCGTCTCCTCGGCGCTGAGGCACTGCCCGGAATCCAATCGATAGATTTCCTTGTGCAGCGGGCAGGCGACCGTCGGCACGCGCTGGCCGTCAATGATGGTATCGCCGAGAATCCCGCGAGCCATCACCTTCGCGCCGCTGTTCGGGCAGTGATGCGAGGCCGCGAAGAAGTCCCCGGATTCGGTGCGGAACAACGCGATTTGCCGGCCATCGAGCAGGGCGCTTTCTCCCCACCCTGGTTCCAGGTCCTCCGGTCGGCAGACCGACGCGAGGTTGGTTGGAATGTCTAATACATACTCTTCGACTACAGCGCTCATCACTGCGCTCCTTTCAACTGGGTGCCTTCGATAGTTCGAGCTTAGAACTCCAATGTTTCGCGCCGTGCGTACTGCTGTTCCGCCTCGGTAAAGCCTGCTTCACCGCGTAGCGCAACCAAGGTGAGCCCCCGATCCCTCCCGGAATATCAAGGATCTTTACGCGACTCTTCGAGGAAACGCCGTGCGGAGCACCAGTTTTGATTCCAACATATTTCGCGCTTCTCACCGGCTATTTTTTGGGTGGTGGAGAAAATTGTGGCCCCCGAAACATAAGGGTAATTGCGGCGCAAAACTAACTTTCTAAGCTGGGATCATTCACCAACGAGCACTGATCTTTTCGAGCGAAAGTCGAGTTTCATCATGGGCACAGCACATGGATCCCGCCGCATTGTGGTGGTTGGCGGTGGCCCCGCCGCGCACCGCTTCACGCAGGCCATTTCAAACCGCGAGCCAAGCGACCTGCACATCACCGTGCTCACCGAAGAAACACACATTCCCTACGACCGGGTGGCCCTCTCCCAGGCATTGACCAACCCCGGAGTCGACCTGACCCTCGGTGAGGTTGAGCTTTGGGAACGCGCTCATGTCACCCTCGAAACCGGTGCAGCGGTCACCGAGCTGGACAGCATCAAGCAAACCGTGCGCACCGCCGACGGGCGCAGCTTCGAGTACGACCAGCTGGTCCTGGCCACCGGTTCGAATGCCGCCACTCTCCCGATTCCGGGAGCCGAGCACACCCACGTCTACCGCACCCTGGAGGACGTCTGGGCCATTGCCGAGCAGGTCCGCGAGCTCACCGAATCCCTGGGCCGCGCCCCGGTGGTGGCCACCATCGGTGGCGGCCTGCTCGGCCTGGAGGCCGCAGCCGGCGCGCAGGCGCTGGGCGCCGAAGCGGTGGTGATCGACGGCGGCAAATGGCTGATGGGCACCCAGCTCGATGAGGGCGCCGGCCAGGCCATGGGGCGGCTCATCGCCGACACCGGATTCACCGTGCACGGCGGAGTCTTTCCGAAAGAGATTCTCGCCAGCGCCGAAACCGGGCTGGTCTGCGGGGTGCTGATGGCCGACGAGCGCACCATCGACGCGGATATGGTCATCGTGTCCATCGGGGTGCGGCCCCGCGATGAAATTGCCCGCAACTACAACGCGGCGCTCGATGCTTCGGAAAGCAGCCAGCCGCGCTTCGGCATCGGCCCGCGCGGCGGCATCGAGATCGACGCCGGCTGCGCCACCGCGATCCCGAACGTCTACGCCATCGGCGAGGTCGCGAACTTCGAGGGGCTGTGCATCGGCCTGGTGGCGCCGGCCAACGCCATGGCCGAGGTCGTGGCCGAAAGGCTGCAGGGCGGAACCGCCGAGTTCGCCGGCTTCGATACCGCCACCAAACTCAAGCTCTCCGGGGTGGACGTGGCAAGCTTCGGCGACGGCTTCGCCCGCACCGAAGGCGCGCTGGAGGTCGTCTATGCTGATGCTCCGCGCGGGCTCTACCAGAAGGTCGTGGTCTCTTCCGATGCCAAGGTGCTGCTCGGCGGCATTTTCGTCGGCGACGCCACCCCCTACCAGTCGCTGCGCCCGCTGCTGGGCCGCGAGCTGCCCGGCGAACCGGGTGCCTACCTCAGCGCGCTGGGCGGCGAGGCGCCGCAGGGCGAGCTGCCCGATGAGGCGGTGCTTTGCTCCTGCAACAATGTCAGCGCCGGGTCGATCCGCGACGCCGTGGGCGGCTGCGGAAGCTGCGAAGGCAGCGAGCCGGTCACCAAGCTTTCCGAGCTCAAGGGCTGCACCCGCGCCGGCACCCAGTGCGGTTCCTGCGTGCCGATGCTCAAGAAGCTGATGGAAGCCGAGATGCTGAAGAACGGCGCCGAGGTCTCCGCGGCGATGTGCGAGCACTTCGAGCTGTCCCGCGCCCAGCTCTTCGAGGCCGTGCGCCTGGCCGGGCTGACCAGCTACCCGCAGATCATGGAGCGCTTCGGGAAAGGTGCGGGCTGCGACATCTGCAAACCGGTCATCGCCTCGGTGCTCGCCTCCCAGACCTCGGGCCACCCGATGGAAGCGGGACTGGCCGGCGCGCAGGACACCAACGACCGGGTGATGGCCAATATGCAGAAGGACGGCACCTATTCGGTGGTCCCGCGCATCCCGGGCGGGGAAATCACCCCGGAAAAGCTCGGCGTCATCGCCGCCGTGGCGGCGAAGTACAACCTGTACACCAAGCTCACCGGCGGGCTGCGCATCGACATGTTCGGCGCCCGGCTGGAACAGCTGCCGGAGATCTGGAAGGAGCTGGTGGACGCCGGATTCGAGTCCGGCCAGGCCTACGGCAAGTCGCTGCGCAATGTGAAAACCTGCGTCGGCTCCTCCTGGTGCCGCTACGGCATGCTGGACTCTGTGGCCATGGGCATCGAGATGGAGCTGCGCTACCGCGGGCTGCGCGCCCCGCACAAGTTCAAGATGGGCGTCTCGGGCTGTGCGCGCGAATGCGCCGAGGCCAGGGCCAAGGACGTCGGAGTGATCGCCACCGCCGAGGGCTGGAACCTGTATGTGGGCGGCAACGGCGGAGCGAACCCCGCCCACGCCCAGCTGCTAGCCGGTGGACTCGACGATGCCACGCTGCTGCGCTACATCGACCGCTATCTGATGTACTACATCCGCACCGCGGACCGGCTGCAGCGCACCGCGCATTGGATGCAGGATCTGGACGGCGGCATCGAGCATGTCAAGGCCGTGGTGGTCGAGGACTCGCTGGGCCTGGGCGCGGAGCTTGAAGCCGCGATGGAAACGCATGTGGGCAACTACCAGGACGAATGGGCGGCCACGCTCGCGGATCCGGAGAAGCTGCGCCGCTTCCGCTCCTTCGTCAATGCCCCGGACCAGAAGGACGAGGAGCTCAGCTATATTCCCGAACGCGGGCAGCACCGCCCGGCCGAGCCGGTGCGCCTCGGTGCCACGATCGGCATCGGGGCACCGAGCTAGGCGGCTACCAGCGTGGGTGGATCTGCGCGCGCAGCTTCGTGTCGTACAGTTCGCGCACCGCGGCGTTGAAGCCCTCAGAGAGCTGCAGCGACCCGGCGGCGGCATTCGCCCGGGCCTGGTCCGCATTGCGGGCCCCGGGGATGATGGAGCTGATGCCTTCTTGGGCGGCCAGCCAAGCCAGGGCTACCTGGGCGCTGGTCGCCTGCGGCGCCTCGGCGGCGGCCAGCTGCGCGAACTGCTCGGCGGCTTGCAGCCCGGTGGTGTAGTCGACCCCGGAGAAGGTCTCGCCCACGTCAAAGGCCGAGCCGTCGCGGTTGAAGTTGCGGTGGTCATCGGCGGCGAACTTCGTCTGCGGCGTGTAGCGGTTGGTCAGCAGCCCGCTGGCCAGCGGGACGCGGGCAATGATGCCGACTCCTGCTTTGCGGGCCGCGGGCAGCACCTGCTCCAGCGGTTTGTGCCTGAAGGCATTAACGATGATCTGCACGGTGGCGATATTCGGACGGGCGATAGCGCTCAACGCTTCATCAACTGTCTCCACCGAGACCCCGTAGGAGCGCATCCGCCCCTCGGCCACCATGGTGTCCAGCGCATCGTAGACCGCATCGGTGGAGTACACCGGCGTAGGCGGGCAATGCAGCTGCACCAGGTCGAGGGTGTCCACCCCCAGGTTGGCGCGGGAACGATCGTTCCACGCGCGGAAGGCTTCCAGGTTATAGGCTTCGGGCACCTGCTCCACGCGGCGGCCCATCTTCGTGGCCACCGTGACTTCGGCCTGCGGGTTGGCCCGCAGCCAGCGGCCGATGAGCTGCTCGCTGCGTCCGTCCCCGTAGACATCTGCGGTGTCGAAGAAGCTGACACCCTCGGCGTAGGCGGCGTCGAGCACCGACTGAGCTTCGGCTTCGTCCACCGCTCCCCAGTCGGCGCCCAGCTGCCAGGTGCCCAGGCCAATGACGGAAACGGTGCGGTTGGTGCGTCCAAGAAGTCGTTGTTGCATGTACCCGAGCTTACGTGGAATGACTCGCCAAATTGCACCATTTCCACACGCCACGAACCGATTTGTTGGCTGACTGCGCTTCCCGGATACGCAATCAGCAAGAAAATTTTCGCCGCATCCGGAGCAGTTGGTCCGCCCTTAGCCGTTCGCCTGGATCACATAGAACTCGGCGCCGGTGGGATCCGCGATGACCGCGAGCCTGCCGAAGTCCGAATCCATGGCCGGGCTGACTTCCGCGCCGCCCGCGGCAATGGCGTCGGCCACCGTTTGATCGGTGTCCTCCACCGCAAAATACACCTTCCAACCGGCGAGCTTCGGGTCCTCGAAATGCGCAATGTCCATCACGCCGGCCTTTGCATCTCTTCCGGCGCCGAGCGTCTGATAGCGGAACTCGTCGCTGTCGCTCATCACCTCCAGATCCCAATCCAGCGCTTCGCGATAGAACTTTGTTGAGGTTTCGAATTTGGTGGTGTGCAGCTCATGCCACACCGGGGTGCCTTGCTCCCCCATCTTCTGATAGCCGGGATGGCCGCCGGCCTGCCAGAGTCCCACTCCGAGGCCCGAGGGGTCGCCAATCATCGCCATTTTCCCCTGTTCGGGCACTTCCATAGGCGGCATGTAGACATGCCCCTGATGCGCTTGGACTTGGTCTACCGCCGCGTCGATGTCCGCAACACGCAGGTAAGTGCTCCATACGTCCGGGAAGCCATTGTCCGGATCGTTTTTCATAAGCCCCGCGACGGGTAGCCCGTCGATGGCGGCCGTGGTGTAGCCACCGTAGGTTTCCTCCTCCCCCACGACATAGCTCCATCCAAAGAGTTGCGAATAGAAGGTCTTGGCAGCCTCGATGTCCTTGGTCAATAAATCGATCCAACACGGAGATCCCGGTGGAAATTCTGGCGTCGACATGGTGCTCCCTTAGATTGCGAGTTGTCAGTGATGACACGCTGAGTCTAAAACGACCGTGCAGTCTATTCAATGGCTACGACCAGCAAGGGTCAAGACCTCTCTAAGAAAGTGGAAAACGTAAAATGAAACGTAGTACCTTGATTTGACACGAAGTTCCACTAGGCTTGTAGAGTGATCCACCTCACTAAGTTTTAGCTGTTGATCCTAGGAGCCCTGCGTGATGCGTTCGAACTCAAACCTGACCATGTCGGTGGCGGCCATCTTGGCCGAAAGCGCCGCGCGCTATGGGGATCAGAACGCGATCACCATGAGCGGCCAAAGCACCACTTACAGCCAGCTTTGGGATGAGACCCGCGCCTACGCTGGAGCCTTGCGCGATCTCGGAATCCAACAGGAAGACCGCGTGGCGGTGCTCATTCCCAATGTCACCGACTTCGCCCGGGTGTACTACGCCATCCTTTCCTTGGGAGCTATTGCAGTGCCCATCCACGCGTTGCTGAAGAAGCAGGAGATCGCCTACGTACTCGAAGATTCCGCCGCCAAGCTGCTGATTTGTGCCGCTCCCCTGCTAGGCGAAGGCGCAGCCGGAGCCGAACTGGCCGGCGCCAAAGTCCTCAGCGTCTTGGCACCGCCGGAGTTGGAAACCGACCGCTTGGAAGACCGCGCGGCGAGCGCGGATCCCATCAGGACCTATGAGCCACAGCATCCGGAGAATATCGCCACGATCCTCTACACCTCCGGCACCACCGGCACGCCAAAGGGCGCCCTCGGCACCCACCTGGCGTTGATCGAACAGACCAGCACATTGTTGTTGGAAACCATCGATATGCGCCCCGGCGATAAGCTCTTCGGCGGCTTGCCGCTGTTCCATACCTTCGGCCAAACGGCCGTGCTCAACACCGGATTCCGCGCCGGTGCCGAACTCGTATTGCTTCCGAAATTCACCGCGAAAGATGCCCTGGACCTGGTCTTGGACCAGGAAATCGACTTGTTCTTTGGCGTCCCCACCATGTACGTCGCACTGTTGGAAGCCGGCAAACAACGCAGCGATAAACCAACCAAGCTACGCTATGCGGTCTCCGGCGGTGCGTCGCTGCCGGTAGCGGTCCTGAACGCCTTCGAGGCGCGTTTCGGAGCTCGAATCCATGAGGCGTACGGACTGACCGAAACCTCACCGGCCGCCACCTTCAACCATTTGGGGCGCGAGCCTCGCCCCGGAACTATCGGCACCCCCATCTGGGGAGTCGAAGTGGAAATCGCCGACCCTGCCTATCCGAACGAAATCCGTTTGCTTCCCCGCGGAGAGCTGGGAGAGCTGGTGATCCGCGGACACAACCTGTTCTCCGGATATCTCAACTGCCCGGATGCGACCGCCGAGGCCGTCGTGGATGGGTGGTTCCGCACCGGAGACCTAGGCACGAAAGATGCAGAAGACTATCTGCGCATCATGGACCGCACCAAGGATATGGTGCTGCGCAACGGGTACAACGTATACCCACGCGAGGTGGAGGAAGTGCTGGTCAGCCATCCGGAGATCTCCAACGCGGCCGTGTACGGCATTCCACATGCAAAGCACGGACAGGAAGTAGCGGCCTCGATCACGCTGGAACCCGGGTCGACCCTGAACCCGGAAAGTATCGGCCGATGGGTCAGCGAACAGATCGCCGCCTACAAGTATCCAAGGCACATTGAGATCGTGAAAGAATTCCCGCTGGGTCCCAGCGGGAAGATTCTCAAACGCGAGCTGGTAGCCAAGCACAGCGGCTAGGTACCGGTGCACGCCTCCGGCAGCGGGCTGCGCCGCTAGTTGATTCCCTCGAAGCGCCAGCTGAATTCTGGGCGGCGCTTGGCGGCAAAAGCCGCTCGGCCCTCCTTGAGGTCTTCACTGCGCGCGTTCTTCCGCCACAGCTCTTCCCAGTAGGCATCAAGCAGTGGCTCCGGCTTTCCTTCGCCGGTCAGTGAGATGGCTTCCTTGGTGTGCTGAATCGAAAAGTTCGAATTGGCTGACATTTGGAAGAGCAGGGCCGCCGCCTCGCTATCCAGCTTCTCCAGCGGTACAACCCGGGTAAACAGGCCCCACTCGGAGGCTTCTTCCATGCTGATTCCGGCGCCGCTGAACAGCAGGTATTTCGCGCGGCTCTGGCCCACCCTCTGCACCAGGCGTTCGATGCCGGGCCGGGGAAACACCAGCCCCACCTTGGCCGGGGTAATGGCAAGACGGGTATTGTCCGCCGCCAGTTGGACGTCGCACGCGGCCGCCAGCTGCCAGGCACCTCCGAAGCAATTGCCGCGCACCACCGCGATGGTCGGTTTGGGACAGCTGGTAATCGCGTGGTCCACCAGATCAAAGTGGTTAACCAGGCCATCTGCGCTGGGCTGGTCAAAGAGCACCAGATCCATTTGATCGATGGCGATGCCGGCGCTGAAGTTCGCTCCGGCCCCGGTCACCACGATGGCCGCGACCTCGGGGTTTGCAGAGAGCCCTGCAAACGCGCCGACGAGTTGCAGACACATGTCTTTGGTCAGCGCGTTGTACTGCTTCGAATTATCCAGGCTCACCGTGGCTACGTTGTTGCTGATCTCGACACCGATGCGGCCCTGCTGTTGCTGACTCATCAAACACCTCAAAAATCCTGCACGCGCCCAAAAGTTATTCTCTGCTCACCGTGCCACACTAAGGGTGTGGATGCACAGATTATTTACACCATTATTGCCGGATTACTGCTGATCGTCTCTGCCTTGGGAACAATCATTCCGGTCCTGCCCGGCTCCTTGCTCACTATTTTGACGCTTCTCGGCTGGGGTTGGCTGCTGGGGTCCGGCGCTTCCTGGTGGGCGGCGGGACTCGGCATGCTGATCGCCGCCTTAGGCTGGTCGGCCTCCGCGGTGCTGACCGGGCGCAAGCTCAAACAGCATCAGATCCCCAAAGGATCGATCTTCTGGGGGTTGCTCGGTGCGATCGCCGGCGCCATCCTCATTCCGGTCGTGGGCTTGTTCCTCGGCTTTGCGGTGGGTCTGTTCCTCGGTGAGGCCGCTCGCCACCGCAAGTTCGGTGGCGCCTTGGCCTCTTCCTGGGCGACGTTGAAGGCCATGGGTATCGGAATCATTGTAGAGTTCGGCTGCGTCCTGCTGGCCACTTCCATCTGGGTCATCGGCCTGATCACCCACTTCGCGACCCGCTAGATCCAACCGCGTTCCTGGGCAATGCGCGCGGCCTCGATCCGATTCGACCCATCGGTCTTGCCGATCGCATTCGACAGGTGGTTGCGCACCGTACCCACCGACAGATGTATTTCCTGTGCAATCCTGGAGACCGGGCTCCCGGCCGCCGCGAGCCCCAGGATCTCGCGTTCCCGATCGGTCAGCGGATTGCTCGCGGATTCAACCGACAGCATCGCAAGCTGCGGGTCGATGACCTTGCCGCCGGCCTGCACCCGGCGCACGGCGTCGGCTAGTTCGGCGGGCGAGGCGTCCTTGACGAGGAATCCATGGGCTCCGACCTCGAATGCCTGCCTGAAATATCCCGGACGGTCGAAGGTGGTCACGATCAGCACCTTGATCTGCGGATGCTTCGCGCGAACCAGTCCGGCGGCCGTGAGGCCATCCATGCGCGGCATCTGCACATCCAGCAGCACCACGTCCGGGGCGTGAGCGGCCACCGCGGCCAGCACCTCGTCTCCGTCGGAGCATTCGGCAACCACCTCGAGGTCATTTTCCATGTTCAGCAGCGCCACCAGCGCGCCGCGGACCAGGTGCTGGTCATCGGCAATCAACACCTTGATCATGCATCTGCTCCCGTAGCCCCGAAATCGATTCGAATGCTGGTTCCGCCTAGCTTCGACTCCCCCACTGTGCAACTGGCTCCGAAAAGCCGGGCCCGTTCACGCATGCCGCGTAGCCCGTGGCCTTCCTTGGCATTCTGCAGGCCATCTCCGTCGTCATCGATACTGAGCATTTGCTCAGATAGGCCAACCCAGACCCCGCTGGCGTGCGCATGGCGCAACACATTGGTCAGTGACTCCCGCACGATCCACGAAACGTGGGAACGCAGCGCCTGCGGGATGGCTTCTGCCCGGCCCACGACATTAAACTCAATGCCGCTATCGGCGCACACCTGCGCCAAGGCCTGAAGTTCCCCTTCGAGATCCGCACGGGCCATTCCATGCACGGTGGTGCGCACGGAATCGAGTGCCGTGAGCGCCAGTTCGCTGAGCTGCTCAACCTCGCTTCGAGCTTTCTGGACTTCGCCTTCGTCCAGTAGCCGCAGCGCCAGCTGCGCCTTGAGATTCAGCGCGGTCAACGAATGGCCAACCCCGTCATGCACGTCGCGAGCCATCCGTTCTTGCTCGCTGAGTACCAGGAATTCATCCTTGATCATGTCTGCCGCCACTGCCCGGCGGATCGTCCCGGAGGTGACAAAGTAAATCACCATGAGCATCACGTTCAACCCGGTGAGGAAGAGCTGTTGCAGGAACACGCCGTAAGCCAGCGGAAGGCCGAAGCTCAGGACCAGTGCCACCGCGTAGGTCACGTACATGACCTTGCGCTTGAGCAGAAAGGCCGAATATGAGGTCAGGAATGGCAGCAGCCCCAACGCGCCGTCGTGCAGGATCGGAATACTCGCAAACATGATCGCTGCCATAATGCCGAAATAGGCATATACCTCGAAAGAGCCGCTGCCGCCGTGGCCCACCGTCCAGGAGAACCGTCCGTAGCCGCGAAGGTAAGCGGCCGCGTACACGAGAATCAGGCTCAACCCGAGGACCCGCAACGCCACCGGGAAGTCCCCCTGGAGCAGGGTGAGTGTCGGGTAGATGAGGAAAATAATCCACACTCCCGATACCCACCAGCCGAATCTGCTCCAGAACCGGTCTACGTCGGCCTGTGCCTGACTACGTTCGGTCACTGCCGTGCCCGTGCCTTTCGCGTTGCGATCAGGGCGAAGATTGCGAAGAACGCTGCCCATAGCACCACATTAGTCACTGGGATCCACAATGCATCGGGAGCGAACCCGGTTTCTGCCGGAACATCTTGCAATTGCAGGAAACGTACCAGCGCGACATAGCCGTACATCGGGGTAAAGCGGGCGATATCCAGCATCAAGCCGCTCAGCGGCATGAACACGTTGCCGAAGAACGCGAAGAACACCATCAATCCCGAGGCCAGGCCCAGCGCGGATTCGGATTTGAAGAGCATGCCTACGCCGATGCCGTAGCAAGCGAACATCAGCGAACCAACTATCGTGATGCCAAAGGCCGCGATCCACAGCCACCATTCTGTGGTGGTGGCGCCCGTCGCAGCACCCAGTGCGTAGACCAGAGCCGCGGAGATCGCCGCGATGGTGGTCGCCACGAACATCTTCGAGGAGACGAAGGTTGCCGGCGACATTCTCGTCAAGGCGATCTGGCGCCCCCAGCCCTGCATGGATTCGGTAGCAACGGTACCGGCGATGGAAACCGTCGAGATCGCGGCCCCGTACGCTGCCATCGAAGCCATGATGTAGAACTTCACGTTTCCCAGCCCGAGGACTTCCTCGCCATAACTGGGGATGCTGCCGAAGAGCAGATACATTGCCGAAGGCATCAACAGGGAGAAGAACAGGTTGTAGCCATCTCGAATGTTTCGGGTGAACTCGACACCGACATATGTGGGATTCATGATGCGTCCTCCGTCAACTGAACAAAAGCGTCTTCGAGGCTTGGCGCGGAGATCTCCAGGTCATAGGCGCCATACCGGGTCAGAAGTGTTCGTGCCAGCCCGTCCGAGTCCTGGCAGCGGAAGGTCACCCGCATCCCTGACTGCTCTTCGATCTCGGGCTTGGTTTCTTCGCTCAGGAGCTGGTCGATGCTTCGCGTGTCCGGCATGGTCGCGACGATCTTTCGTCCGGAGATCATTTGCCGTAATTGCTCTGTTGCCCCGTCCGCGACCACCGCGCCGCGGCTGATCAGCACGGTGCGTTCGGCGAAGTTTTGCGCTTCTTCGAGGTAGTGGGTTGCGAAGATGATGGTTCGCCCGTCGATGGCTTCGTTGCGCATGGTGTTCCAGAATTCGCGGCGAGCCATTACATCCATCCCCGCGGTGGGTTCATCCAGGATCAGCACATCTGGGTTGGGCAAGAGCGCGAGGGCGAATTTGATGCGTTGCTGTTCACCACCGGAGCATTTGCCGACGCGGCGCTTGGCGATCGGCGTTAGCCCAGTTCGCTCCATGACTTCGTCGATTCGTCCATGAACTTGGTGCATGGAGGCGATGACCTTGATCGTTTCGTAGACGGTCATGTCTCGAAGCAGGCCGCCGGTTTGCAGTACTGCGGAGACCCGTCCGCTGGACACCGCCTTGTGCGGGTCGAGGCCAAGCACCTGGGCGGTTCCTGCGGTTGGCGTGGTCAGCCCGAGGATCATGTCCACGGTGGTGGTCTTGCCTGCACCGTTCGGCCCCAGCAGGGCGACGATTTGTCCGGTGTGAATGGTTAGATCGATTCCTTTAACGGCTTCGACCTTGGTACGGGGTGTCGTGAAAGTCTTGTGAAGCCCCGTCAGCGTGACAGCGTCGGTTCGGTTCAGCGTTTTCATACTCTTAGTTTTCTAAATTTCCGGTGCTGTGCACAGAGTAGAAAGTCATGTCCCGCCCATGACTGTTGTCATGGGTCACGCTCGCCCGTCAAACGCCAGGCGATCGAAGTGGCTGTGATCTTGCCGCTAGGCTCTGGCATGGTGCCGCCACACACCAGCTTTGTGCCAGCAACCGCAAAGGTTCGGTAAGCACCTGTCAGCCAGTAGTTTGGGTGATTATCCAAGCACTTTCGGTCTGTGATCTGCATTAACGTACAGGGAAACTCCCAGTGATTTCCCGTAGTCTTTTACCGTGCTAGATCTTTCTCCTTTCCTCTCGCTTATGACCGAGTTCGGGACACCAACCATGGGAGCTGCGTTTCTCCCCGACTGGTTGAACCCCAACGTCTTCCTCCGCGACCCAGCCTTGGGCCCATGGGTCATGCTGCTGGTGTGCGGCATCGTCTTTGCAGAGACCGGACTGCTTGTCGGGTTCTTCCTGCCAGGGGATTCAATGCTCTTTACCGTGGGGCTGTTGATCGCTTCGGGAACCCTGGATATCTCGCTGTGGCTTTTTGCCCTCGCAATCTTCGTTTGCGCCTTCGCCGGAGACCAAACGGGCTACATCATCGGTAAAAAATCTGGCCCCGCGATCTTCAAGAAGCCCGATTCTCGTTTCTTCTCCCAGGCAAACGTGGAACGTGCCCACGAATTCTTCGAGAGATTCGGTGGGCGCGCGGTGATTCTTGCACGCTTCGTCCCGGTGGTTCGCACCTTCGTTCCGGTGATTGCCGGCGTCGCCAAAATGAACCACAAGACCTTCGTTTTCTACAATCTTGCCGGCGCGCTGCTCTGGGGCGTTGGCGTAACCCTGCTGGGCTACTGGTTGGGCCAGATTAGCTGGATCGAAGAAAACGTAGACATCATCTTCATCTTGATCGTGCTGATTTCGGTCATCCCGATCTTCGTGGAACTTCTCAAGGCCCGTATGGCGTCCAAGAAGAAGGCTGCGAATCGGTCCGACGCGATCGAAGACTAAGAACTTTTGGCACCCCGGCTGCGGAATTGTCCGCCAGCCCATTGCACGCCGCGGCGTATCAACCACTGCTCGCAGGGTTGAATACAGCCGCGGCGTACCCCTTTGCAGACCAAATCGGCTCCATGGTCCATGGCTCTGACAGCCTCGGTGGTAGCCGGCCGCAGTGCGTTCATGAGAACCTCGCAATCGCAGTATCCGCCGAGCAGCTTGATCTTGCGTTCCAGCGCGGTGGCCCGGGGTGCCGCATGGTCTCGGTAACATTTGAGCATGCGAAGCGAACCTTCGCAGGGCACGTCCTCGGCTACCCGATAGAGGTAGCAGGCAAGGCATTCGTGTTCGACGGGTAGCGGAAGATCGCGCATGGTGGACTCCAAGCTGGGTGGTGGACTTTGCTTCATCCCAGCTTCGGGCAGGCTTGTTCAACGCATAGCTCCGCAACGGCGAACTGTGCATAAACTCCCTATGCTAAATATTCCTCTTCAGGAATACATCGATTCGGTCCAGCGCTTCGGCGACACGATGGTAGCCCGCAGCGAAAGAAAGCCGGATAAACAGATGCCCCTCAAATGGGTCGAAGTCCCCGCCGGGGGTCAGCGCCACATGAGTTTCTTCCAAGACCGCGGCACAGAACCCGGTGGCCGAACCAAACTTTTCGAGCACCGCCGGGCGCAGTTTTCCGTAGAGATAGAATGCGCCATCGGCAGGGGCAGCCTGCGAGATGCCAAGCTTCTCTATGCTGCCGAGCACCAACTCCCGGGTGCGAGCGAATTCGGTTACCCGGCCCTCGGCTTCTTCCAGACTCGCTGGTTCGAAGGCGGCCAGCACGGCGCGTTGCGCGGGCGCCGGCGCGCATAGGGCAAGGTTGGAGGCTAAGCCATCCACCACGGCGAGCATGTCGTCGGGGACGATCATCCAACCCAAACGCCAGCCGGTCATTCCCCAGTATTTGGAAAATGACGAAACGACAATGCTTGTCTGGGAGTATTCCCAGGAGGTATGGCCCCTGCGTTCGGGCACAAACTCGATTCCGTGATAGATCTCGTCACTGATCAGCCGCACTCCGTTTGCTTCGCACCAGCAGGCGAGGCGTTCAAGCTCCTCGGCGCTGAACATGGTTCCGGTGGGGTTGTTCGGCGAAGCTATCACCAGCCCGTCGAGGCGTCCGTGTTGCGCCTTCGCCGCCTCGAGAAGTTCCACCGTCGGCTGGAAACGCTGCTCGGGTCCGGTGGGCAGGTCAACAACTTGCAGCCCAAGGGCTTGCAGAATATTTGCGTAGGCCGGGTACCCAGGCCGCGCCAATGCGACGATATCTCCCTGATCAAAGGCCGCCAAGAACGCGAGCTGGAATGCGCCCGAGGAACCTGCAGTCATGACGAAGTTCCTCGCGGGAATCTCTATCCCGTAGGTCAGGCGGTAGTGCTCGGCTAGCACCTGCCTTGTTGCGGCTAAGCCAGTGGTGGAGGTGTACCCGAAATCCGCATGTTCGGCGTGGAGCTTCGAAGCCAATTCATTAACCGCGGCCGGTGCCCCGCCACCGGGTTCGCCGACGCAGAGCGAGATCACATCATGTCCGGCGGTGCGCATGGTGGCCACCGAATCAACAATCTGCATTACTTCAAAGGGCGGCACCTGTCCGCGAGCAGATACCTTCACTGGGCGTTCTCCGCTCCAAGCGCCCGTTCCTTGACCGGGTGGCGGGACAGAATGGAAATTCTATTAAAAGCGTTCATCGAAATCGCGATCCACTGGATCGCGGCAACCTGTTCATCGGTGAGCAGCAGTCGCGCCGAAGCTACGGCGGCGATGCGTTCCTCCGGGCAGGGCAGATCCGTGGCAGCCTCGGCGATGGCAAGGGCCGCGCATTCGAGCTCGTCAAACTGTCCGCCGCATTCATCCCACGTGCTGAGCAATACGATGCGCTGCATGCGCTCTCCGGCTTCCAGCGCCTTGCGCGTGTGCATGTCGAGGCAGTAGGCGCAGCCGTTGATCTGCGAGACCCGAAGGTTGATCAGTTCGGCTGTCCGGTCGCTGATGCCGGCTGCCCGGTAGGTCTTGGCAAGCTGGTTGGAGAACTTCCCCATGGAGTTCCACAACTCGGGATTGGTCTTGTCTAAAAAGAGTGGGTCTGAAACGGCCATATCTGAACCCTACCGGTTTGGCCGCGGTTGCTCTTGCTGAGCCGGCGCCTGTGTCTTGGCGGCTGCCGGTGTTCGCGGAGCCCGCCCCGACCGGCGAACCCAGAAATAGCGTCTCCGGACAGGCCGCGCGCCAGATTGCCGGCACCCCTAAACGCGAAAAGGGCCCTTGCTCCACGTGTTTCACGTGAAGCAAAGGCCCTAGTCACAGATGTTTAGTCTTCGTCGGCTGCGAGCTGCCCGCAGGCGCCGTCGATTTCTTTGCCGCGCGTATCGCGCAGCGTGGTGGGTACGCCGAGGCTGTCCAGGCGGCGCACGAACTTGCTGGTGATGTCCTTCTCGCTGCGGGTCCAGATGGAGCCCGGTACCGGATTTAATGGAATCGGATTCACATGGACCCAGCCGCGACCGCGGGCGTTGAGCTTCTTCGCCAGCAGCTCGGCACGCCACTCATGGTCGTTCATGTCCTTGATCAGCGCGTACTCGATGGAGACGCGGCGTCCGGTCTTCACATAGTAGTCAAACGCGGCGTCCAGCGCCTCGTCGACCTTCCAGCGTGAGTTCACCGGGATCAGCTCATCGCGCAGCTCATCGTCCGGGGCATGCAGCGACAGCGCGAAGGTGACCGGCACATTCTCTTCGGTCAGCTTGCGGATGGCAGGCACCAGACCCACGGTGGAAATGGTGATGCCGCGGGCGCTCATGCCCAGGCCTTCGGGGGCGTCGGCAACCATGCGGTGCACCGCGTTCATCACGCGCTTGTAGTTCGCCAGCGGCTCGCCCATGCCCATGAACACGATGTTGCCCACGCGTTCGTCCGGATGCTTCTGGCCACCGAGGCCGCCTTCGGCGATCACCCGGTTCGCCTGGACAATCTGGTCCAGGATTTCCGCGGTGGACATGTTGCGGGTCAGCCCCGCCTGTCCGGTGGCGCAGAATGGGCAGTTCATGCCGCAGCCGCACTGCGAAGAGATGCATAGGGTGATGCGGCCCGGGTAGCGCATGAGCACGGACTCGACCAGCGAACCGTCGAACAGGCGCCAGAGGAACTTGATGGTCTTGCCGTCATCGGTGGTCAGTCGCTTGACCTCGGTGAGCAGCTTCGGGAACATGGCCTCGGCCAGTTCCGCACGGCGCTCCTTGGGAAGATCGCTCATCTTCTCCGGGTCGGTGGTGTAGTGCGTGAAGTAGTGCGTCGAAAGCTGCTTGGCGCGGAAGGCCGGAAGGCCTAGTTCCTTCAGCTTCGCTTGGCGTTCGGCAAGGCTCAGGTCCGCCAGGTGCGTTGGCGGCTGGGCGACGCGGCGCTTGGTGGCGAACTGCAGTTCTGGACGGCCATCGGCGCCCATCTCCTGTTTCCATCCTTCGGCCGTTGGCACGACCTGGGCGCGGCCTTCGGCCTCGGCTCGGGACTTGGAGATGCGCAGCTGCTGGGCGCGCTGGGCAGCGGCCTGCTCGGTGCGCAGAGCCTTGCGTTCAACGGCGGAAAGTGTGGTGGAGTCGCTGGAAGTCATTACTACCTATTGTTTCACGTATCCACTGGAAGTTGGCGGTGAGTTTGGGCACGCATGGCACCGAGGCCTCCAGCGCCCTCCACCTCGGAGAGAACCAGCGGCCCTCTGCTGGACATCAGCTGCTTCCCGGACCTCCACGAGGGGTCATCGTAAAGCTGCGGGCTGCACCGTCATGGAGGCGTTGGCTCGCTGCCAGGCGTGAAATCAGGGCATCGCGCCCCGATGCCAGCCACCATGGCAACGGCCGGCCCAGCATCATATTCAGCTGCGCGCGCGAACCCGCCTTGCGCGCGGCCTGCAATCGGGTTTCGGAGAAACCGGCCAAGGATGCATTGGAAGCCAACCGCCCAGCCAGCTCCAGCGCGTCGGCAAATCCCAGGCTGAGTCCCTGTCCCCCAATGGGACTGATCTGGTGCGCGGCATCCCCGAGCAATACCACCCGCCCATGGACCATCGAGGCAACCTGCCGGTTGGCGGTAGCGAACCGGCTGTGCATGGTGCAGCTCGCGGCGTCAAGCACAAATCCCACCCGCTGGCAGAGGGCATCAACCACGTCGGCGGCCGAGCTGCCGGAGCTCTGGCCGTCCACACGCAGGACCCAACGACGCAGGGAACCAGGCAAGGGGAAAGATTCCACTATCCCCGCCGGGTGCAAAAACAGGGCGGCGGTGTGGGTCAGCTGCGTGGTATCCGGAAAATCTCCCATCAGGTAGGCGTCGGGCAAAGCTCTGCCGCCGAATGGCACTGCCAGGCTCCTGCGCACCGACGAGTTCACTCCGTCGGCTGCGACCAGCCATCGGGCTCGGTGCGAGGTACCGCCGGCGGTGAATTCCACCCCGTCCGGCGACTGCGACCGAAGGCCGGTGAACTCGGCCCCGGAGACCAGTGTGCCCGGAGCAAGCTCCGCCAAGCGTTCGCGCAGCAGCGTCTCGGTGACCTGTTGGGGCAATGACAAGACGTAGGGGTAGCCCCCGCCGATCACCGCGAAGTCCATGATGCCAATGATGCGGCCCGCCGAAACTCCGATGCCGCGGCGGATCGGGACTCCGCATTCCTGCGCCTGCGGGCCTACCCCCGCCAGTTCAAGGATCTGCTGGGCCGGCGGATGCAGGCCGATCGCTCGTGAATGCCCGGCTAGTTCGGTTCGCTTCTCGTATACCGTGGCTTTCCGTCCTCGTTGGGCCAACAGGATCGCCAGGGTCAATCCCACCGGCCCGGCTCCGATGATCGCTACCTCATCCACTGCCGGTTGACTTCCAGAGCAGCACATTGCGGTAAGTCCGTTGTGCTTGCACCTCCCAGCCAGACCTGGCCAAAGCAGCCAGTTCCGCTGGCGTGTAGCTGCGCCGGATGGAGACCAGCCCGTCGCGGCGGATCAGCGAGGTACCGGCCAACGGCAGCGTTGCCGTGCCGAACAACAGCAATGCCGCTCTGGCGCGGCGAATATCGCTATGCAGGCCGATCCCGGCGCACAGCCGCTCGGTGTCCACCTGCAGCTGCTGCAATTCGCCCGCTTCCAGGTGGTGCAGCAGGTGGTTGGAGAGCACCACGTCAAACTGCGCCCCGGCGGCGGCAAGCAGCACACTGGTAGTCTCACGGAATTGCACCACGCCCTCCGGCAGAGCCGCCTGGCGCAGAGCCCGGCGGGCGTAGTCGATGGCGCGCGGATCCGGATCTATCCCGAGAATCTGAGTCGAAAACCCATCGGCGAGCGCCCAGCGGGCCAGATTCATTGCGATGTCGCCGCCCCCGCAGCCCACATCCAGAATTCTTGTTCCGGGCCGGCGGCGCAGCACGGGACGGATGAAGCGCGCGTAGTTTCCGCGCCATCCGGCGACAACCCGATTTACCAGCGGAAACTGCGCGTAGGTCCGGCGTAGCAATGCAGGGTCGCAATCCGGTCGATCCATTTCCTCGCTGGCTCCGATGCTGCGCCGCAGACCCGTCATTCAGCCGTCCCGTGCAGGGTGAAGAGCCCGGTTTCCACGGTCAGTCCGGGACCGAAAGCCATGGCGCAGACGCGTTCGCCCGAGCTGGCTTGCCGATCATCCATGATTTCCTTGAGCACGAACAGGACCGTCGCGCTGGACATGTTTCCGTATTCGGCCAAGACCTTTCGGGCAGGGGCTAATTGGGCATCACTGAGTTCGAGGCGATTCTGGACGCGGTCCAGGATCGCTCGGCCACCGGGGTGTATCCCCCAATGCTTGATCTGGGCGAAGGTCGTTTCCGGGATGGAAGCCTTCGCGAAGAGCGGTTCCAAGGCGCCGCTAATATGCTCATCAATGATGTGCGGAACATAGGTTCCGAGCACCATCTCAAAGCCTTCGTCCCCGATATTCCATGCCATGGCCTCTTCGCCGACCGGGGTGAGCACCGTTTCAAAGGCGTCCATGCTCAATCCGCTATCGCCGTGTGCGGTGACGATTGCCGCCGCGGCTCCGTCGGCAAAGAGCGCAGAACCCATGATGGTGTCCGGGTCGTTCGAGCTGTGCACATGCAGGGTGCAAAGTTCCGCGCAGGCCACCAGCACCGTTGCTTGCGGATCCGCGAGGCAAAAATCCCTAGCCGCACGAAGTCCAGGGAAAGCCGCATAGCAACCCATAAAGCCCAGATGGTGCCGCACGGTATTGGGCTTCAGACCCAGCGCGCGCACAATCTGGTAGTCCGGTCCTGGGTTATAAAAACCGGTGCAGGAGACCGTAATGACGTGGGTGATGTCCGCAGGTGTCAGATCCGGGCAGTCGTCCAGGGCTTTCTGCGCGGCTCCGATAAAGAGTGCCGGGGCGTGGGCGGCATATTCGCGGTTGCGGGTGGCGGTGCTCGGAGAGTGCAGTTGCTGCGTGCCCGCGTCGTAGAACAACGCGCTGGCCGGCGGGTGGTGGGCATCGAAGTCTTTGACGCAACTGTAGCGGGTGTTGATCGCCGAGGAATCGAAGGAGGTGGCGATCAGCCGCTGACCCAACCGGGACAGCCCCGGTTGCAGTGCAAAGACATCACGGACTTCATCCTGGCGAAGGAGCGTTTCTGGTACGGCGGTCTGGATAGTACGCAGCATCACTGGCATGAGCCGAGCCTAGGCCTACCGCCACGCTACGTAAAGGGTGCAGCGAAACACAGGACGAACACGAAGAAATGAAATCGCTCAATACTCTGAGTAGTCGGACATAATATGATTATCTTGGATTTTGCGCTCAAGGTTTCACCAATAAGAAAGAGGCCCGCGTGGCAAAGGCATCTATGCATTCGCTCGAAGGAATTCGCCGCACCATTCTGGACGGCTTCTGGTCACCGGGAGATCGCTTGCAGCCCACCACGTTAGCCGAGCAATTCAGCACCAGCACCACCGTCATTCGCGAGTCCTTGACCCGTTTAGCCGGTGAAAACCTTGTTGCCATCCGCCCCAATCGCGGATTTTTTGTTCCAGATCTCAACCTTGGAGAATTGGCAGACATTACCGAGCTTCGCTGCGCCACCGAGGCGCTCGCGGCACGGCTGGCCGTGGAACGTGGAACCGTAGCCTGGGAATCCGGGCTCATCGCCGCGCACCATAAACTTTCACGAACCCCACGCCGTCTACCCGAAGATCCGGATCGGGTGAACCCACTCTGGTCGGCTGCGCACCGCGAATTTCATCATCAGCTTTTGGCTCCGTGCGAGTGCCAACCGATGCTGAAGCTCTCCACCGACTTGGCAAATTTCACGGAGCTCTATCGCCGGTGGGCCGCGCCGTCACAAGCGGCGGTGGCGCGCGATGTCGAGCAGGAGCACGCAGATATTCTCGATGCGGCCCTTGCTCGCGATGCGCAGAAACTCGGCGCGCTGCTGCGCAAGCACTTCCAGGCCACGGTTGACGTCGTGATGCAAGCCGGTTTAGTCGAGCAGCCCGCATAGCTGCAAGCTTCTCAGCGAGACCCCGGAAGGATGGTGGTCGTGGCGACCGCGCTGTTCATCGTTGCCACTGCTTTGCGAACCGCGTCCCCGGCGCGGGAGTCCGTGGCGACTTCCTTGATCCGATGCTTGGACTCTGCAGCGCTCAGCGGTTCGATCTCCTCGGCTAGGACATTAGGCACTACGCCCATGCCTTGCAAGATGGATAGCAGCGTTGCCTCGTGGGTTTCGGCCTCCCGCTGCCCCTGAAGCACCGACCGCAGCCCGAAACGGAATTGGCGTTCCAGTTGCCCGTTCAGTACTTTCACATTCCCCTTGCCCAGACCAAAGAAGCTGCGTTCCCCGTGTTCCACAAGTCCTTGCTTGGCTAAAGAATCCGTCACTAGGCGAATATTGCACAGTCGGTTGATCGCAACGGCCGAATCCAGGCTTGTGCCGTCTTTGCCCTCGAGCTTTTCCAGGGAGTGCGCCAATACCGGGTCCCCGATCGGCCCCGCTCCGATGATGGTGATGCGCGGATTCGAGTCTTCGGTAAGGCCTACTCGTCCACCCAAGATCAGGTCAGCAATGACCGCGGCGTTCATTCCGTACCCATAGGAGCTCATCACCGTCTCTGGGCGGCCGTCGTCCTTGGTCAGTAGCAAATACAGCTTTTCGGAGATCAACATATTTCAAGGCTATCGACTCTGGAAACCTGCGTCCTCCCCATTACGGCGGATTTCGCCGTGGCTTGAATGCGGATCGATATTTGCGGCCGCCGGATCTTGCGCACCGGCCAGCTGTTCACGCTGCGCACGCCTGCGCGTCCGCTTTTCCTTGCGAAGTTGCTGTTGCTTGTCGTGGATCAATGCCGAAGTTGTTCGGATGAACACCGAGATCCAGGTGAAGAGAATTGCGACCACGGCAAGTTCAAATCCGGTGAGGTTGTAGTAGTTCCATTCCTGCCACAGCAAGAAGGCCAGCCATAAAGCTCCTAGTGCCGTCAGCGACATCAGATGGAAAACCACCGGATATCCCGGAAGAAGCACCGTGGTCCCCGTCAGGAGCAGCATCATCCCGGCCGCCGCCAACCGGACAAAAGCAGCATGCACCTCGGGGGCAACATTTACCGGAACTACCCCGATCAAAATAACACCAAGGGCCACCGCCAAAAGGCACCAGCGGACAACGCCGGGACGCGGGCGCAGATGCTTTGCAATCCGGTATTTCTCCAAGCTCGGGCGGCACCTATAGGTCCGTGAGAGCTTTGCAAGATCTCTGGTCATAAATTCGGTAAAGGCCATCAGCACGAGCCCGGAGACCACCAACGTCGTGTTGAATGTCCAGAAGGAACCAATCCCCGCGTCATAGGTACCGAGGGAAGAGAACATCGACTGCCACCAGCCTCGGTCCTCGGCGAGCAGCATGCTGATGACGACTCCCGAGGCCATGAAGATACCCAGAACCACCGACAGAGTTTCGGCATTTGTCCGAGCCGTGGCAACCAAGCACAGATAGGCGCTGACCCCCGTCGCGCCGCTGACAAGCAAGGAGCCGGCAAGCATATCCACGCGCAGTCCAAAAAACGCCTGCTGCATCAGGTGGAAAGCCACCATCAAGATCATCACCGTGCTCGCTGCATGGACTAAAACCAGCCCACTCAGGGCGACTGCCTGACGCCACCTGGGGATCCGCCCGAGCCACGGCTCGCGTGATAGCAGCAACCGCCGAAAGGCCACCGCACTGGCCAGTGCTGCTGCCACCGCTCCGGTTGAAGCGGCGACGGCACCTACGGATAGCCCACCGGCCAGAGCCGGGCGATTACCTGCGAACAGGATGAGCCCGACTATTAATCCTAGGATTGAACAGATAAAGCCTGCCCACAATGCCTGCCGTTCAACGTCTAGTTCTGTGGCCGGTTTGCCATGGTTTTGAATGCTCTGATCGGTCCGCACGGTAGCAATTATCTCACTGATAGACTTTTTAGCCAGTTTCTGCCTACGCCAGCGCCTGGGTTAGCCCGTTGACCAGCAGCGTCACGGCCCCGGCAAACGCGACGAGAATAACGAACAAGCGGCTAAACCTCTCCGGAATCTTGGGAGCGAGGAAGTTGCCCAGCAGTATTCCCCCAACCATCGCCATCAGGCAGCTCACCCACTGCGTCCAATGTAGTTCGGGAACTCCGCCCTTGGCCAGCAGCGAAGCGACGGCCAGAACAAAGAAGTACAGTTGCACCGAAATGGCGAATTTCGCCTGCGGCCAACGGCTGGCCACCGCGTACCCAGCAATGGCCGGACCTGACACTCCGGCGGTAACAGACATGAATCCGGAAACGGCACCTGCCCCGATTGCCAGCCCCTTGCTTTGCGCGGTACGAAGATTGCGCACCAGGAAGCTCGAGCCCAGGGCAAGGATGACCATCAAGGCAATCCCGATGGTGAGCCACGGGCCGCCCAAACGCGCGGCAACCCAGGCGCCGGGAAGAGTCATGATGACCGCAGGAATGAGCATCAGCAAGATCTTCTTATACTCAACGTCCCTGAATACCTGGATCAGAATCAAAAAGCTGCTGCAGGCTCCGAGGAAGTTGACCACCATGACCCCGTGGTGAGGCCCGAGAACCATCACCAGAAATGGTGAAGCAACCAGCGCGAATCCCATTCCGGAGATTCGCTGTGTAGAAGCCCCCACAAAAACGGCCGCGGACAATCCGAGCAATGCGCCGAGTTGTAGCGTATCCAATAGTTGCTGCCTTCCAGTTCCTGCGCCGAACGCAGTCGCGCCCTATTGCTTTACGTTAGTGCACCCGGGCGCGACCTCAGAATACGAATTCCGCGCTGCCTCGTTCTACGCTGGTCTCGTGAGTATCGACGTTGATTATCTGATCATTGGCGGCGGAGCCATGGGCTCGGCCGCCGCCCACGCATTAGCCGCACGCGGCCGCGAAGTGCTCATGGTCGAGCAATATGCGCCGGGCCATCTGCACGGTGCCTCGCATGGGGCGACCCGCAACTTCAATCCGGCCTACGCGGAAGCCCCCTATGTGCGGTTGCTGCAACGCGCGAACCTCCTGTGGGACGAGGTTGCCCTGTCCGGTGGCACCAAGCTGCTGAACCGCACCGGGTTGGTGAACCACGGCGATCCAGTCGGGCAACGCCGGATCCAACGCAGTCTCGGCGCGGCCGGATTCGACTGCGAGTCCCTGAGCATGGCAGAAGCCGAAGAACGTTTTGCCGGGATGAAATTTGAGACCGAGGCTCTGTATATTCCCGCAGGAGCCCAGATCAATGCCGATCTTGCCGTTTCGACGCTGCAACGCCTGGCGCTGAACTCCGGGGCCGCGATTCACCACAATCGGCGTGTGTCGGCCCTGGAAGTGATCTCCGAGGAACTTGTCAGCATCCAGCTGGAGGAGCCTGCGGGGAGCACAACCCTGCGAGCACGCCATGTCATCGTGGCCGCCGGGGCATGGAGCCGGTCGCTCCTCGGGGAAGCCATCAGCCTTCCACGGATCCATGTCACCGAAGAGCACCCGGTTCATTTCACGCAAACCCCGCTTCCTGCTCGGTGGCCCGGGTTCAATCACTGCTTGGACCCCGCACGTGATACCGGTTCCCCGGTCTACGGCCCGATTTATGGAATGCACACTCCGGGCGAGGGAATCAAGGTCGGCTGGCACGGCTCGGGCCGCATAGTTGACCCGAATGCCCGCCCGCATGAGCTCGTGGACGAACAAATTCGGGCGTTGCAGGCTTATGCCGCACGCTGGTTGCCTGGTGTTGACCCCGAACGTTTTGAGACGGTCTCCTGCACCTATTCCAATACCGAAGACGAGAACTTCATTTTGGACCGTTTCGGACCGATCACCGTGGGTGCTGGATTTAGCGGGCATGGGTTTAAGTTTGTGCCGGCCATCGGCGAGCATCTGGCCGATCTGGCCACCGGAGCCTGCAGCACCGAGCCGATTTTCGCCGCGAACCGCAGGATCACCCGTCCTGTATTTCTGGAGCGGCGCCGTCAGGTCGGGCTGGACTAGCTCTCCTGTCAGGGGTCCGGCTGCTGCTGGGTATTGCAGCCAAACGCGCTGTTGGCCCATTAAACGCGTTTTGGTGAATCCGATTCGTTCGGATTCACCAAAACACCAGCATTGGCGCTAGTTCTCCTAGCGATACCAATAGATCATTTTCGTCGTCTAATACGTCATAGAACTAATAGCCAAACTTACTAGCTTCCTCACGGGAAACCCCAGCAATGTCGCGCACAAGTTGCGCTTTGGAATCCTCTGCATGCGCCAACGACTTAGCGAAATGGCGTGATGCGCGGCCACGGTTTTTCATGAATTCCTCCAAATCACTTACGAGGATTCTTCTATGTGTACCAACCCGTGGTTGTTCAGGGATGACCCCCTGGTCCAATAAGCGGCATATAAAAGTTCGACTCATGTTCACCATTTCAGATGCTTCTTTCGGAGATACCTCCGCGTCAGGCGATCGCCTGACGACAAGGCTCTTGCCCTCTTCAACAAGACCAACTACCTGCATCAGCATGTCAGCTAATTCGTTATCGGCAAGAGTCTCTAAAACGGCACGAACATCTTGAGTCTTGTCTTTTGGTGCTAGAGGTAGCTCAATAAGTGACATTTCGTGCCCTTCAGAATTCCATACTAACTAACTTAGGTAGCACAAGTGACTCAACTGAAACTAGCTTATCTCGGCCAACGCGGCTTCCGCAAGAGAGAAGCTACCGGCTGTGAACAATGCCTCTCAACACTCGGCGTTGGAATTACCAAAATGGTCACTAAACAAAACTCGACGCTCTACGTAGGATAAAGCCATGATGAATGCACAACTCGTCGGGGTTCGACCAACGCTGTATGTACTGCATGAATGCCTATCGGCCCCAGATGATTGGGCAAACCCGGAGCAATATAGAGCCGTCAAACAAGGTCGCTTCAAAGACGCCGGCCCACTCTCCCAACTCCAGCATCCCGTTATCCAGTCAGGAAACTGGGCAACAAGTGATCCAGAATGTGCCAACTCGCACATAGTTTACAAACATGCAGTTACCTGTGGAATGCCAACTCCTTGGCGCGAGCTAAAACCTGGTCAATGGCGAGGACTCGTGACTCAACCCAAGCAGGATGCCCAATGGTGGATACTGTTCGCTGGACTTCGCCGTGCAGGCGACGAGTCGAACGTTTACCGAAAACTAGATTTGATGAAACGGCATGCTCTCTTAGCGCTTTACCCGACGTCAGATGACTACACACTCCAAAAACTTGAAGTTGCAAATGCCACGGAGAAAGCTTGGGAGGCCAGCTGCGCCGCTTCCATACTCTCTTCAGTCAGCAAGTCGATTACTTTAAATCATAAGGTCGAAGTTACGCTCCCACTCCACCCCTCGCACAAGGGCGCTGAGCTAGTGGTTGATTTCCACGTGGAACGCGTCGAAGATCAACAGGCACCACACGAGCTGCCCGCAGACATATTTTTAACCGTCCATACTAAAAATTGGTCCGACTCGACGCTTCGTGATGTTGTCGTTCCCATCATGATTGGTCTTATTGATCCAGTTCAAGAACACTGGGAGATAATTGAACACAACGGCAAAGATATGGTCTACCTTGTTCAGACCACCGAAGTGAAGATTCAACAACTCCTCGCTGCTGAAACTTTAGCTAACGCATCGATCGACACGTACACGCACAAACCCGAAGTGCCGCGCACACACTACGCGCACTATGCTAGGCAGAGAATTCTCACTGACGCATACGTCTATGGAATAGTCAGCCAAGCTATTTGCGGATTCAACTTCGTTCCATCGCAAGACGTATCAGATATGAAAATTTGTCCGGACTGCGAGAGAATATATGAAGCCTACGCAACATAGTCTTTCCTGCAATTGCGTTGCGACTTACCCGAACTCTCTGCGTCCAGCACGCCACCTTAAGTTGGCAGCTGCTGAGTGATGCAGTGGATTCCACCACCGCGCGCAAATAGCTCCCGGGCATCAACCCCCACCACTTCCCGCCCGGGATAGGCCTCCGCCAATATCTGCAGGGCCTGGGCGTCCATCGGATCACCAAAGGTACAGGCGATGACTCCGGCGTTGGTGACCAGATGGTTGATGTAGGAGTAATCAACCCATCCCTCGGTGTCCGTGAGCACCGTCGGGGCCGGCACCGGTATGAGCGTAAGTTTGCGCCCCTTGGCGTCAACAGCAGATTCAAGCTGCTTGCGCACCTGCCCGGATACCTCAAAGTCTGGGTGCTCGGGGTTTTGCTGGTCGTGGAAGAGCACCACACCGGGTGCGGCAAAACAGGCCACGATATCTACGTGTCCGCGGGTTCCGAATTCTTCGTTGTCGCGGGTCAACCCTCGTTCCAGCCAGATGGTCTTCGTGGCACCGAGCAGTCGGGCAAATTCCGTTTCAATATCGGCTTCCGCTTTCCCCGGATTGCGTCCCGGGTCCAGCTGCACGCTGCGGGTTGCCAAAACGGTGCCCTCCCCATCCACGTGAATGCCGCCGCCTTCATTGGTGATCAGCGCTCTTAGCACCTTGGTTTCGGTCAGGGCAGCAACTTCGCTGGCGATTTTGCTGTCCTTTCCCCAGTGTGCCCATGCCTGGGCGCCCCAACCGTTGAAATTCCAGTTCACCGCAAAGAGTTCACCCGCGGCATCACGTACGAAGGTTGGACCGATATCGCGCATCCAGGCATCATCCAACTCGCGTACCGCGAAGTCCACGGATTCCCCGAGATGGCGGCGGGCATCGGCAAGTGCGCTTGGATCAACGATCATCGTCACCGGGGTAAACCGGGCAACCGCGCGGGCCACGTTGGACCATGCGGTGCGAGCGGCTTCCGCCTCCGCCTCGCTCTGTCCCAAGGTGTATCCTCCGCTTGGAAAAGCCATGAAGATCCGCTCGTGGGCTGCGGTTTCAGCGGGCATGAAGTAGTTAGGCACTGGTCTGCTCCTCTTCCCCGAGTCCGCTCTCAACGCGCGCTTCGGTCAGGGCTGCGTAGGTTTCCGGGCGGCGTGTGCGCAGGAATGGGAACAGCGTCAGCCAGTCCCGGCGGGCATCGAGGTCCAGGCTGGCGACCAGCACCGCTGAGTCGTTGCGTGGGGCGCGGGCCAGAATCCGGCCATAGGGGTCGGAGATGAAAGAGGAGCCGTAGAAGGTCAACGCTCCTTCGTCGCCCCAGCGGTTCGGGACGACCATGAACAGTCCGTTGGCGATGCCATTGCCGAGAATGGTTTGGCGCCACAGCGGTTCGGTATCAAAATCCGGGTGGTCCGGTTCGGATCCGATGGCTGTGGGATAGGCCAGCAGGTCGGCCCCGGCCAGCGAGTAGATGCGCGGCGGTTCACTGAACCACTCGTCCCAGCAGGTAGGCAGTCCCATGGCCAGGTCTTTCAGGCCCGAGAAGCGGTGCACCGGATAGGGTTCCTCGTTGGGGCCTTCGCGGAAGTACTTGTCCTCGTAGTAGCCTGCGGTCCGCGGAATATGCAGCTTATTGGTGGTCGCCACCAGTTCGCCCTCCGGAGACACGACAATCGCGGTGTTCAGCCCCAGTCCATCACGTGATGGCGCCTTGCGGAACAAGGAAATATGTACGTGGATCTGGTGCTTGGCTGCCATCTGCGCGGCAAAGATAAATGTTGGACCGGTCAACAGCTCTTCTGCGGACACATCGGCGGCGGCCGTATCCGGGATTACGAAGGCCGGGTATTTGCTCAGCGTCAGCTCCGGTAGGAAGACAATTTGTGCGCCATGGCCCGCAGCTCGCCGGATTCCATCTTCAAGCTCCGCTTCCAGGGCTTGGCGGTCTTCATGCCAGCGGTGCTGCACTAGGGCAACGGTGATGTCACCACGCACTTTTTCTCCGGCACGCGCCGGGGAGACCGGTGCGTTCAGGGCGAGGACTTCTTGCATTTGGTTCACCTCGGGATATTTAACGAATGCTATTCGTTTTCAGATTAGACCTAGCCCATCGCCAAAATCAAGGATTTTAACGAATGGTTTTCGTTTAGTCTGTGTATGCTCTAGTCAAAGAGTCTCGAAGCAAAGGAAGTCCGCATGGCTAGACCGTCGAAACCAAAGCTCAGCACCACTGCGATTGCCGACGCCGCGCTCACGCTTGTCGACGCACACGGTGAGTTCACTCTGCCGCAACTGGCCAAAGCACTCTCGGTGACTGCATCTTCGCTCTACAACCATGTAGAGGGCAAGGCCGAGATCATTGAGTTGATGCGTGGGCGGGCCATGTCAGAAATCCAGCTACCCGATCTGGATCGGGTTGACTG
The DNA here is from genome assembly GCF_002332385.1 of Glutamicibacter sp. BW80. Lineage (NCBI taxonomy): Bacteria > Bacillati > Actinomycetota > Actinomycetes > Micrococcales > Micrococcaceae > Glutamicibacter > Glutamicibacter sp. BW80. The sequence goes on along the minus strand of NZ_NRGV01000032.1, from coordinate 110,178 downwards.
GCAGGAGGCTGTTCGCCAGATCGCCATGGAGTATTGGGCTTCCTACGCCAAGCACCCAAGATTGATTCCACTCTTCACCAGCCATACGGTCCGGGATCAAACAACGCTGCGAGTCTATGACGCGTTGGCTGAAGCTTTTGCCGTGGCTGGTTTTGAGCCGAAGGAACGCCTGCAAGCGATCACCATCATCGATTCGTTCGTCCTGGGTTCGGCCCTGGACGCTACAGCGCCGCGCGCTGTATGGGAGGCCGACACCCAGTCCTCCCATGCATTCACCGAGGCGCTAGCAGCGGGACTACAGGAACCAAACCGCGCCGAGCAGACGTTCTTTCACGGGCTTACGTTCATACTCCGAGGCCTGACCGGCAAACAGAAAAAAGCGGATTCCTAGTGCAGCGTGCAAGTCAATTTCTTCGAGGTTCCCAACAACCCAGCCGTCGCATGGACCTTGTTGAAAACGATTGGCACAGACGTCCACCCTGAGGGATATGTGGCAGATATTTTCACCGTGATCGTGCGATCGTACCCTAGAAGATCCCCGAGGAGCGAGAGCAACGTATTGAGGATCCTGGAGCTGCCCACCGTAGTGAGACTTTGTTGCCTAACAGATGCTCCTAATGGAATATTCGTAATTTGGTTCGTATTCGACGGGGTCCCATCAGCATTGTTGACCTGCACACTCACCAAGTAGCCGGTAGGTGCTACCGATCCAGACAAAGGCGCAGACCAAGTAAAGTCGATCGTCTGATTCCTCGTATTGGTGTTTCCTACCGTTGATTGCGCGCAGTTGGTTCCCGCTGGAGCAGACATTACATCTGTAGCTACTGCAGCCGACCCTTGCGCAGTGGCACCAAAAGCAGCCGTAGTTGACTCAACCCTGCCCGCCCAGCCCACTGACACGGCTAAAGCAAGGACGACCACTAGCCCGGTCCAGGTAAACAATGTAGAATTTCGATCCCTAGAATCGTCTGGTTTCCCAGTCGCGCTAGGCCGAATACGACTATCGATATCATCCAAGTCATCGCCATCATTCGCACCTCGGCGAATGAAAGCTAGATAGAATACATACGCGCATAGTAGCCCTCCAGCGAAGAAGGCCCAAGGCTGGCCAAACCAACTAATCACGTACCCCAGATTTGGAACGCTGAATAATAACCGGTCGGCGCTCTCCACCGCATACGGCTGCAGGTCCGCTACAGGATTGGCATCGCCTTTGAGAATGAGTCCCAGCGGCGTATTCTCCAGGATCCGATGGGTAACCCGCATTTGGTCTGCTGCTACGACGGAAACCACCTGGCCCGGATCCAGTTCACTGACCGGAGTAGGGACTGCTAGACCAAAAGATCCAGTCGGGATCTCCGGCGCCATCGACCCCGAAGCAAAAACCAGTGGCTTGAACCCGAAGATTAGAGTCATCGCTGTCATGAGAATGCAAAGAGAACCAAGTACGGCACCTAGGTTAAGCACCAAGCCTTGCCATCCGCACGCGATTTTGTTCTTGTTCTTGTTCTTGTTCTTGTTCTTGTTCTCAACGGTTGGTGATTTTCGCAGACTCATACTAGGAACCAACCGTTGAGGTGAAGGTCAGGCCAATGCTTGTCGTTGCGCCTTGCAGTGAGTTGGCAGCCGTTGTCGGCAATGAATATTGGATGCAAAGCAACTCGGAAGCGCCAGAATCCAAAGAGCGTGGAGTCGAGGAACCGTTGAACTGCGCACCGGCGCTCTTGGAGACTATGGTCGTCCCGCCTGAACACGTGACGTTGGAGCCGCTGCCGCTAACGGTTGCGCCGATCTTTACGGAGATGTTCAGACCCGCGCCCAAGGTCGAAGCACTTGATTCGGTGATCTTTCCCTGAACCGTGTACGGAGCCGATATGGTTCCCGTATTTTTCACAACCACCGTAGACGCGGAGCTGGTGCCCGGATATAGATTATTGCCCGTAATGGGCATCTGATAGGTAGTTGCATTGGCTGCACCTGCCGTTGCGCCGACTCCAAGCGCCACGGTCGCGGAACTGATATTGGAGGTCGCGGTGGCGGTGCCTGTCCACGCAGCCAACGTAGAAACCGCGCCAAAGCCCACAAGGATTCCCATGGACAGGATCGCCTTGATACGAATAGATCGGGTGCTCATCGTTTGCCACCAGCCTTTGTTGCTTCAGTTCGATTCTGTCTCCACGAGAGCATGACGGCCGCGCATCCAACTACCAATGCACCGATCCCCAAGACGATTACCCCTCCGCTGAACCCGGTATCACTGAGCTGATCCCGCTGATCCGGCGTTTCGTTTTCGGGGGAATCTTCTGGGGGCGCGTGGGTTTCTCGTGGTGGTTGCGACGGTTCGGGCTCCGGTGTCTTGCCTATGCCGGTTTCGACCGCGTTGATCTGCACCTGCAGGGAACGCTTTTCCTGATCTTGCGACCCGTTCGTCGCGGACCCCGGCAGCCCCATGCGCAGTCCCACTTTGACCGTTTCCTCCGGTTCCAGACGGAAGCGCGACAAGCCGATGGTCTCGAAATAGATCTGGGTGTGCGCTGCTGATGCCTTGGGTCGCACGCTAACTTCAACCTCTTGGCCGCGGTCGTTTCGAATCCACAGCGCGCCAATGATTTCATCGCCTGGCACCAGAACGGGCTCCCCGCTGAACAACGGCGGTGGGGCCTGTGAAAAATTCCTGCCATCACTGCTATAGCTCAAGCCAGCGGCAATATCTTGATCACCCCGAGCATGGACGGGAGCTGCACTCAGACATGCAATGAGTGCAGCGGCCGAGGCCTTCAAAAGGACCGGGTGAAGACGAAGAGTCATGTCCGTTCCTTTCGTTGCTTCTCACGCCAAGCTCCGGCGAACATGATCATCGAGTAGACCAGGAGGCTCCCTGCAGCAGCCCAGGTCAGCCAAGTGCGTTGCTGGCCGGAAATGGCCGAATTGATGAAACCGAGCAATGGCATTGAATACCAGAGTTTGCCCCTGATCTGCTCTGGCCTTACCGGATCGTCATCGGTGTTGTTTGCATCCCCGCGCAACGTGAATTGCGTTTCACCCGACAAGGTAGAGCTAACGGCGGCGACCCGGTGGGTAACTACCTCAGGCTCACCGGACGTCAGCTGGTAGGTCACCACATCGCCAATCCGGATCTCTTCCATATCTGCAGGCCGCACTACGATTAACGATCCCGGAGGGAACTCTGGCCTCATGGAACCTGTCAACACGGTATAGGCCGTGGCACCGCCAAGTTTTGGAATTACGATCATGACGGCGATCAAAGCCAGCACAACGAAGAGGGCAAGCCAAGATGCAACTTGCCCGCTCCACCACAACAGGCCCGTCGTTTCACGTTCTTTTTTGAGTTCCGCTCGTGTTTGCGCGGTCATCGCTGCTGCCCGACAAAGCCCAGCCTGAGTTCCAGCTTTCCGCCGGCTGCTGCCTGGGAGGCGCCAGCAGGAAGCGAGACTCGCACGCATAGTGTTTCTTCGCCCCCAGCGCCTTCGGCTGGCAACGCCCTGGGCGCTGCAAACTCCGCGGCATCCCCTAGCGAACCTGCATAGAGTTGCTCGCCAGCGAGCGGCTGCCCAGCTTCGCAAGCGGAGGCAGACATGCCGGCGTGAATGCGCAGCTGGCTTGCTTCGGACAAGGCAATATCGGCGGCAGTTGGTGAGGTTGCCGCGTTGACCGCTCCGTCCAGCCGATAGCCCAGATCGCTGGTGCCGCCATTGCTGATAACCAGTGGCGCCTGCGTGAATTGCCCCGGGACAAGGTTGTCGCTGCCGAGCTCCAAGAACTGGAAATGCTGCGTAGCGTTTTCGCCATCGCCGGCAAGCAACATCAAGGAACCGGTCTGAAGCGTTCCGGGATCCACGCTGCTTTCTGCGCGCCACGAAGCGACCGTACCTTGGGCGCCCAGTCCGAGCGCCAAAAGCACGGCCGCTATCAACGCAAACTTCAGAGGCTTGGGCATATAGGGGCTATCCCGCGTTCGTTACCTAGGAGCGGACTTGATCCAAAGTCAAGGTCAGGTCGCCCAAGTCAAGAGGCTGGTCATAGGTCGATGGCGGGGTGTCGCCTACGGCGCCTTCAGCAAAGGCAACGGTAATCAACACCGGAACATTGTAGGTGCCTGGCTCGGCAAAACTCAGCGTGCCGTCTGGTTCTTCCGTAATACCAGCAGCCGAGGCGTCAACTTCAAGCCCCACCGTCACGTAACCATCCAAAGCGCCCAGCACGGTCTCGGCTTCGGCAATGCTCAAGACACCGGCAATGTTCTTGCCCTCGGCGTCAATAGCGACGGTTTGGCCATAGGTCACCGTATCCCCGGGTACAAGCTGCTGCGTTTCAGGATCGAATGGCTCCGGCGCTTCCGTGTTGCTGATGTCTTGCCAAACGCCGTCGGCGCCCAGGGTCAGGTTCAGATGGCCGGTCTCAACCACGCCTGCGTCTACCGTCTGCTGTGATTGCCAGCGGGCCACCGTACTGGCACCGCCGAGCAATAGGGCACCCGCGGCAACGGCCGCTATCGTCGCCTTAGTTACTTTCTTCATATGCTCCGCATCCTCAAAATAAGAGTGCCTGTGATGGCACCTACTTTCAGTAAAGCGTATTTAGGAGCAAATTCAACCTGCCTTTAGCGCGAGGACTTCTTGGCTTCGGTCGAGATCGAAGATTTCTCGTGAGGTTTTCTGCCGCCTCCTGAATCACGAACAATTATTTTCGTTTTATTCGGTGCTGAGTAGCGCATTTAGCGGATATCGAAATAGCAACTTTTATCGTCAAGCTCCATTCGCCGACTATTGCCTGGCTGTCTTGAACCGATCGTCTAAAAATTATTAGACGAGTAGACAACTCCACATAGAGCTACCATCGCGTTGAATAATTAAAGTCAGCGTTCCAGATTCGGCGCAGAAGCAAAGAGGTTCAAGCCCATGGCGCGCGAAAGCTGTCCAATGGCCAGCTGCGCTCGAACCGAGTTGCCAGCCATATCCAAGGGCGGCGAAAATGCGCCGATGGCGCCTTTGCCGGGCGCTACAGCCACGATGCCTCCGGAAACTCCGGATTTGGCCGGTATGCCGATTTCAAAGAGCCATTCGCCCGAACGTTCGTAGAGGCCATTGGACGCCACCGCGGCCAAGGTGTCACGGCAGACATCGGCATCCACCACCTGTTTTCCGGTCACCGGGTTAACCCCACCGTCGGCGAGGGTCGCTCCCATGACGGCAAGATCATAGGCGGTGACATTCAGCGAGCACTGCTTGGTATAGGTATCCACGGCATCCAAGGGATCCCCCTCGAGCCGCCCGTAGCTCTTGAGCAAACGGCCCAAAGCCTTGTTTCGTTCGTTGGCCAGCGACTCGGAGTGGTAGACCTCGTCGTCCAGGGACAGCGCGCGGCCGGCGAAGGCCGAAAGCCCTTCTCTGACGTTCTCCCACTTTTTAGCTGCGGTCTTGCCGGGAATCATTTCCGTGGTGGCGATGGCTCCGGCGTTCACCATGGGGTTCATCGGGTGTCCATTGTTCAGTTCAACGGCCATCACCGAGTTGAACGACATTCCGGTGTTGTTCACTCCGATGCGTTCGCGGACGACTTCGCGCCCATGCTCTTGCACTACCAGCGCGTAGACGAACATCTTGGAAATTGACTGGATGGAGAAGAGATGCCGGCAGTCGCCAACTTCATGCACCGATCCGCGAACGTGGGACATGGCAATGCCGAACAGGTTCGGATCGGCTTGGCCGAGAACTGGGATGTAGTGGGCCAGCAGACCGTCATCTGCGTCGGCATAGCGCTCATGGGCCTCTTTGAGGAGCTCGTCGATGCGCTGATGCTCCAAGTCACCAGTGGATACCTGCTGTTCGACATCATCAAAGTCGGTAGGAATAGTTTCATTATTCCCTTCCGAAGGATAGTTCATCTTCACCTGCCTTTGCCTATGGCGCCATTAGTTTCCTACTACGTGTTTTGAGACTACCAACAGCGACCTCAGTTGGCATCTTTCAATTCGGAGTGCGACTGGCTGCGCAGCACCGAGGGTCCCAGCTGATCGATTCCGCGGTGGGGCTGCAGATGCTTTGACCGTGGAACAAAGTGTGTTTTCGGTGACAATGTGCACGGCCTTACAGCGTTAACTCCCGTTCTGACCTAGCATTTTCAGTATGGCTAAAGGTATTACTTTTCATACGCGCAAATGGGTTCGCCCCGAAGACCTCAATGCAAACGGCACGCTGTTCGGCGGAAGCTTGCTGCGTTGGATCGACGAAGAGGCGGCAATCTACTCGATCATCCAACTTGGCAACAAGCACGTGGTCACCAAATTCATGTCCGAGATCAACTTCATCGCTTCCGCCAAGGAGGGCGACCTCATCGAGATGGGCCTGACTGCTATCGACTTCGGTCGCACCTCGGTCACCCTGCGTGCTGAGGTGCGCAACATCTTCACGCAGGAATCCATCCTGACCATCGAGAAGATTGTGTTCGTGAACATCGGTGAAGACGGCAAACCAGAGCCACACGGTTATGACCACATCACCTACACCCGCGACCGCATTCCCCTGGAAATCACCAAGGCACTTGTCTAGCTTCCGGCGGATGCCTTCAGCCATTACCCGGTTGACGGTGTGGAAACGGCCCCGATCCTCGTGACGAGGATCGGGGCCGTTTCGCATCAAGGCTCTAATTGCGTCCCGAAAATTTGCATACTTTGGCTCTTGTTCCGCGTGGCCTGGTAGGGCAAAGTAAATGCCGGGCGCATTAAGCGCCTTCCCCCCAACCGAACGAGGTATTGAGTATGAGCCGGATGATCTTCGTCAATTTACCCACCGCTGACCTAGCCAAAGCGGACACTTTCTACGCTTCGTTGGGGTTCGAGAAAAACCCGGTCTTCTCTGACGAGAACGCTTCCTCCTGGATGATCAGCGAGAACATCACCGTGATGGTGCTGGTCCAGGAATTCTTTGCCAGCTTCCTCGTCGATGGAGACGTGCCCGCACTGGGCGCACCGCACCGCGAGACGCTCAACGCCATCTCGGCTGAGACCAGGGAGGGCGTGGACGAGTTCGTAGCCAATGCCCAGACCGGCGGCGGGAGCATCTACCGCGCGGCAGACGAACCGTTCCCGGGAATGTACCAAGCAGCCGTGAAGGACCCCGACGGACACGTCTGGGAAATCGCATGGATGAGCCCAGAAGCCATGGAGAACCCTGGCGGCTAGTTCAACAATCAGCTAGACGGGGTTCTGTCGCTGGTCCGTGAGGGCCTCGACGGGATCCCTGCTTGCTTATCTCGCTAATCCGGCATCCTGGAGTGCTGCCTGGTCCTTTTCTGCAGCTCCTTGCGGTATTGCTTCTTCATGCCGTCCGCCGGACGGATCGGTTGCTGCCATCTCGGTTCGAGCTCATCACCCAAGGTCACCCCACGAAGCCTGCGACCGAACATTGGCAGGACCCACTGGCGCAGCCACTCCACGTCGCGGCGCACCGCCTGCACCGGAGATACCCGCTCGATATCGCCGAAGTCTTCGAATGCAAGCTGGTGATTGGCCCCTAGGATCTCTAGCACCCTGATGGCCATGTAACGATGCCCGGCCCGGTTCATATGCAGCTTGTCGACGTCCCACATGCGCCGATCGCTGTAGACCTCCCATTCCCAGTAGTCCACCAACGTGACCATATCCCCGTGCTGACGTGCTAGTTCCCGGACACGATCGTTGAATTTCCAGTTACGCCGCTTAAACGGAGCAAGCATCGGGTGCACCGGGATATCGAAGCCGGTAAAAAGCAAAATTTGGGCGCCAGAGGTTGCCAGCCGCTCGACCGCGGCCGTGTAATTTGCCAACACCACATCCAGGTCCTTGCGGAACTCCAGAATGTCGTTTCCACCGGCATAGAAGCTGATGACATCCGGGTTCATGGCAAGGGCAGGTTCGATCTGCTCTTCGATGATCCGGTCCAGCCGGCGGCTGCGGATAGCAAGATTGGCGTAGCGCCACCCGGGATCTTCTTTGGAGAGCTGCTTGGCCACGCGATCCGCCCAGCCACGCACACCGTTGGGCAGGCGAGGTTCCCAGTCCCCCACACCCTCGGTGAACGAATCCCCGATTGCTACAAATAGCCGACTCATGACTGGCTACGCTACTCTCGGCAATTGACCAGCCAATGACTTAGCGGCAAACGAATCCTTACCGCCACATGTCGTTCGGGCTCACCTTGGTGCGCGGGAATCGCCAAGCAGGCCCGTTCCGGGCGGGTGAACAGCGCGGGTCCGCACAGCTCGTTCAGCGCACCTCGGCCAAACATTTCATCACCGACTGGCCGCCCACCTGCTCGAAGTCCTGCGATACCTGAAGCGCAATCGCCTCGGCGATCCCTGTGGTATCCATTCCCATATCCGGGCCGGCGAGCACCGGGAGCTGTCCGAGCACGCGCACCGCGGCGGATTCGATGGCCAGTGCCGCTTGAGTTTCGCCCAGATGGGCCAACAGCATAGCGGCGGATAAAATTGCGCCGACGGGATTAGCCCACCCCTTGCCAGCGATGTCCGGGGCCGAACCGTGGATGGCTTCGAACATGCTTGGGGCGGATCCGTCGAGGTTGAGATTCGCGCTGGCTGCCACACCGAGTCCGCCCTGGATCACCGCGCCCAAGTCGGTAATGATATCGCCGAACAGGTTATCCGTGACCACCACGTCGAATCGTTCCGGGGATACCGGCAGGTGGAAGCACATTGCGTCTACATGCACATAGTCCACTTCGACCTGCGGGTAGCGTGCACCGACCTGAGTGACCACTTCCTGCCACAGCTTGCCGGCTTCGATCAGGATATTTTTCTTGTGGCACAGGGTGAGTTTTCCGCGCCGGCTGGCGGCTAGTTTGAATGAGTATTCGACGACTCGGGTGATGCCTGCACGGGTATTGACCGATTCTTGCACTGCCACGGTGTGCTCGGTGTTTGCATGAATGGTGGACCCCTGGCCTACGTAGGCGCCCTCGGTGTTCTCCCGGACGATCACCAGATCGCAGCGTTCGGGAGTCAGCCCCGCAATGGGCGTTGCCACACCCGGATAGAGCTTGACCGGACGCAGGTTCACAGCTTGCTCGAATTCCTGGCGCATAGCCAAGATGAAGCCGCGCTCAAGGATCCCGGGTTCCACCGCGGGGTCACCCATGGCGCCGAAAAGAATTGCCTCGTGACCGCGAAGTTGTTCGGCAAGTTCAGGGCCCCACAATTCTCCGGTCTGCAGGTAATGCTGTGCCCCCGCCTCATATTTGGTCAGCTCTAGCGCAAACCCAAACGCCTGCTGAGCCGCCGCCAATACCTTCAACGACCCGTCCATGACCTCGGGACCGATGCCATCACCGGGAATCGCTGCAATATTGTAGGTTTTCATAAGGAATGCCTTTCAGGATTGTCCAGGAGAGCTAGTTGTTTATCGAAGTACTCGGAGAGATGCTGCAGAGCCTTGCCGCTAGCACCCTCGCGTAGAGCGAGGACAAGCTCCGTTAAGTCGATTAGCGAATTTTGAAGTGCCTGCCCACGCCGTCCGTGGCCGGGCAGGATAACCTCTTCGGTCATCCGCACCAAGCCTGAAAAGCTTTGCAGGTAGCTGTTGTTCGAAGCATCGAGAAGCACCAGATGGAATCTGGACATCGAGCGTTGATCACCGGTGCGGGCTTGTTGAATCAGCCGCTGAAGTTCATCCAGCACCGTTTCGGGCAGCTGGCCGCACAGCAATTTGCACGCCGCCGACTCGAGCGCTTCGCGAAAGACCAGCGCCTCGAGGAGTTGGCTTCCGGCCATCATCCGCACCATTGCGCGCCCGGCAGCGTCGATGCAGATGATTCCCTCGCGCTCAAGCAGGCTCAAGGCTTCCCGCAATGGAGTGCGGCTCAAGCCCAGCTCCTGGGACAATTTGCTCTGCGCAAGAACCTGTCCGGGGAGGTAGCGTCCGGAGAATACGCGTTCGCTGATTACTCCCGCGGTTTCCCGGGCCAGAGAGACATTGCTCCGCCAGTCGGACGTCATCATCACCGCCTCGCACTCCGGCGGTCCCCCGCAATTTTGGTATCCAGAAGTTATTTGGTGAGAATCACTGTTCCCGGTGCACCACCACATGTCAATGAATTCAGCAGTTTTCGCAATAGTTGGTGCCTTTTAGGAAAAATCCATTGACTGCGAGGTAGATCACTGATTAGCTTTGGTCATCTACTGGTCAGACCAGTAGAGCTTCTGATAATCGACGACGCGAAAGCAGGAACGGTGTCCACTTATTCAAAGGCCTTCCCGGATGGCTTGCCCATTGGTGATGCGTGGGTTCCGTGCGAAAGCTCCGCACCAGTCGTCTTCCCTTACGATTCATCGCTCGTTGCCCAGGCACCTGTGGGCACCGCCGAGCATGCGAGCCGAGCACTCGATGCGGCGCAAGCAGTCGCCAAGGAAGTCGCGCGGCTGAGCACCGGAATCCGACGGGCGATTCTGCTTGCGGTCCACGAGAAACTTGCCGCCCATCGCGAAGAGCTGGAAAATCTGCTGGTACTGGAAACCGGCAAGCCGCTGGTCGATTGCCGCGTTGAGGTCGCAAGGACGCTGACGACCTGGGCTGCGGCGGCCGAAGAGGTCGCCCACGCCCATGGCGAAACGGTTCCCCTAGATCTTCAGCCATCCGGTGCGGGAATGATTGGCTATTGGACCCGCAAGCCGGCAGGAATTGTCATTGGCATCGCCGGATTCAACTACCCGCTGCTGCTGGCAAGCCACAAACTGGCCCCGGCCCTCGCGGCCGGCTGCCCCATCATTCTCAAGCCCGCTCCCAACACCCCTTTGGCCACTTTGTGGGCGGTCCATCTGATCCGCGAGGCGCTTGCCGAGCATCGGGTCAGTGCCGCGGCGGTGCAGCTGGTCACCGGTGGGGTTGACGTCGGGGAGATACTCGTCGGCGACCCGCGCTCGGCCGTCGTTTCTTTCACCGGCTCGGCCGCGGTGGGCCACCAGATCGCCAAAAACGCGGCACCACGCAAGGCGGTGCTCGAACTGGGCTCCAACACCGGCTTCATTGTGGCCGAAGACGCGGTGATCCCGGACGCGGTGGATGCGGTGCTTCGCGGTGGCTTTTACGCCAATGGGCAGGCCTGCATCTCGGTGCAGCGCGTGCTCCTCGATCAGAAAATCGCCAAGGAGTTTGAACGGCAACTGCTCGCCCGCATCTGTGAGGTCATCGTGGGCGACCCCCGCTCGGCCGACACCCGGGTGGCGCCGGTGATCAACGAAGCCTCCACCGAACGCATCATGGATTGGATCAACGCCGCCGTCGAACGCGGCGCGCAGGTGCTTAGCGGCGGCGAGGTGCGCGACGGGGCCATCCTGCCCACGGTGCTCAGCGGCGTGCCCACCGATGCGCAGCTGTGGTGCGAGGAAATTTTCGGGCCGGTGATCTGCCTGCGCACTGTCCCGGATCTGGACACCGCCTTCGAACTGGTCAATGACTCGCGCTATGGCCTGCAGGCGGCGATCTACAGCACCAGCCTGAAGACCGCGTTCCGGGCAATCGAGGAGCTGGAAGTCGGCGGAGTGGTGGTCAATGAAATTCCTGGCTTCCGTTCAGACATCATGCCCTATGGCGGGGTCAAGGATTCCGGCATTGGCCGCGAGGGTCCGCGCTTCGCCATGGAGGAATTCACCGTCACCCGCATGGCCATTATCAGGCCGTAACCAACCGTTAGCAGAGAAAGATTTACCGATGGATTACACGCAGTTGTTTCAGTTCTCCGGCCGCCGCGTCCTGGTGATTGGCGCCGGCAGCGGCATTGGCCGCGAGGCCGCACTGGCCCTCGGCGCTCATGGCGCCACCGTCATCTGCGCCGATCGTGATCTGGCCGCGGTCCAGGTCACCGCCAGCGAACTCGGCGCGAACGCTTCCGCGGTGGAACTCGATGTCCTGGATTTCGAGGCAGTACGGGCGGCGGCCGCCGAATACAGCGACATCAGCGCGCTGGTTTTCACCGCAGCCACCAACGTTCGCAAGCGGATCGTGGACTACTCCATGGAGGAATTTGATCGCGTGGTGAATCTGAATATGCGCGCCTCCTTCGCGCTGCTCCAGGCCTTCGCACCGCGGATGGCGGACAACGGGGGTGGATCGATTATCGGCATCGCCTCCATCCGTGCCACGGTCGTCGAGCCCGGGCAGAGCGTCTACGCGGCCACCAAGGCGGCGCTGGTCCAGCTGGTGCGCACCGCCGCGGCCGAGTTCGGCGCTCAGTCGGTGCGCGTTAACGTCATTGCCCCCGGGGTCGTGGAGACCCCGTTGACCAGCCAGATCAAGGCGAATGAACAGTGGTACAACGCCTATTCCGAGAAGAGCGCACTGGGGCGCTGGGCCAAACCCGAGGAAATGGCCGGGGCTATCGTATATCTGGCCTCGGCGGCCTCGAGTTTTGTCACCGGCTCGGTGCTGACGGTCGACGGTGGTTGGACCGCGATCGACGGACGCTTCACCCCGCCAAACTAAGCCGGCCCAATGCGAATTGAGCATTGAATGCTCTCCGGGAAAGGAATTCATGATGCCGCAGACTCCCGAAGCGCCGCCCGCGGTGAAAACCCGCGCCTTCGAGGCGATTGTCAGCCATATCGAAAATCAGGTGCTTGCCGGCGAGCTGAAAATCGGCGACCATCTGCCCGGCGAGCGCGAACTGGTTAGCCAATTTCAGGTCAGCCGCTCCTCGGTGCGCGAAGCCATGCGGGTGCTTGAAAGCAGCGGCATGATCGCCTCCCGCCCGGGTGATCCCCGTGGAGCGGTGGTGCTGTCCCCTACGGCCACGCCGCTGCGCAAAATGATCACCAGGCTCACCCATACCTCCGCCTCCAGCCTCGCAGATCTGCTCATCTACCGCATGACCCTGGAGTCCTCGGCGAACTCGCTCGCCGCGACCAGGCGCACGGATGCCGACCTCTTGCAGCTGGAAAAGGCGATGGCGCGCATGCGGGCCGCACGCCTGCAAGGCCAAACGGCCTTCAGCCAAGCTGACCTCGATTTCCATGATGTGGTCGCCAAGGCCAGCGGCCACGCGCTCTTGCAGATCTCCGGTGAAGCCGTAAGGCAGTCTATTGAACAGCTCATCGCCTCGCGCATCGAGCAAAGCTCGGATGACCATGCGCTCATGCTGCGCACTATCGATCATCACGCCGAGGTATTCGCGGCCATCCAGAACCAGGATGCCCACCTGGCGGAGCATCTGGCGCGCAGCAGCCTGTTCGAATACTACGGGCACCTGCTGGGCACCGAAGAGCGCGAAGCCTTGGCGGCCTTGGCGTCCTTCGGCAGCCCAAGTGTGCCTTGAGACAACCTCAGGAAGGCTCCGCCTTGCCCGCTGGGCTTAGTCCAGGGCCAGCCAATTCGGCGTTGCCTGCGCCGGGCGGTGCCCCTCATACCAGCGGGCCGCGCGCAGCAGGTCGGCATCGGCGCCGACCCGGCCGGAGAGCTGTACCCCGATGGGCCGCCCGTTGGCGGTGAACCCGCAATTGACCGTGGCCGCAGGTTGGCCAGACATGTTGTATGGAACGGTGAAGGCGATATGGCTCATGGTCTCATCCGGATCCGCCACCGGCATCGGCAGCTCTGCGGGGAAGGCGGCCATCGGCGAGACCGGGGAGATCACCAGGTCGAAGCCCGCGGTTGCGGCGATCGTGGCTCGTTGCATCTGGTCGATCGCGCCGAAGTTCCGAATGGTGTCCGCACCATCAAATCCGGAGCCGCCGGCGCACCAGCGCACGATGTAGTCCAGGACCTTCCCCTGCTCTGCTTCGGAAAGCTCGCGGTAGTCGGCCCAGGAGCGGGTGCGCCAGAACCTGTCCAGCCGGTCCAGCATTCCCTGATCGATAAACGGATCCAGCCGCTGCACGTTGGCCCCGGCTTCCGCAAAGGTCTCCGCGACCGCTTGCACGGCCGCAAGAACCTCGGGATCGACCTCGGCTCCCGCGTTCGCCTCGGTATGCAGCCCGACCTTCAACCCCCGCACGTTATCCCGCGCGGTTTCGAAGTCCATGGGCGCATAGGGCCGCGCGGAATAATCGCGGATATCCGGCCGGCCGAGAATGGCCATGAACGCCGCGAGGTCATCCACCGTGCGCGCCATAGGTCCCGCGGCCCGTCCGATGTACGGGGCATCCAGCGGAATCAGTCCGGCGCTCGGCTTGAGCGTGGCTAGCCCCTGCCAGCCGCCGGGCAGCCGAATCGAGCCGCCAATATCCGTTCCCACATGGAGCGGACCGTACCCGGCCGCGGCCGCCGACCCGGCCCCGGCGCTGGAGCCGCCGGTGGTCCAGGCCGGATTCCAGGCGCTGCGCGAAATGCCGTGCAGGCTGGAGACTCCCGAGGAGAGCATGCCCCAATCCGGCATTGTGGTGGATCCGAGGATCACCGATCCGGCTTCCAGTATTCGGTCGGTGATCGGCGCGTTGGCGCGCGGAACCTTCGGGTTGGCCAGTGCGGTCCCCGAAGGCATGGGAATTCCCGCGCGGGCCACGTTCTCCTTCACCGTGGCCGGCACCCCATCCAGGGCACCGCGTTGCCGCCCGGTTGCCCAGCGTTTTTCACTCAACCGGGCCTGGGAGCGAATGTCTTCCGGATCGAACTGATACATGGCATTCAGCACCGGTTCGCGTTCTTGGATCCGGGTGATCACCGCCTGGGCGACGTCGACCGGGGAGAACTCCTTGGCCGCATACCCCTGGCCGAGCTCGCGGGCGGAGAGCTGGTGCAGCGCTGTGGTGCGGTTCGATAGCTGAGACATCTGGACCTTTCAAAAAGCACAAGCGCTTCTAGCGCAGTGCCAGCTCGTTTTGGAGGGACATCGAGGAGTTCACCAATGTCCGGGTGTAGTCATGCTGCGGGTTGTCGTAGATCTGCTCGGTAGTGCCGCTTTCGACAATCTGCCCCTCGTTCATCACCACCACGTTGTCGCAGATATAACGCACCACCCCCAAATCGTGGGAGACGAAGACCAGGGTGAGCTGGTAGTCATCCACCAGGTCGGAGAGCAGGTTCAGCACCTGCGCCCGAACCGAGACGTCAAGGGCGCTGACCGGTTCGTCGGCCACGAGCACCCGCGGTTCGCAGATCAGCGCGCGGGCAATCGAAATGCGCTGGCGCTGCCCGCCGGAGAATTGGTGCGGGAAGCGTTCGGCCGCGTCGGCCGGCAGCCCCACGGCTCCGAGCATTTCGGCCACCTGTTTGCGCAGCTTGGCGCTGTCCACCTTTTGCCCCGGGGCGAGCAGCGGCTCGGCGATGATGTCGCGGACCCGCATCCGCGGATCCAGGGATCCCATGGGGTCCTGGAAAACGATCTGCAGCTGCTGGCGCAATTGCAGCAGATCGCGTTCTTTCGCACCGGAGACCTGGTTTCCCGCGACCTGCACGCTACCGGAGGAAGGCTGGTCAAGGCCCGCCAGAATGCGAAGCAGCGTCGACTTGCCCGATCCAGATTCGCCCACTACCCCGAAGCGCTGGCCGGCGGCCACCTCGAAGGACACTCCGCGCAGGGCGTGGACCTCGGAGGGCTTGCCGAAGAGGGTGGAACGGCTCACCGGGTAGATCCGATGCAGGTCCTTAACGCTGATCACCGGTTTTTCGGCAGGCTTCTCCTGGGCGGCAGGCTCTGGCGCTACTTGGGCAGCTTCCGCCGGGGCCGGCTCCTCCCGCACGTTCGGCGGCACATAGGCGGCGGCCGAGGCCACGGTGTACAGACGCCCCTGGGCGTCGGTGGCGTCCAGATCGGAGGCGGCAAGAAGTCCCCGGGTGTAGGGGTGCTGCGGATTGCTGAAGACCTCTTCGGTGCTTCCTTCCTCCACCACCCGTCCGTCGTTCATGACCAGGACCCGGTCGCAGACGTTGGCCACCACCGACAGGTCGTGGGTGATGAACAGCAGCCCGGTGCCGCGCTCGGTCACCGATTCCAGGATCAGGTCAAGCACTTGGCGTTGCACGGTGACGTCCAAGGCGGTGGTCGGTTCGTCGCAGAGCAGCAGGCCCGGGTTGTTGGCCAGCGCCATCGCCAGCATGGCGCGCTGGCGCTGGCCGCCGGAGAGCTGATGCGGATAGGAGCGCGCCGCACGTTCCGGGTCCGGGAGCTTCACCGATTCCAGCATCTGCACCGCCCGCGCGCGGGCCGCGGCCTTTGAAGGCACGGTCCTATGGCTGCTCATGATCTCGGCGACCTGCGGGCCGACCTTCATCAATGGATTCAACGCGGTCAATGGCTCCTGGAAGACCATGGCCATGTCTTTGCCGCGGATCTTCTGCAATTCCCGGTCGCTGGCCTCGAGGAGGTTTCCCGCGTAGCCCGCGAGGTGAATTGAGCCTTGCGCGGTGACCCCTTCGGGGAGCAATCCCATCAGCGCCGAGGTGGTTATGGACTTGCCCGAGCCGGACTCCCCGATCAGGCCCACCCGGTCTCCGGGCGCCATGCTCAGGTTGAAGTCGCTGACCAGGGTGCGCGTCTTGGTGCCGATGGACAGGTTTTTGACCTCCAGCAATTTGGCGGCCTCTGCATGCTTCGCCATCATCAGCGCTCTCCGTTCAGTTTCGGGTCAAAGCGGTCGCGTAGCCCGTCGCCGAGCAGGGTGAAGCCGAGCACCGCGACGGCGATCGCGGCACCGGGCCAGACGGCCAGCATCGGGAAGGTGCCTAGGAACTGCTGGGATTCTTGCAGCATGCGCCCCCAGGAGGGCACCGGTGGCGGGGTGCCCAAGCCGAGGAATGACAAGGCCGCCTCGGCCAGCACCGCGATGGCGAAGGAAACCGAGCACTGCACCACCACCATGCCCACGATATTGGGCATCACGTGGCGCCGGGCAATTCTCCAGCCGCTCTGGCTGGCGGCCTTGGCGGCCATGATGTATTCGGTGCTCATCACCTGCAGGGTTCCGCTGCGGGCCACGCGGGCGAACCCGGGGATCGAGCCGATGCCGATGGCGAGCATCGCGGTGAGCGTGCTGGCGCCGAAGACCGCGCCGAACATGATGGCCACCAGCAGGGCGGGGAAGGCCAGCAGGATATCCGCGCCGCGCATGGTCACCTCTTCGGTGATCCCGCCGCGCATGCCGGCGAGGATCCCCAGCGGCGTGCCGATGACCAGCGCGATGCCAACGGCCACCAGCCCGACCAGCAAGGTGATGCGCGCCCCGTAGAGCACCCCGGAGAACACATCCCGGCCGTAGCGGTCGGTGCCCATTAGATGCGCGGCGCTGGAACCTTGCAAGCGGTCCGCGGGAAATGCCTGGACCGGGTTGTAGGGGGTCCAGAAGAATGAGACGAGGGCGGCGAGCACCACAACTGCCACCAATGATCCGCCCACGATGAGCGTGAGCGAGAGCTTGCGGCGGGTTTTCTCCACTAATACTTGTTCGGCAGCCATTACGCTCCCTTTCGAATGCGGGGATCCAGGATCGTATAGAGCACGTCCACCACCAGGTTGATGATCAGCGTGATGGCCACCAGCACCATCACCACCGACTGGACCGTGAGCAGGTCGCGGTTGCCTACCGCGTCCAGCAGCATCGATCCCAATCCGGGGATGACAAAGACCCGTTCGATCACCACGGCGCCGATGATCAGCGCGGCCAGCTGCACGCTGGTCACCGTCAGCACCGGGATGGAGGCATTGCGCAAGCCATGCTTGACCAGTGATTCGAGCTTGCCCAGCCCCTTGGACCGTGCGGTGCGCAGGTAGTCTTCGCTCATCACCTCCATCACCGCCGAGCGGACGTAGCGGGTCAGGATCGCGCCCTGCACCGAGGCCAGGGCGAGCACGGGCAGGAGCACGCGGGCCAGGAAATCGCCGAAGTCCTCGCCCGGCGGCGTCCAGCCGTTGGCCGGCAGCCAGCCGAGCCCGACGGCGAAGACGACCACCAGCAAGATGCCCGCAAGGAAGTTGGGAATCGCGACGCCAAGCTGGCTGACCCCGCTGATGATGATGCCGCTGGGGTTGCGGTGCTTGACCGCCGCATAGGTGCCAAAAGGCACGGCGATCAGCAGCGCGACAAGCATCGCCAGCACCACGAGGATCAGGCTCACCTGGACCCGGTCGATGATCAGCGGGCTGATATCCTGCCGGGTGACGTAGGAGGTGCCGAAGTTCCCCGCCGGCAACCCGAGCGCCCAGTCGAAGTACTGCACAATCAGCGGACGGTCGGTGCCGAACTCGGCTCGCGTCTTGGCCAGCAGTTCCGGGCTGGCGTTCACGCCCAAGGCGATCTGCGCCGGGTCCCCGGGAATTGCGCGCATGAAGAAGAACACCGCGACAGTCGCAATCACGTAGGTGACAGCAAATCTCACAAGGTTAGTCAGTAATCGGATACCCAAGTGCGTTCCTCTCTGCCGAAGCGCTGCTGCGGATTACTTCCAGCCGAGGTTGGTCAGATCCAGCGCCTCGGTGACGGAGTTCGCAGGGATTCCGCTGACCTCCGCCTTGGCAACGACGATGTTCGGGAAGATGAACAGGGTGTTTGCCGCCGCGTCATCGACGATGGTGCGCACCACCTGCTTCATCCCGTCCACGTAGCCGGCTTCATCGGCGGCGTCGGCCTCGGCGGCGAGGTCCTTGATCTTCGAGTTGTCATAGCCGAGGTAGTAGTCCGGGTTGTTGAACATGGCCAGCACGTCCCGGCTTTCCACGGCCAGCACCACGGACATCTGGTAGTCCTGCTTGGTGAAGACCTCGTCCAGCCAGACGGCAGGGAATTCCGCCGATTCGATTTTCGCGTTGATTCCCACGTCTGCCAGCTGGGAGACGACAATTTCGGAGACCGCCGTGGCATAGGGGCGGGTCGGGACGGTGAAGGTGATGTCCAGGTCCTGGGCGCCGGCCTCCGCCAGCAGGGACTCGGCCTTGGCCGGATCGTAGGGGTAGACGTCGTTGAGATCTTCGTAGTACGGGTCGGTGGTCGGGACCGGGCCGCCGACCACCGTGCCGTAGCCGTTCCAGGCGGTGTCCACCACGGCCTGGCGGTCGATGGCATGCATCACCGCCTGGCGCACCCGCACGTCGTCGAAGGGGGCCATGTTGTTGTTCATCGACAGCACGATTTCACCGTTTGAAGTGCCGTCGAGTACCTGGTACGTGTCATCGGACTCGAAGCTGGAGAGCAGCTCCGGGGACTGCATGTTGTAGACGACATCCACGTCTCCGGACTGCAGCGCGTTGGTAGTGGCCACCGCATCGGCGAAGTAGCGCAGCGAGACGTTCTCCACTGCAGGAGCTTCGCCCCAGTAGTCCTCGCGGGTCGCGAACTCGATGGACTGGCCGCGATTCCATGCGTCGATTTCGTAGGGGCCGGTGCCGATGGCGGTCCCCGCCAGGTCATCGACTCCGCTCGGATCGAAGATGGCGCCGACCAGGGTTCCCATATCGAACAGCCAGGCGTTGCTTGGCTGCTTGAGGGTGACGGCGACCTCGGTGTCGCTGTTGACCTCCACCGAGTCGACGATATCCATCTTCTTCTTCAGGCTGGAGACCCAGGCGTCGGATTGGACGCGTTCGATGCTGAACTTGACGTCTTCGGCGGTGAAGGCCTCGCCGTTGGAGAAGGTTGCGCCCTCGCGAAGCTTGAAGGTGTAGGTCTTGTTGCCGTTGCTCAGCTCCCAGGATTCGGCGAGCAGCGGCTGGATCTTGCCTGCCTGGTCGATCTCGACCAGGCCTTCATACACGTTGGACATCAGGGCCTGCGGGATGGCGGCGCCTGCGGTAGTGGTGAAGTCGAGGTTGACCGGTTCGCCGGTCAGCGCCACCGTGACCGAGGTGTTCTCCGCCGAGCCTTCCGAAGAAGTTCCGCCGGATCCCGCCGAGCAGGCGGTCAGGGCCAGGGAACCGACCATGACGGCCGCAGCCAATCGGCAGTAGTTCTTTTTCGCGCTCATGAGATCTCCATTGGGTCAAAGTGACAACTGAGTGATGTGATCCATACAACACCATATATGCTGATATTTCTACTAAGTTTTCTGGTCTTACCAGTAAACGACATATTTGGTGGAGACCGCGCGGCCGGGGCAGCTGCGCTAGCTTTGTCCATAACGCACTCATCCTCGCAATCAAAGGAAGGCTCCACATGAGCAAGCTGACTTTCACGCCGGCCGTGCCGACATTGACCTACGAGCGAGTTGTGCAGCAAATCGAAGAGGCGATTCTTTCCAAGGAAATCGAACCCGGGCAGCACCTACCCAGCGAACGCGAGCTGATGGTGCAATTCTCCGTGAGTCGGCCAACGGTGCGCGAAGCACTGCGCGTATTGCAAAGCCAGGGGCTTATCGCCTCTCGGCCCGGCAGCCGCAGCGGCCCGATAGTTCTGCCGGTATCCCCGGATAATCTCGGACGCTCCTTTGCCAATATGGCGCGGATTGCCTCCTTGTCGCTTTCCGAACTGGTCCAGTTCCGCATCGTGCTGGAAAGCTCGGCCTGCCAATTGGCGGCGGTCATGCACAATGCCGAGCAGCTGGCCGCGATGCGCGACGCCATCGAGCGGATGGAGGTGGAAGCGGGAACCGGATCGGATTCCTTCAACCGGGCCGATCTGGATTTCCATGCGGCCGTCTGGGAGGCCAGCGGCAACGCGCTGCTGCGGATCTGCGGCGAGGCGGTATCGGGAGCCATCCTCAACGTCATGAATGAGCAAATGAGCCATTCGGACAATGAGCGGCGTGAAATGAAAAAGGTCGTGGCCCTGGACCGCGCCATCTTCGAGGCCATCGCCGCCGGCGAGCCCGCCGCCGCGGGGAACGCGGCCAAGACGGCCATCTCTTCCTACTTCAACCACAGCCTGGATGAAGAGGGCCTGCGCGGCCTGCAGGCGCTGGTCAATCCCGCCTAGCAGGTGGGGCTCAATGCGCGGTGAGGTCTTTTCGCATGATCAGCCGCGGCATTCGACTGGCCACCGCATCCGTGCTCCCGATCAGCTCAAATCCCACGCGCTCAAACATTTTCCGCGTCCCCACAAAGGCCATGGTCAGATCCATGCGCCCTTCGGGATCCACCGGGTAGGCTTCCACCGCGGGCGCGCCGAGCGCCTGGGCGTAGCGCAGGGCACCGGTTAGCATTTCGGTGCTCACCCCTTGCCGGCGGTAACCGCTGCGGACCACCACGCAGATAATGCTCCACACCTTCAGCTCATCCACCGGGCGAATGAGCTTTGAACGCTCCAGCCGGGGGATCTGCGAGCGCGGGGAAATACTGCACCAGCCCACCGGTACCGAATCCCGGTAAGCCACCACTCCCGGGGCAATGGGTTCGGCGCTCAGGGCGCGCATCGCCGCTGCCCGGTCCCCGGCACCGAGCAGCTCAATTTCCTTGGCTCCCAGGCGATGCGAAAGGCACCAGCAATGCTTCTCGCGTCCGCCGGGATTGACCACTGCGGCGAAATCCGCAAAACGATCCGCGGTCAGCGGCAGCACTTCCCAGTTGGCTTTGCCTGCTGCCGGACTCTGCGCATTGGCTTCCATGAATCTATCCTGCACCCCCGGGTGCTTTGGCGATACCCCAAGAGAATCATTCGGGTTTTCCCTACTCTTCTTCTCCGGATCTCTCGATGTTGCCGGAAGCCACGTCAGCATACTGTTGAGCTATGACTTCATCACCAAAGCTTCTCCCGGACGAGAACACCGTCCGGCCACCGTTGAGAATCGGACTGACGATTCTTCACCTGGCAGTTCTGGGCAGCGTCGGCACCGCCATCTCCTGGCTCTTGCTCGGCTGGCTCGCAGCGGGTGCTGCGCTGATATTCCTGCTGGGATTCGGCATCATCGTGCTCATCGGCTTGCTCTACGCGCTCTTCGGGCTCTCCTGGCTCGAAATACAGCGCGTCTCCGGGCTCTATGACCTGAACGTCGCCACCTTATCCTGGCGTCCACGACGCCGTGAAGGTTTCGGCGAATATCTCCGCTCGCTGGGGCGCAACCTCGCCAGCGGACGCATGTGGGCCTCCTTCGGCAGCTTCGTGCTCTCCTGCATCTTCGGCTCGCTGATGATCGGCGCGTTGCAGTGGACGGTGCATACCGCCATCGTCGGCTTCGCTCCGCTGAGCGATGCCGACACCGTATCCGGTCCCTTCGGACTCTTGGTTCCGGCTTCCCAGGCCCCCTGGCTGTTCCTCTTCACCCTCCTGGGTGCGGCGGTGATAGTCGGCCTGGCCTTCTTGCACCGAGCGGTCACCTGCGCCATCATCGGCGCGATTGCCCGTGAATCGGCCATGACCGAACGGGTGCGGACCAGCTCGGTCCAGCGCGAAGGCGCGGTGCGTGCCGCAGAGGTAGAACGCACCCGCATCGAGCGCGACCTGCACGACGGGGTCCAGCCCCGGCTGGTTTCGGTGGGCATGACCCTGGGCCTGGCCCATCAGCAGATCGACAAGGACCCGGCGCAGGCCAAGGAGCTGATCGCCGAGGCGCATGCCTCGACCAAGTCGGCGATCACCGAGCTGCGCCAGCTCACCCGCGGGATCTACGCCTCGGTGCTCGATGACCGCGGATTGGATGCGGCCCTGTCCGCGGTGGCCGGACGCAGCCATATTCCGGTGCAACTCGATGTGCAGCTTTCCGGACGCTACCCGCGGGACAGCGAATCGGCGGTGTACTTCGCGATTGCCGAGGCGCTGACCAACTCGACCAAGCATTCCCGGGCGGCGACCTGCCGCGTGACGGTGCGCGAACGCGAGGAGGCCGGCAGGCGCTGGCTCTTCGCGCGCATCGAGGACAACGGGGTGGGCGGGGCACAGATCCTGCCCGGCGGCGGACTGGATGGGATCAACAACCGCGTCCTGGCTGCCGGGGGCACACTGCGCCTGGACAGCCCGCAAGGCGGCCCGACCGCGGTGGAGGTGAACGTGCCATGCGCGTCCTGATCTGCGAAGACTCGGTGCTCCTGCGCGAAGGCCTGGTCAGGCTACTGGACCACTCCGGGCATCAGGTGGTCGCGGACCTGCCCGACACCGGCGGACTTATGGATTTCCTGGCCCAAGCCGAGGCCTCGGCATTCCCGCAGATCTGCATCCTGGATGTGCGGCTGCCTCCGACCTACACCGACGAGGGAATCCGCGCCGCGCTTGAAGTACGCAAGAACTACCCGCAGCTGCCCTTGCTGGTGCTCTCCCAGTATGTGGAGGAACGCTACGCCTCGGAGCTGATCTCCATGCAGTCCGGAAGCCTGGGCTACCTGCTCAAGGACCGCGTTGCGGATGTCACCGAATTCATTGCTTCCCTGGAGCAGATCGCGGACGGCGGCACGGTACTCGACCAAGAGGTGGTGGCACAGCTGTTGACCAGACGCAATCACGATGACCGGATGCAGCGGTTGACCGATAGGGAACGCAGCGTGCTGACGGCGCTGGCCGAAGGCAAATCGAATCAGGCCATTGCCGCCTTGCTGTTCCTTTCGGAGGCAAGCGTTGAAAAGTACATTACCTCGATCTTCCAGAAGCTTGGACTCGAGGCAGACGGGACGGGAAACCGGCGTGTGCTCGCCGCCCTGGCTCATATCCAAACTCTGGGCACCACTCGCAGCGACAGGACAAACCCATGAACTCCCCAACCCTCAACGCGCCGGTTGCACCGCAGAATCCGCAACCCGCCGGTTCGAAGAAAACCTTGACCCTGGTGCTGGGCCTCATCGGCGCACTGGTCATCCTCGGGGTGATCGCCACCTCGGCTTGGCGTGCTTCACACAGCCTCGCCAACTCCAGCAGCTCGCAGAGCGTCGGCGCCGCGGGCGTCACCGCACTGGAGGTAGACGCGGATGCCGGAAGGTTCACCGTGCTCTTCGCCAACGTTCCCGAGGCAACGCTGGAGGTGCGCAGCGCACGCAGCGGCGAATGGAAACTCCGCCGCGACGCCGGCACCTTGCTGGTCAGTTCGCCCAACGACTGGGGCGACTGGTGCTTCACCGGTTGCGACTGGGATGAAAACGAGGTCACGCTGACGCTGCCTAGTTCGCTCAACGAAGGCACGCTCGATGCGGACCTGAAGATGTCCGCCGGAGAATTTTCGGTCAATGGCAACTTCAACGACCTGGTCATGGAGATGAGCGGCGGCACCCTGGATGCTACCGGCTCGGCCAAGGGCTTGAGCGTGGAACTGGGCGCCGGGAAAACCGATATCGACATGGCTGACGTGCAGAGCGCGAACTTCGATGTTTCGGCCGGCCGCATCGACAGCACCTTCACCGGCAGCGCGCCGCGCAGCGTCCAGGCAGAAGTCAGCGCGGGGATGCTGCAGCTGACCCTGCCGGATACCGAATACAACGTGCTCCAGGATGTTTCGGCCGGCGGCGTGGAGAACGGCCTGAGCGTCAACTCCGCCTCGGAGCACCAGGTTCAGGTTGAGGTCTCGGCCGGGAACGTGGTCCTGCGCCCCGGGGCGGAAGCGACAACGCCAACGAAATAGGCGCTATCTTCCGGTAAGACGAAGCTGGCCTCGGGCCGACGCGGATATCCGCGTCGGCCCGAGGCCAGCTTTCATTTTAAGACTATGCTTGGTTCTTCTTCATGGCTTCCAGCCGAGCCTCGATTTCAGACATCTGCGGAGCCTGGGATTCAACGGCTTGCGGCGCTGGGGATTCATCGAGCACGTTCTGCTCGCCCTTCATCGCCGCAAGTCGGGCCTCGATCTCGGTTTCTTCACCCAAATCTTCCAGCGCGGCGAACTGCGAGTCGAGCGAGGAGGCCGCAAGTTCCGAAGCACCGCGGACCTTCGCCTCGTCCTGGCGGATCTTATCTTCGAAGCGGCTGATCTCCGAGGTCGGATCATTCAAGTCCAAGGCCTTCAGGGTCTCCATCATCTGGCCCTGGGTCTTCGCATTGCGGGCACGGGCGACGAGCTCATCACGCTTGGCGACAAGTTCCACGCGCTTGGCGCCCATGGTGTTCAGTCCGTCCTTGAGCTTGGCCACCACCTCACGCTGGGAGGCGATGCGCGGAGCGAGGTCCTTGACCTTCTTCTCCGCCGCCATCTGGCGCTGAATCGCGACGGTGGCTAGCTGATTGAACTTCTGCGCATTGGCGGAGTCCCCGGCGGTGGAGAACTCTTCGGCCTTATTCGAGGCCGCAAGCGCCTTCTTGCCCCAGGACTTGACCTCTTCCATCGCCTTGGCCTGGTCGTCCTCGGCCATGCGCAGATTGCCGATGGTCTGAGCCACCGCCGATTCTGCTTGGGCAATGTTGTTGGTGTAGTCGCGGACCTGCTGGTCCAGCATCTTCTGCGGATCTTCGAGCGCGTCGAGTGCCGCATTGGCGTTGGCTTTGCCGATCCCGAAAATACGGGCCCAAATTGAGCGTTTCTTGGCCATGGTGCGTCCCTTCGTTAACCGCAGCTTTAACTCTATGCGACGCGGCACCCAGCGCTAAACTGCGCGTCAAGATTCCGCGGTGCGTCGAGCGTGTTTTCCCGGCTCCGCCCGGGGCCGGGGTAGCTCGCTAGCGGCTCTCGGCCTGGCGGCGGGTCTCCTCGGCAATTTTGACAATGCGCTCGATCACGCTGCGCGTGCTCACCCGGGATTGCGCCTCCGGCCTGGTCAGCACATCGATGTGCCGACCCAGGGCCAGTGACCGGATCGGGCGCAGCACCACGTGCTCCCGGAAGTATGGAATCAATCCGGTGTACCGCGGCAGCAGTCCCACCATGCGAGTCTCGGCGATGATGGCCGCCACCAGATTGAACTCATTCACCCGGTGCGTGATCTGGATCGGCGTACCCGCGCTGGCAAACATCGCCTGGACGAGGAGCGGCTCCAGCGCGAAGCCCTCATGGGCCGCGACCCAGGTCTCCCCCACCAGATCCGCCAGGCTCACCGTCTGCTGCTTCGCCAGCGGATGCTCCCGGTGGATCGCCAAGTCAATCGGCTCCTGCAGCACCGGGGTGACATGCACCCGCTGGCCCGGCCAGGGATCCGAGGCCAGCGGGCGGTGGGCGATCACCACATCGTGGTCGCCGACCAAATCGATGAAACCGTTGATCGATACATCCTCGTCACGGCAGCGCACCGCCGGCCCCTCGGGGTCGGCCAGGCTGCTGGCGATCAGCGGCGGAAACCAGGCCAGGCCGGCGCTGTGGAAGGCGGTGACCGAAACCGGTTCGCGGCGCGCCAGGAGATAGTCCGCCACCGAGTTCTCCGCGCGAGCCAGGGATTCGAGCACCTCGCCGCCGGCATCCGCCAGCCGCTCCCCCGCGGGAGTGAGCACCAGCACGCGTCCGCGCTGCTCGGTCAGCGGCAGTTGAACGCTTCG
The DNA here is from genome assembly GCF_002332385.1 of Glutamicibacter sp. BW80. Classification (NCBI taxonomy): domain Bacteria; kingdom Bacillati; phylum Actinomycetota; class Actinomycetes; order Micrococcales; family Micrococcaceae; genus Glutamicibacter; species Glutamicibacter sp. BW80. Next base: position 83,934 of record NZ_NRGV01000032.1, on the reverse strand, counting down.
CTGCAGCGAAGCGAGCTGTTGGGACACGGCGGAGGCAGACAGATGCAGCGCCTGCGCCACGGCGGTGACCGAGCCCCGGTCCCTGAGCTCCCGAAGAGTTCGAAGATGATGCACTTCCATGAAGCTCAGCTTACGCGATGGTGAAGATACTGCCCGTTGTTCTGCATAGAATGCCGCTCTACCGTAAAAGCATGACCTCCGCTTTTCCCCGCCTTCGCCGCGCCCTTCCCGACCTGGTGCTCCTGATCGTCGCAATCATGTGGGGCGGGAGCTATCTGGCAACCCAAGACCTGGCGGCGGCCTCCTCGGCCGCCGCGGTGATGTGCGCCCGGTTCCTCCCCTCGGCCGCGATCCTGTTGTGCGTGCATCTGGCCCGCCCCCAATTCCGACTCCGGGATTCGGCCCTTCCTGGCATGATGCTGGGCACGCTTCGCGCGGCGACCATCGCACTGGAAACCATCGGGGTCACGCTCACCAGCGCCACAAACGCAGGGCTCATCATCGCCCTGTCCATCCTGCTCACCCCGATCCTCGAATCCGCACTCACCAAAAGACGGCTCTCCCCCTCGCTGGTCGCAAGCATTCTGCTTGCCCTGATCGGGATCATGCTGCTCGTGGGCGGGCAGAGTTTTTCCGAGTTCAACCTCGGCGACGGACTGATGCTCGCCGCGGCGGCAACCCGCGCCCTGCTCGGTGTGGCCGAGGCGCGGTTCACCGTCGGCAAGAACGCCGACGTGCTGGGCTTGACCACGATGGAGATCGTATTTGGCGCGGCCATCTTTGCCGCGTGGGGCGGAAGTTCGCTGCTGGAGCATCTACCCGACTTCAGTGCCGCAAATTGGCTCACCATTGGCTATCTCTGCCTCGGCTGCACCATCTTCGCGTTCCTCGGGCAGCTGTGGGCGACAAAGCACACCTCGGCATCACGGGCGGGCATGCTGCTTGGCACCGAACCCGGATGGGCGCTGCTGGTCGGGGTGCTTCTTGCAGGCGAGCGCATCGGCGCACTCGGATACACTGGTGCCGCGGTGCTGCTCTTTGCCACCTGGTGGGGCGCCCGTGCCGAGCGGCGCTGGCGGGCTAGCGGACCGAGCCGCCCGCAGGCCCCAGCCCCGGTGGCCTATAAATGATCGTGCAAGATGCCCCGGGCCGGGAAAACTTGCCGGCCCGGCAAGGCAATGGGGTGCCCACAGCCCCGCGGCGGCACGAAATGGCGCTGCGGAGAGGCACCGAATGGTCATCCGCTAGGCGGTGCAGGCCTCATTTGAGCACCCGGCATCGCGTGGAAGATATGTTTCGGTGTCCTTGACCTTCTCCCACACCACATGCCGGTGCTGCCCGCAGCGCGCGCAAGACGGTGCCAAATATGTGGCCCGTTCCTCCATGGTGTATGCCCGAAAATCGCCCATCTCGACCTCCCATAGTTTGTGCGAGCCCCGCGCTGTCGCAAGTGCCGCATCGTTTGGTGCCTTCACTCTACGCCCGGTTTTCGAACCCGGCTATAGCTACTTTGGCTCGGGCTTCACTAGGGAAGATCCAGGTGCAGCTGCCCAAAGGCAGGTGGCGGCATTCCGGCGAACTACTGGCTTCCATTGGCGGGCCTGGAGGCTAGGGTTTCTGCTCATTTTCTTTGCGCACGGTTGCCGAGAGCAGGTAGTTCGAACCCAGCCGTCCCCACTCTATGGTTCCGCCGTCCTCTTCGGTTGCCGTACGCAATCGGGTCAGGCCCTGCCCGGGACGGGCTTGCGGATTGGGCCTAGGAACACCGTTATTGCGCACCGACACGGTCCAATGCGGAGTCTGGTTCTCATCATCATTTTCGCGGATCCAAATAACTATTTCGCTCGGATCCGCATGCTTAACCGCGTTTGTGGCGGCCTCGCGGATAATCCGCATGGCTAGCTGCGGGAAATTCGCGGTGTGCCCAAGCCCGGAGCTATGGATGCTCACCTCGATTCCGGCGTCGCGCAGGGATGTGGCAATGCGTTCGACATCCTCGAGGGTGGCGGATAATTCCTCGGGAAGTTCTTGATGCCCCAAGGCATCGAAGGTACGGCGCAGGGCCGTTAACGCCCCGGTCACCGCCTGGCGCACATGGATCAGGCGCAATGCCGTGCTGGTATCGGTCAGCTCGGAGTCGAGGGCCGCATTAGTATGCAACGAAGCCACCGCGAGATTGTGGGCAATCTCGTCATGAAGCTGATAGGTCACCCGTGCGCGTTTGATCAACTGCTGCTGTTCTGTTTCCGCGTTCGACGCCCGGCGGGCGACGTTCTCGAGCTGTTCCATGTGCTCACCCAGGATCTTGCGGTTTTCCCGCAGTTCTCCGAAGGCAACGGCCAGCAGCGCCAGCGCGGCGAAGGCCAGCAGCTCATAGCCGAAGATTTCTGCGGGCGCCTGCCGCTGGATCAGCTGTAGCGTCATGCCGAAGATCAGGATGCCCGTCGCGCTGAGCAACGCGAAGGTGCGGTGCCCGGCGCGAGCTGTCCCCGCGAGAAAATAAAGCATGGGGATCACTAGTGCGATATGCGGCAGTTCAAGCGTGAGCCAGGCACAGATCCCCAGAGCTGCGATGAACATGATCACACGCGGAAAACCGTCTTGCAGTACGGAAAGGACGGCGAACCCGACGGCAAAAATACCGGCGGCGACTAAGCCTGCAGGGTCAGGAGATTGTCCCCACCCTGCGGGATCGCCAACGAGGCAGAGGAGCATGACGGCCAGAAATATGGCCGCTGCCCAGAGACTCTTACTGATGCGCAGGCTGCCGTTTTCTTCCACTGCCTCAGTCTATGTCTCTCCCGCCCAAACCTCGGGATCCAAGTCGCCGATGGCAGGTCAACCGATCCGGAAAGCTCTTGGCGGGCTAGGCATCGATGCGAATTGGGGTTCCGTTGTCCTCGACGAATCGAGGCCGGCCCGCCATGATGCCGGTGAACGTCTGGAAAATGATCACCGCAGCGATCAGCAAGAGCGGCGTGGTCCAGGAATTGGTCACCTCGTGCAGGGCCCCGACGAGGAAGGGCCCGGGAATTGCGATCAGGTAGCCCACCGATTGCCCGAAGGTGGAAAGCTTGCTCACCCCAGCGGCGGTATGCGCCTTGAGCCCGATCATGGTCAGCGCCAGCGGGAAGCTCGAACCGCAGATGCCTAAAAGCGCCGCCCAAATAAAGGCTCCCTGCACCGGCGCGATGAATATGCCGATCACCGCAAGTATCCCGGCGATGCCATTGATAATCACCAGCGGCCCCTGATGCGAGAACCTTGCTGCGAGCGCCGGCATGACGAAGGACAGCGGCACCCCGACGCCGAGGATTACCCCGAGCAGTGCCCCGGAATACGCTGGATCCACGCCGAAGTCGGTGAAAATCTTCGGCGCCCACCCCATGAGGATATAGGCGACGGTGGATTGCGCACCAAAAAAGAGTGCCACCCACCACGCGGTGGCGTTGCGGCTCATCGGCCCGATCTCCGAGGCGGCGACGGATAGGTTCGAGGAAGGCAGCTGGCGCTGCGCGATCTGATTGCGCAACCCGAAAAAGACTACGACCCAGATGAATACCGCAATCATCGCAAGGATCGCCCAAATCCCCAGTCCTCTTCGCCAGGCGCCGCCCACTGCATCGTTGACAGGCACCGCGACGGTTGCGACCACCGAGGCGCCGAGGGCCACCGCGGTGGTGTAGGCACCGGTGACTATGCCGATTTTTGTGGGAAACCAGCGCTTGACGAGCACCGGCATCAGGATATTTCCGACCGCGATGCCGGCCAGCGCCACCGCGGTAAAGATGAAGAACACCCAGGTATTGGGCGCCACAGAACGCAAAGCCAGACCAAGAAGAATTGCCAGCATTGCGGCGATCACGACTACTTCTGGGCCACGTTTTCCGGCCAGCTTGGGTGCCAGCGGCCCGAGCACCGCGAAGCAAAGGGGCGGAACTCCGGTGATGAGCCCGGCGACGAAGCCATTCATGGCCAGACCGTCAATGACCGGGTCCAGCAGCGAACCAAGTGAGGTGACCGCCGGGCGCAGGTTCAATGCCGCAAATACCAGGGCGATGATCAGCAGCGCGCCGAAGCCCTTGGGCAGTACCGGGTGTTTGGAGTCCATGGCTTCATCCTAGCCAGCGAACATCGGGTAGCTGGCCCTTGATGACCTCTTACGCAACAGGCGGCGTGAACTGTCAAGTTCACGCCGCCTGTTTGCCAAGCTACTGCCGGTGCTGCTTCTGGCCTTCCATCGCCGAGACGACCAGGTTGCTCGCCTCCAGCGTTGCGCCCGCGTCGAGCGCGCCGATCCATGCCTCGGTGGTTGCCACCGCAGCCCAGTTGGAGTGCAGCAGCGCCATCAAGGTTTCGTGGACCTGTTGCGCGCTGGCGGAACCCGCTTCGTTGCTGATGTTGATGGCGCCGGTTGCGTCCGAGAGCACCTCAACCTTGAAGCCCAGGGGTTCTGCGGCGGCCACGGAGCCGAGCACGCAGTTGTTCGTCATGTATCCGGTCACCGCGATCGTGTCGATCTCATTTTCGCGCAGCCAGCTTTCCAGCTCGGTGCCCGCAAAAACGCTGGCGTAGGCCTTGGTGAAGACCTTCGCGGCCTTGTCTGCACGCCGTGCGATTTCCGGGTTCAATTCGAAGGTTGCCGAACCATCTGCGAATACGGGTGCTTCGGCCGGGAGCTGGTGCTGCACGATATATACCGGAATTCCGGCGCTCTGCGCGGCGTCGATCGCCTGGGCGGTGCGGGCCAGGGACTGTTCGCGTGGCGGGTACTGGATCTGCAGCAGGCCTTCGAAGTATTCCTGCTGGACGTCGATGACAATCAGGGCACGGCGTGGGGTGTTCATATTTTCTCCTGGTTATTCTGTCGGGTAAAGCGATTGAGTCGGATGCAGGCGGCCTATGCGCCGTAGTGCTTGGCCAGCAGTTCCAGGGTGTTGATCTCCGCCTCTGCCGAGTAGGTCCCAATGACCAGCATGATCTCGTCAACTCCGGTTTGCTCCTGGAGCCTTTCGAGGCGACCTGCTACGGTGGCCGCGGTGCCGGTGAATGCGCGTTCGGTGTACATCTCGATGATGGACCGTTCGTTGAGTGTTCCGTCGAAGGCCGCGACCTCTTCGGGGGAAAGCAGCGTGAAGGATTCGCGCTTGAACATGCGCAGCATTGCCATGGCCATGCTGGAAGCTTGGCGCTTGGCCTCGTTCGGGTCTTCGTCGACCACCGCGGTGACGCTGACCATGGAGTAGGGCGCATCGAGCACTTCGGAGGGTTCGAAATTGTCCCGGTAGATGCGCATGGCGGTATCGATGTCGGCATCCCCGAATTGCAGGGCGAAGGCGTAGGGGCGGCCAAGCCTTGCAGCCAGTTGAGCGGAGTACGGCGAGGAGCCGAGCATCCAAAGCTCGGGAGTGAGCTGCGGGTGCTGAACCCGGTTTTCCTTGGCCTGCCACGGACCCGGGACCGCATGGACGGTGCTGTAGTGATGCCCCTCGGGGAAGTCGTCATTCATGAATCCCATCAGCTCGGCAACCTGCTGGGCGAAGTTGTCATTCGCTCCTTCGCCCCGGCGCAGCGCGGCGGCCGTTGCATGATCGGTGCCCGGTGCCCTGCCGAGCCCGAGATCGATGCGGCCCGGGGCCAGCGCGTCCAGCGTTCCGAATTGCTCAGCGATGACTAGCGGTGCGTGGTTCGGGAGCATCACGCCGCCGGCGCCCAGCCGGATTCGCTCGGTTTCTGCGGTCAGGCGCGAGAGCACCAGCGGCGGTGAGGACACCGCCAGACCTGGCATCGCGTGGTGCTCGGACATCCAGAAGCGGTGGTATCCCAGTTCGTCGGCTCTTCGTGCGAGCTTGATCAGCGAGCTAAAGCCTTCTTGGGCGGTGCGTCCCACTCCAACGCTGCCACCGGTATGGGCATTGAGCGCAAAGGGTGCGGATCCAAACTTTGGTGCGGGGTACAAAATACAACCTCTTTATCACGGATAAAATCGACTTATAGCGTGATACTAAGGTAACACGCCCTCACGATAAATATCTACTGATACCATGAGAAGTATGTCCGAAGCATTGCTACCCCCAGCCCCCGGCACACAAAAGCACCTGAGCATCGATCTGGTCAACAGCGTGATCCACCTACCCGGCGGGAGGATTGTCGACGAGCTGGACTCCCCAGAGGAAACCACCTCATGGCTCAAGGAACGCGAGCTGGTCGACGAAGATGCCACTTTGCAGTCCTATTGCCAGAACAGGCTCAGCGGATTGCGCGCAGACTTGCGCGAAGCCTTCTCCAGTTGCGCGGCGGGGCAGTCATTCGACCCGCAGATCCTGGATCGGCTGAACAAGGCACTCACCGCGGCCCCGCATATTCCACTGCTGCGCTACTCCCCCGACACCGGGTTCCACCGATCGACCGAGCACCCGGTGACCCGTCTGGTGGAATATGCGATGTCGGTGATCGCCGAAGATGCCGCGGCGCTTTTAGCTTCGGAAGAGTCAGCGTTGCTGGCGCAATGCGAAGCCGAGCCCTGCCAGCGGTTCTTGCTGAGGACCCATGGACGCCGGCAGTGGTGCTCGACCCGCTGCGGGGACCGAGTCCGCGCTGCTCGTGCGTACGCGCGCAAGCGCGAGAAGGCGTTAAAGAGCTCAGCCTAGGCTCAAGGCCTAGGCTGACAACTGCCGAACGTAGATACTTACAAGCTACGCGGCGGGAATTTCTTGTACTTGCGGTAGTGGTTGACCGCATTGAGCAGCAGATAGAACTTCCGGCGAGGATGCTTCTCTGCTTTGAATTTCAGCGGGTTGGAAACCTTCCCCGCCTTCAGCAATGCGGCGGCCTTCTGCCCGGTTTCGCTATCCAAGAAGCGCCGCAGCAAATGGTGCGGGAGCACGGTAAAAAGTTGCTGGCGGCTTAGCTGCAGGATTCCGATTCCCGTATCAATGACCGCATTGGTATGCGGGTCAGAGCGGTCAAACTCGGCGCCCAAGAATTCGGTGACGTAAAAACGCGCAGGATTGACTCCGGCCGCCGTCAGATAATAATGATTGCGTCCCAGACGAGGATTAATTTCAAAGAATTTGATGGATCCATCGCGGTGGTCGTATTTGGCATCGATCATCGCGATCCCCTGCCAGCCGAGCTCTTCGAGCAGGCGGGCGCCATCTTGGGACATCTGGTCATGCTGCCCGGTGACGATGGCTGCGGAATTGCCCAGCACCAGCGGCGCGTGCTCTTCGACCACCACCTCGCCGTATCCGGCGAAGATGACCTTCTTGTCCTGAGTAGCGAAATAAGTGCACAGACGCATCGCATCATCCGAACCGGGGATATATTCCTGCAGAATGTATCCCGAGGTGTAGCCGCTCGCGTCGATACGAGTCAGCAGGTCCTCAAGTTCGTCGATGCTCTGCAGGGTGTGGATTTTCTGCTTGCCTTCGAACTTGGCGGCAATCCAGTCCCCCGAGCTCGAGGGCTTGCCGATCAGCGGGAAGGTCAGCGACTGCGCCAACTCCTGCAGGTCATCTCCGGCACGGTAGACGGCGGTCCGCGGGTGGGCAATTCCCAGCCGGTCGGCGAGCGCGTAGAAGTTTTCCTTCAGCGCGGCGCCTTCGATAGTTCCCAATTCCGGGTAAGGGATGACAAAATACTCGCTCAACACCGCACGGTGCTCGGCGATCAGCATGATATGGAAATCGAGGGAACCAAAGAGCATCAGCGGTCGAGCCGTTTCGGCGTTAAGCTCTTTGGCCAGGGCGATGAGTTCTTCTACTACCCACCCCTGATCAACCATGGACCCAATGGGATGCAGTTCGATGGCCACCGAGTGCTCAATGACGCCATTGCCTGAGGCAGGCACCACGACCGAGCGCACCTGGTACGCCTCATAGAATTCGCGGGCGAGGGTATAGGTGCCGATATCTCCGCCGAGGATAACGGGAACGAAAGGCTGAGAATTATCGATTGCCATAAGGTTTTTGGTTCCTACTTCTTTCGCCAGTTCATATACTTCTCAAATGCCCAGGCAAGCGGCTTATTCAGCGCAAGATCCCATTCGCCATTGGTTTGCACAATGTCGCAGCCGGTGTTGGTCTTGAATTTGGTCAGACCTGCCAGATGGTGCGCTCCATCCAAGGTGGCACTGACGCCACCTTGGTCCAAGTACCGGCATCCGGCGTCGGTGGAATCCGAAATCATGTGATGCATCAATGCCTTGGGGGCGAAGAGCTTGCGCTGTTCCGAAGACGAGGCTCCATAGAGGTACCAAGCGAGGTTGCTTGAGCGCAGCACGATAGCCGAGGCCAGGTCTACGCCTTCGTGGCTGGCGATGTACAGGGTGCAGGAGCCGGGTACCGCGGCATTAAGCACCGTGTGCATCTTTTCGAAATAGCTCAGCGGGCGACCGGTGAACTCTTGGCGTTCGGCCGTGTGGTTATACAGGGCATGGAAGCGTGCCATGTCCTGGGTTTCCCCGATTTCAACCTTCAGCTCGCTCTTGAGCGACTTGCGCGTTTCGTTGCGGGTGGATGAGGAGTAGGAAGCCATTACCTGGTCGGTATCCAGCTGGTTCCCCGCGTGATCCTGCAACGCAACCCGTGCCACGTACTCCGGCTGCCCGGCGGCGAAGTCCATTCCGACGTCCTGCTTGGTGAACCCCAAGTCGCCGAGTGCCTCGTTGAGCTTATGGGCTTCTTCATTGACCGACACGGTTTCCAGGTCCGCTAGTGAAGCGAGCTCTTCCTTGCCAAATGCTTTTCGCACAGCCGCCGCACCCCAGGTGCGCACCGTCAGCCCCGGGCCGAGGCGCAGCTGAAAGGCACCGCGGTCTTTCAGATAGCTAGCGAGTATGGAAAGCACAGCCTGCGGGTCATAGGTTGCGAAATCAATGACCGGGCCATCGGGAACGTAGGCGAGGGTCTTTTTGATCACCGGCGCGTGGCGGTGCAGGACCAACGCGACTCCAACCAGGGTGTCGCTATCGAACCAGCCGAGCGATTCCCCCCGCCAGCCTCCCTTGACCTGTGCCCATTCGGGACGCTGAAGGAAGCTGACATCTTGCGCGGTAGCAAGGAACGCGGAGTGCTCGGTGCTGGATATCGGACGCACGCGAAGTTCATTGTGGCTCACACGTAGAAGCCTATCGTGGTTTACGCACCACCCTCGGGATGAGACATACCGCCAGCGGCCATCGCGCCGAAGATCACGCGCAGGATCATTGGCACAGACCAGCTGATGCGCGGTGCCAGGCTGTGAGCAATTGGACACCTGTTCTTGCCGGAAACCAGTTGCAGACGTGAGCCCTAGCGGACAGAACTTACAGGGCAAGCCTTGGCACATGATTTCCAGGGGCAGGCAACGAGCCAGAGGAACTCATGCGGAGACTCAGTCCGGCAAGTAAGTTTCTTGCCGAAAGTCACCATCGAGGTCACGTGCAAATAATACCCCTCGGGGGTATTATTGATGTATGGACTCTCAAACTAAGCAGGCGCAACCCACGGCACCCCACGGGTACACTCCCGAAAAGGAGGCGTTGCGAAAGCGCCTGAACCGTATCGAAGGACAGGTGCGCGGTGTTGCCCGCATGGTGGATGAGGACAAATATTGCATTGATATTCTCACCCAGATTTCAGCCATCAACGCGGCCTTGCACAAGGTCAGCCTTCAACTAGTCGAAGACCATATCGGCCACTGCGTGGTGGGTGCCGCCGAAGAGTCAATCCAATCCGGGGATGCGAGCATCGTTCAGGACAAGATCTCCGAAGCCACCGCAGCCATCTCCCGGTTGCTGCGCTAATCCTCGAAGACTTTCCACCCTTTTCAACGAAAGAGATCCAAACATGAGCCATGCCTGCAACTGCGGATGTTCCGATAATTCAAAGCCCACCAGCCAAGGACTGCAGATCATTCCGCGTCCGGAGGCTACGCCCATCATCAGCCAGACCGAACTGAAGATCTCGGGAATGACTTGCGGTCATTGCGTCTCTTCGGTGACCGAAGAACTCAAAGAAATCCCCGAGGTCCAGAGCGTCGAGATCATCTTGGACGCCAAGGGGGTCTCAACTGCAATCATCAGCACCAGCGGCGCCGTGGGGCAAGAGACGATTCGCCAGGCCGTCGAAGAAGCTGGGTACACCCTCGAATCCGTCGGCAGCTAGCGACTCGTGGTGCCTGACCGGGCGCCTCGATCCAAGCTCTGAGGAGCCCGCCACGTAAAAAGCCGACTCGAACCTGCTGCTTTGCAGAGTCCCTGCATCTGCTCTGAGCCGATTTCGTGGAGGCAACGCTTGAGGCCTACGCGGCAAGGCGTGCAACCGATCTCGGCCGGTCTCATTGGGGCAGCGCGCTGCCCCAATCCCTGCGACAGGAAAGCAACTCAATGTCCGGAGACTAGGATCACCGAGCAGGTTCACCTCTTCGACTCCTTCCGTGCACGTTTTGTCCATTCGCGCTGTGCATCCTCGAGGTATTGCCCGCCAACTCGGGCGATCACACTCGCACAGGAGAATTGCTCATGCACAAGCCCACCGCCGTCGCGCTCGCGGCCGCCGTTCTGCTCCCGCTGGCCATCGCGCCTGCTACACCGGCGGCAGCCCTGCCAGCCAGCGCCCCCATGTCCTTCCCGGCGTCCACCGCCAAATCTCCAGAACCCGGATTTCGTGTTCTGCCCTACCTGCAGGCTCCAGGCGCGACCTCGATGACCATCAACTGGATCAGCGAAACCGACCAACCAGGAACCCTCTCAGTCCAGGGGCCGGGTCTCGGCAACCAGCCGGGCAAAGGAAATAGCAGCGCCCAAAGCAGCGAGCCTGAATACCTGGACTTGATGGAGTACACCCAGGCCGAACTCGAGCAGCAGATCCCCGGACTTGAACAGGGCACCTGGCTGAAGTCGAATTCCAATTACAAGCACTCGGTGACCATCGAAGATCTCAAACCAGGCAAGAAATACGACTACACGGTCACCCAATCGGGTCAGAGGCATACTGCCGCTTTCGAAACAGCGCCAGATGGAAAATCCTGGAAGAACATCCGCATTGTTGCCTTCTCCGACTCGGAGACCGAACCTCGCGGACGCACCGAGCACCGTGAATGGGAGCTTTCCCCGGTCAACGGATATACCTCCGAGTCCTTGCAGCGCCCGAGCACCGATTCAAAGTGGGCCGAGACTTTTGGAATGACCACCCGCTATGGCCAGCCGACCTTGCGCTATCCGCTGGACCAGTCCACCGCCTTCAACGAAAATCTCAGGCATGTTCAGGCCGCCAACCCGGATCTGGTCATGATGGCCGGGGACCTGACGCAGGGCTCGGGATACCAGCCGGCATGGGATGAGTTCTTCGGACATGTTGCCGGTGAACACTCGGATCTGGCCTCCAACGTTCCGTTGCTTCCGGCATTGGGCAATTGGGAAACCTATGCGGCCCTGAACGGTGGCTACGGTTCGGACGCAGACCGCACCCCCGCGGTAATTTCACGCAACCGCTTCCTGGATTATTTCTCCTTGCCGCAGGACCCGGAGCACCCCGAATACAAGGGTTCCTACTACCGGGTGGATCATGGGCCGGTCACGGTCCTGACCTTGGACTCCACCAATGGCCGACCCGATGAGAACACCAGCACCGGCACCTTGTCCGGCGAAAAATTCTCTGGGGACGACACCAATCTGACCGCTGAGAACCAGTCCACCGACACCCAAGGCCAGTTCACCTTTGAATCCTATGTTCAGGGCTTCAAGGATCTATTCCCCGGCTCAACCGAGCAAGATGTTGACCTGCCAAATATGGATGCCGGGTCGGCCCAATGGGACTGGGCCGAGAAGCAATTGGCCGAAGCCCGCGCCGACGGCCAGATTGTGCTCGTCCAGTTCCACCATGCCGCCTATTCCAACGGCGTGCACGGCACCCCGCCGAACCATGAGCACCCCGACAACCAGTCCGGCACCACAATGCGCGCGTACTCGCCAATGTTCGAGGAACACGGGGTCGCCGCGGTCATCTCCGGCCATGACGAGATGTTCGAGCGTTCTTGGGTTGACGCGGACGGCGACGGCCGAGGCTTCCACTCCTATGATGTGGGCGTGGCCGCCGACGGCCTGCGCGGTGAAAAGCTGGTGCAGAATGCCCAGGGCGAGTACGAACCATTGCGCTTCAACTCGCACTCGCAGTGGTCAGCGCCGGCAGACCAGTCAGAGATCTGGGAAGAGGACGAAAATGGCGTAGCGCAGCTCGTATCCGGCGGTCTGCACTACGGACACCTGCAAATCGACATCGCGAAGAAGGCCAAGGGAGCAGAGCTCACATTGACCCCGGTATACGTCTTCCCGAAGTTGGATTCGGAATACCAGCTTGAACGCACCGAACGACGCGTATACGACGATGTGGTGACCTTCCCGGTCAGCCAGGACGGCGCGCCGTTGGCGAAGTAGCCACAGGCCAATTGCTGCCAGGTGGCGCAAGTTGTCTTGGCGCAGAGGCCACCGATGATAGAACATTAGAGCAGGCGGCGTGCAGGTGGCTGCCTGCTCTAAGCAATTACCTCTAGCTGGACTCACGGTTGGTGCATCCATGAAAGTAGGACAACAGATGAACGAGCAACGAGTATTCCACGCGGTGGTGGGCAAGCAAGCCGGCTGGTGGAACATCTGGGTCCCGGAGCTGGACCACGTCACCTCCACCCGGAAGTCCCGCAAGATTGCCGGATACACCCGCACCCTCATCGCGGCGGTTCTTGGCATCCCTGAGTCCTCTTTCCGAGTGGAACGCGAGTCAGTTTCCGCCGAGGAATTCGAGCGCCGCTACACCGAGGCAGTCTTGGCGACCGACCCGCAGGAAAAGAAGTAGTCCCGGGTAACAGCTGCTCTAAGCGCCAAACGGCTACCGCTCCTACATTCCCCGTAGGGTCCGGTAGCCGCTGCTGGTTAAGACTGCCTAGCGCATGCCCAGGAGCGCTCGTTTTCACGCTCCTGCAACGATTCCGTTGCCGGCTATTAACCCTTGCCTCATAGTGTGGCAGAGGTCTTTCAGCCTCATCTCGCACCGAAATACAGGAGTGCCTCATGCGTTTTCGTTTCCTTCAGGGCTTCGCCGCCTTGGCCTGTGCAGTTCTCCTCGCCCCAGCGGCCCCAGCAGTTGCGAATTCCGCGGGGTCCGCGGACCCCGCTTACACCTTCGGCGTCATTGGAGACATCCCCTACGGCGCAGCCCAACTGGCCGAATTCCCCAACATGGTTAGCGAACTTAACGAGCAAGACGAGCTTCGTTTCATCGCCCATGTCGGGGATATCAAGGCAGGTTCCGAAAAATGCACCGACGAACGCCTGAGCCTGGTCAAGGAGGAACTGGATCGGCTTCAAACTCCGCTGGTATTCACCCCGGGCGACAACGAATGGGTCGACTGCCACCGGGCCAACAACGGCGGCTACAACCCGCTGGAGCGATTGGATACCCTGCGTGAAATGTTCTTCCCGGTCGAAAACAAGACCCTGGGCGGCACCATGCAGGTAGATTCCCAGGCGGACATCGGTTTACCGGAAAACGTCCAATTCACGAAGAACCGTGTCGCCTTCTCCGTGGTGAACGTCCAGGGATCCAATAACTCCCTGGCCCCGTGGGCTGGACTCGGACTGACCGCACCAACTTCCGAACAGCTGGAAGAAGTCGCGCTGCGCACCGAAGCAAACCTCGACCAACTGGCCGAAACCTTCGCCAATGCGAAACGATCCCAGGCGCGCGCCGTAGTGGTGATGACCCAGGCAGATATGTTCACCCCGGGGTTCGAGGATGATTCCCTGGCAAACCCCGAATCCGTTTCAGGCTTCAAGTCGTTTGTCGAAGCCCTAGCCAACGAATCAGCGGCCTTCGGCGGACCGGTGTATCTGGTCAATGGCGACAGCCACGTGTTCAACGAAGATGCGCCGCTGGCCGCCGGTTCACCGTGGCTAGAGGTCTACGGTGTCGACCCGGTTCCGAATTTGCAGCGGGTCACCGTCGAGGGTGCCGCAACCTCAAGCGAGTGGCTGCGCGTGAGCGTTGCGCCGAACTCGGCACAGGGTGCAGAAATTCTCAGCTGGGAGCGCGTTCCCTTCACCGGCTGATTTCGTCGACGAAGCGGCGCCCGTGGCATAACCGCTCGGCATGCAAAGCGAATAGGCACCGCGCACACAGTAGCCAAACAGTTGCCGCCCCTAGAGTGGTAACTACCTTCCTCAAAGGTGCGAGTGATGAACCGGAGCCCAGCCATTGGCTGGGCTCCGGTTTTTAATTGCCTGCAGATTGCTCGGGCCGGCGCCTCGACTCCAGGTACGAAGCCCGGAGAATACGGTGGCAAGGGCTGCACCGAGGCCGCCGCTTCGCGCGCAGCATCGGATGAAAACGAAACAACGTCGGCTTGCGCAGCCAACATCCAGAACAATTTTTCAGGAAGCCGCCGCAAAAGTTTTCATACTTATTTCGTCCTAAAGCTGATCCACGAATATGCTCCCCGCTTTCTGACCAGTAAATTTCTCTCTCGTCTAAGTATCTGCAAGTCATCATCCGGTGGCGCCGCTCGTACTCGACAACAAAACGCTTCATATTTAAAACGGGCATCTCCCCCAAAACCGCCCAATACCGGGCTCAGGCATGAGCAAGCCATGGATTGCTCATGCAATAAACTCCATGCCGGTTTGCGCAAGCAGAAAAGAGCTGGGCATACTGTGACTGCAATCACAAGCAGTACGCCGTTGACGCGTGGCGGGAGAGTCCCGCCCAAGCCAAGGGCGGGCGCCGTAGGAGCAATTCCTCCCCGGGAAACTCTCAGGCACCCGTACCGCCACGACGAGGCGAATCTGGAAAGCAGCAAGGACTAGTCCTTGCTCACCGACGGAGCAAACCTCCGATCCCCACCGGATCGAGGTGAAAACTCTCAGGTCTTCAAACAGATTGGGGAGGAACTAAGAACAGTGCCGCACCGTACGCACCCGATTCGAAAGTTCTCCCCTTGGCAAACTATCTCCACCTTCGTGCAGGGCGATCCCTAGATGGGCCTCGTCCGCTACGTTTCGGTGCGGAGAATCTTGCCGCGGAGTCCGACGGTTCGAGTGCGAACGTAGATCTGCCGCAACGTGGCGAAACCCCTAGTGGTTCGCCATGGCACCTCATCGAAGCACCTCACCACTCCTGGAAGGCAGCAGCATGAGCGATACCAGCTCTTCACCCAAACTCGAACGCGGGCTCTCTAACCGTCATATCCAGCTCATCGCCATTGGCGGTGCCATCGGCACCGGCTTGTTCATGGGCTCGGGTAAAACTATTTCGGTCGCCGGACCATCTGTCATCTTCGTATACATGGTTATCGGCTTCATGCTGTTCTTCGTCATGCGTGCCATGGGTGAACTGCTGCTTTCGAACCTGAATTACAAGACTTTCGCGGACTTCGCAGGCGACCTGCTCGGCCCGTGGGCCGCGTTTTTCACCGGCTGGACCTACTGGTTCTGCTGGGTAGTCACGGGTATCGCGGACGTGGTGGCCATTGCACACTACGTCGCTTTCTGGTGGGGGAACCTTCCGCTTTGGATCCCGGCACTCGCATGCATCGCGTTGTTGCTGGTGCTGAATCTGGCCACGGTGAAGGCCTTCGGCGAAACCGAGTTCTGGTTCTCCATGATCAAGATCGTGGCCATCTGCGCGCTGATTGTCGTCGGCCTGGTCATGGTCATCACCAGCTTCGGGCACAATGATGCTACCGCTTCCTTCAACAACCTCTGGGCCGACGGCGGAATGTTCCCGACCGGCTTCATGGGCTTCGTTGCAGGTTTCCAGATTGCAGTATTCGCATTCGTGGGAATAGAGCTGGTCGGCACCACCGCGGCCGAAACCAAGGACCCCGAGAAGACCCTCCCCAAGGCCATCAATTCCATTCCCATCCGCATCCTGATCTTCTACGTGGGTGCGCTCATCATCCTCATGGCCGTTCAGCCATGGCGCCTGTTCTCCGCCGGAGAATCCCCGTTCGTGGGCATGTTCGCCTTGGCCGGGCTGGCCGGCGCGGCGGGCATCATCAACTTCGTGGTGCTCACCAGCGCGACGTCCAGCGCGAACTCGGGCATCTACTCGACCTCCCGCATGATCCGCGGCTTGGCTCTTGAGGGCGACGCACCGAAGGCCTTCGCTCAGTTGTCCGAAAACAAGGTGCCGCGCAACGCACTGATGTTCTCCTGCATGTTCCTGCTGGCCGGAGTGGTGCTGCTCTACAGCGGCGATTCGGTGATGGTTGCTTTCACCCTGGTCACCACCGTAGCGGCCCTGTGCTTCATGTTCGTCTGGTCGATCATCCTGGTCAGCTACCTCGTGTACCGCAAGCGCCGTCCGCACCTGCATGCGCAGAGCAAGTTCAAGATGCCCGGTGGCACCTTCATGCCCTATGTGGTGTTGGCCTTCTTCGGATTCATCCTCTGGGCCTTGACCACGCAGAGCGATACGTTGTCAGCCCTGCTGGTCACCCCGCTGTGGTTCATCGGCCTGGCCATCGGATACCGCGTGGTGCGGCGCAAACCGGGGCACGTGGCGCTTCGTGCCGCGCACGTGGCAAAGGTCGCGGTAGAGAAGGAAGACGCCGGGGCCTTCCGCATCCACGGCCCGGCAGCCACCGAGGCAGCCGGTGAATCCGAAAAGCAAACCGTGTCCATAGATTAACTGAAATAGGCACCGCACCCCGCTTGGGGTGCGGTGCCGATCTATTTTTTACTCCGAGACCGCGTCGCTAGCCGCCGTTGGTTTGTCGGATGCCCTCAGCCAAGGATTCAAAGGTGTAAATGAATCCGCCCGCTGCGCCGCTGACGGTGATGAACCCTTCGGTAGTTCCGGGCTTGATGGCAATATTCGTCGCCGAGTCCAGTCCCTGCGCAGCTTCTGGCATTTTCACCTGCGCGAGCAGTTGCCCCTTGGGACTGTACACATCAACTCGCGTGTCATGCTCGAACATCTGATAGACGTTGCCCGCCGCGTCCACCGCATTGGAATCCACTTGCGCTTCTCCCCCATCGACGTAGACCGCCGGGTGGATGGCGGCCGCTTGCGTGCCCTGCGCGTTGAGCTTTAGCAGGTCGATTCGGTTCGCGGCATACTGGCTGAGCCACAGCGCGGTGAAATCCTCGTTGAAGGAAATCCCGTTGGTGGATGGCAGATCCTCGGCCACCACCGAGCCCTTGGCACTGTCGGCATCGATTCGGATGATGCGACCGGCCTGGGCCGCTTCTAGCGGAACGCCCGGGAATGCGGTGAAGTCGCTGACAAAGAGATCACCGTCCTCGTTGAACGCGATGTCATCCGGGCTCACCCGCCTGCCATCTACTTGCCCTGCAAAGAAGGTTTCGGCCTCCGAGCCATCGGCATTCATGCTGATGATTCTTCCGCCGGCGATGTCGCTCAGGTACAGCTTTCCATCCTTCGGGGAAAACTGCGCCGACGAATAGGCTCCGGAATCATCCGTATAGAGGCTGGAGACTTCCTTGCTCGTCACATCCACCTTCAGCAGTTTCGGCTCGCCCGGTCCCGAGACGACGTCCACCAAATAGAGGTGGCCGTCAGCGCCGAAGGTTGGGCCTTCGAGCAATGCCATACCCGTCGCTTCGTGGACTTCGCTGACTTGCGTGAATTCCTCTGCCACTAGCTGCGTTGCTGCGGAGGAAGTGGCGGTGCCACCGGCGGCACAGCCGCTGAGCAGCAACAGGGATGCGGTTAAGAGTCCGCCGGTTTGGAGCAAACGGCCGCGGGCGCTCATGCGTTCACCTCTATGTGACGGGCGATGTAGGCTTCCAGTTCATTCTCGCGCCATTGCTTCAGCAGCTTCGCGAACGCTACCGGGCCAGGGCCAAAGGAGTTCAGGTTCGGACGCGCCTTGCCTTCGTTGTTGTAGTAGCCGGGGGTGCATTCCAACTGGAATTTGCTGTTGTCGATCGCCGAGCCATGAATGGTGCGGGTCCATTCCTCTTGCTCCTCGACCGAGGGCTCAATGATGGACACTCCTGCGCTGCGTCCGGCCTGTATTATCGCCGAGAGATGCTCCGCCTGCTCCTGCAAGATATGCACGAAGTTCACCGAATTCGCATTTTGCAAGGCGCCGAGGTGGAACAGGTTCGGGTATCCATGGGATTGGAACCCATGAAGGGTCTTGGGGCCCTGGGCCCAAGCATGCAGCAATGGCAATCCGCCCCGGCCGTACACTGGCATGGTTCCGGAAAGGACACCGGATACTCCGACGTCGAAGCCGGTGGCGAAGATGACGCAGTCGACCTCGTACTCGGTGTCGCCGACAACGATTGCGCTTTCCGTCATGCGGGTCACTCCGCCGTATTCGGCGGTATCCACCAGGGTGACGTTCTTCCGGTTGAAGCTCTGCAAATAGGTGTCCGAGAAGCCCGGGCGCTTGCACATGTAGCGGTACCAGGGCTTGAGCTTCTCCGCGGCCTGCGGATCTTCCACGATCTCATCCACGCGGGAACGGATTTGATTCAGCTTGGCGAAGTCCAGCAATTCTTCGGCGCGCTCGCGCTCTTCGGCGCTGAGCGACTCGTCGATTTTGCCGGTAATCATGGCACGTTGCAGCTGCGGAACGGTGGTCCAGCCGTCTTGGATCAGGTCCTCGTCGAAGTCCTCACCGGAGATGATATCCAGGAAGTTGTCTTGGCGCTTTTTCTGCCAGCCCGGTTCCAGCGACGCGGCCCAGTGCGGGTCTGTGTCGCGGTTGGCGCGGATATCCACGGTTGATGGCGTGCGCTGGAAGACGAAGGTGTGCTTGGCGTTTTCCGCCACGTGCGGGATGGCTTGCAGCCCGGTGGCACCGGTACCGATCACCGCAACGCGCTTGTCGCCGAGTCCGGTCAACCCGCCGTTGGCATCCCCTGCGGTGTAGTCGTAATCCCAGCGGCTGGTGTGGAAGGTGTGGCCCTTGAAGTTTTCAATACCTTCAATGCCCGGAAGTTTCGGCTGAGTCAACGTACCGGAGGAGGTGATCACGAATTTTGCGCGCATCTTGTCATTGCGGTCGGTTTCGATGATCCATTCCGAGCACTCCTCATCCCAAGTCAGCGAGGTGACTCGGGTATGGAAGGCGGTATCGGCATAGAGGTCAAACTTCTTGGCGATGGCTACCGCATGCTGGCGGATCTCTTCGCCTGGTGCGTAGCGCCGGGTGGGCATGTAGCCGACCTCTTCGAGCAGAGGCATGTAGACATAGGACTCGATATCGCAGTGGATTCCTGGATAGCGGTTCCAGTACCAGGTTCCGCCGAAATCTCCTGCTTCATCGAGCATGCGGATCGATTCAACGCCGGCTTTGCGCAGGTTGGCTCCGGTGAGCAGGCCGCCAAATCCGCCACCGATGACCAGAGCTTCAACACGATCGGCCAACGGTGCGCGTGCGGCAAACGGCGTGTAAGGATCCTTGGCGTAGTAGCCGAATTCTCCGGCAGCTTTTCGGTACTGGGCCGCGCCGTCTTCGCGGAGGCGGCGCCGGCGTTCTTGCGCATACTTGGCGCGGAGCGCTTCGACGTCGATTTCGGATTCGTTGATTTGGGGAGCGGATGGAACTTGACCCACGGGGCGGTCCTCGTCTTCCTGAACAGATTTGGGAACTAGGCGGAAGGACCTGCGCCAGAAATGCATCAGGGAAAGATGTGCCGGTGCGGGATCCCCATCATCCGCGCCTGCATGGTTCTCGGTTGCTCTCTGTCGATCCTTCCACCAAAAAGCTTAGCCTGACCCTAAGTAATTATTCAAAACAGCATTCTCGCTGGTTGATCGGCTATTCTGCGCGCTATATTCAACGGATCGGAGGGCAAATGGCCACCGCCGAGCAACCATCAGAGATCAAGGTTTCTTTCCAACCGCACTACGATAAGAGCATGCCCAGCGAAACGAATGACGCCAGCGAGCACCGGCGCCTAATCCACGAACTGCGCTCACTGACCGAAGACATCTCCACGGTGTCGCTTCCCGCCTCGGTGATCCCGCTGCTGGAACTGGACCTCACCGCACAGCAGGTGAAGGTCCTCACGATACTGGTCACCACCCTTGAGGGCGGGACGGTGCAATCGCTGTCAAGGCTTTTCAACGTCAGCATGGCCTCCATGTCGGGCATGCTGGACCGTTTGGTCACGCACGGTGTCGCCGAACGCACCGTCGATCCCAAGGACCAGCGCATTCGGCGGATCAAGGCAACCAGTCTTGGCCGCGAGGTCATCGGCGAACTCGTGGCGAATCGCCCAGAGCTCGCCGATGAAATCCTCTACCGCATATCGGCCGATGAGCTGCGCTCGCTGACCATCGGATTAGCCGCAATCGCCCGCGAATTACGCGCCCAGCAGCAGCCCCGCTAGAACGCTTTAGCGCGGCTCAAGCCCCAGATCCTCCAGGAGGAACTGCGCTCCGAGCTCGCCGATCAGAATCGCCGGCGCGTTGGTGTTGCCGGTGGTGATTGTCGGCATGATCGACGCATCGATCACCCGCAATCCGCTCAGCCCGTTGAGCTTGAGTCGCGGGTCGAGCACGGCCTGGTCGTCGCTGCCCATCCGGCAGGTACCCACCTGATGATGGTAGGTGACCACGTTTTCGCGAATATACGCTTCCAGCTCCGCATCGCTTTGCACCTTGGGACCCGGATAGACCTCGACGGCACCCCAGTCCTCCGCGAGCGCCGGCTGCTTCACAATTTCCCGGCACTGCTTGATGGAGAACAAGAAGGACTCCATATCCTGCGGATCGTCCAGGGCATTCAAATCGATGACTACCGGGTCTTCGAGATTCGGTCCGCTCAGCGTTACCGCGCCTCGGCTGGCCGGCGTGACAATCCCGGAATGCAGGGTCAGCGCGGTTCCGTCGATCGCGTCCATCCCCGGCGAGTACATGGGAACCGAGAAGAAAATCGGCTGGGTGTCCGGCATTTCCAGTTCCGCCCGCGATCTGGCGAACAGATGGCTCTGCGACACCGAGACCCCGGTTCGTGGCGGGTCAATATCCCGGGTAGTGGTTTGGGCGATGACCGGTGCGAGCAGGTGGTCGTGGAGGTTCTTTCCCACCTGCGGAGATTCCAGCACCGGTTTCACGCCTACCTGTTCAAGTTCTTCGCCTGGGCCGATGCCCGAACGCAGCAGGATCTGCGGAGAGCCGAGCGCCCCGGCGCTCAGCACCACCTCATCTGCCAGAAGCTCTTTGAACTGGCCATCTTGCTGGTATCGAATGCCAACGGCAGCACCGTCCTGGACTATTACCGAGTGCACCTCGGCGTTGGTGATGATTTCCAGCTGCTCGCGCACCGGCAACAGGTAAGCCTTCCAGGTATTGATGCGTTCCCCGTCAACGATATTGACCTGCTCTTTGGAGACACCTTCGAGACTTTCGCCGTTGTAGTCAGGATTGAATTCGACCCCGGTCTGCACGGCAGCGTCGATAATCGAGAGCTGGATCGGATCCAGTTCATAGTCGTTGTCCACCGGAACCAATCCCTCGGAGCCATGGAATTCGCCAGCGCCGCCGGAGAAGCTTTCAATGGACTTGTAGATGGGCAGAACATTGCGCCAAGACCAGTGTTCCCCGCAGTCTTCGGCCCAGCCGTCGAAGTCCTGCGGCGCGCAGCGCACCCAGATGGTCGCGTTGAGCGCGTGGGATCCGCCCAGCACCTTGCCGCGCGGCAGGTGCATTGGCTTATTTGCGGCGCCTTGCATAGGAGCCGTGTGGTAATCCCAGTCATCTGGGCTATGCCACAGTTCACCCATGCGGGACAGGTCATGAATCGCAGGGTTGGTGTCTTCTCCCCCGGCTTCGAACAAGGTCACCTTGGCGCCGGCGTCCACTAACCGACGAGCGACCACGGATCCTGCAGAACCTGCTCCAACCACGACGACGGATTTATTGTCCATGAGCTCTCCTATATCAATGCGCAGGACCGATCCTCGGTGACCGCGATCACGCATACGCGCTACTTTCTTCCAGTCTGCGTCGCGGGCCTGCCAGGTTCTTGTCATCGCGTGCACTGACCTTGTCTTTGCGTGCGAAGCGTGAGCCGTAGAGTCATTCGGTGAGGTCCAGTTATGGCACCGGACGGGTGAATCCGCGAGGCAGCAGCGCACGCACACTTTTCCTTGGCGTGCGATTCCCCGAGGATCTTCCATGGTGTAAATCCGAGTCCAAGAAGCGGACGGTCAGCCTCAGCGGCGGATTCGTGCGGAGCGCAACTCGTCGATGCGCACCAGCACCACGCCCAGCACGATCAGCAGTCCGCCGAAAAGCTGGATCGTTCCGGGCAGCTCGGAGAGCAAGAGCCACGCCCAGAGCACCGCGAAGAGCACTTCGGTCAAGGAAATGAAGGAAGCTACCTTGGAGCCCAGCGCACGGGCGGCCATCACTCCGGTGGTGTAGGAGAGCACCGTGGCTATCAAGATCAATCCCAGCAGGGCAACCCACCACGGAACCTGCATCCCGGCGAAGGAACCACTGCCGAATTCGGCACGCATTGGCAGAATGCCGAATAAGCCCACCAGTGCCAGCGAAAGCGCACCGACGAGCATGCCCCCGGCCGACAGGATAATCGGCGGCAATGCACCGTCAACGCGGGCGCTGACAAAGAAATACACGGTCAAGCCGACCGCAGCCCCAAGCCCCCACAAAATTCCAATCGGATCCAGCGAAGAGGCTCCGTTCAGGTCCAGCACCGCAACCAAACCGGCGAGAGCGAGCATGGTGCCGCCAATGGTCGCGGCCGAGGGGCGCTTCTTATGGCGCATCCAGAGCACCAGCACAATCAACACCGGCGCCAAGTATTCAAGGAGCAGTGCCACACCCACATCGAGTCGTTCCACCGCCAGAAAATAGCACAGCTGGCAGGCGCCGACCCCGAAGAACCCGAACAGCAGGATCGAAACCCAGTTGGTGCGCAGCAAGGTCCAGCGTCCGCGCATCGCCAGAAGCGCAGGGACCGCGAGCACCAAGGCGGCGCCGGCCATGCGCACCGCCACCGCGGCCGCCGGGGTCCAGCCGGCCTCGAACAGCCCTTTGGCGAATGAGCCGGACAGGCCGAATGCGGCCGAGGAAGCCAACGCGATCCAGATTCCTGCCAGCTGTCCGTGAGCGCGCGGCGAGCTCAGCGTCGACGCCGTGGAAACTGGTGGCTTTTGGGGCTGTGACATGAGCGGGTAGGCCTTTGCTGCGAATGCTCCTGAACGACATGCGGTACAGGAACACGCAGCTGATTCAGGAGCAAAAGATTATATGATCATGACAATACGGATCCGCTTGAACTCGCGTCAATCCACGAACATCCCGGGAATGATTTATGACCTTTGCGCCAGATATTGAAGCGTCGCTGCACACCATCGTGAACCTGCTGAACACCGAGGTCTCGTTCGTCGATTTGCTTTCCACGGTGCCGGATTTGGATCAGTTCCTGCGCACCGAGAACTTCAGCGGTCCCCATGCCCAGGACCAGTCCGAGCTGCGTTCCATCCGCCAGCTGCGTGCCCAGCTCAAAGGCATCTGGACCACCGATGAGGATGACGCGGTGTTCAAAGTCAATCAGATACTGCGCAACGTCAACGCCCAGCCGCAACTCATCAAAAGCGAAAAATGGGGTTACCACCTGCACGCGACCACCACCAGGGCCCCGCTCTACGACCGCATGGCGGTGGACGCAGCCATGGCCTTGGCCGAGGTGATCCGCTCCGGCGGGCGCAAGCGCTTGCGCATCTGCGCCTCCACCGACTGCGGCGCCGCCCTGCTTGACCTGTCTCGCAACCGCTCGAAATTGTATTGCGACACCGGCAACTGCGCCAACCGTGAGCATGTTCGCGCATACCGGGCACGAAAAGCGAAAGACTGACGCCTAAATAAGTCGCGTTATCCATCGCTTCGACCCTAAGATGATTGGATAACAGGAGCATCCTGTCGTTGCAGTCGAAAGGCCAGATCATGACCGGTGAAGCACACGCATCCGAAGAATATGAGGCACGCCTTGAAGCCAGCGCGGATTCCCCGCTGAAGGCAGCCGGCCGGTGGGCCGCAGCTATCGCCTCCGCAACGCTCGGCGATGCGGAATTTGAAGCGCGCGGAGCCGAGGTAGTCGTTCATTCCTTGAAAAATGATGCAATTCTGCTGCGCATGCAAACCTCCAACCTTGAAGAAGCCGAACGCTTGATCGTTCAGATTCGCAAGGATCTGGAGGAGTTGAGCACCGCTGAGTTCGTTGAAGAGTGGGGCCAAGGAAATACGGGAGGCGGAAAGCACCTCTCGGAATAGGGCCGGCGCCTAGCGCTCGACCAGCACACCGTCCGCGTCGGCGTACACCATGGCGCCGGGGCGGATGGTGACCGCGTCAATTTCGAGGTTCAGATCGCTGAATCCGCCGCCGCGTTTCACGGTTTTGCGTGGGTTGCTCCCCAACGCCTTGATGCCAAGGTCCATCTTTGCCAGCTCAACGCGGTCGCGCACCGCGCCGTTGATGATGACTCCGGCCCAGCCGTTATCCACCGCCGCCTGGGCGATCATGTCTCCCATAAGTGCGAAGCGCAGCGACCCGCCGCCGTCTACGACCAGCACCTGGCCTTCGCCGGGGGTATTCAACGTGGATTTGATCAGCACATTGTCTTCAAAGCACTTGATCGTTTTTGCAGGGCCCGAAAAGCTTTCGCGGGCGCCGAACGACTGGAACTGCAGTGAAATCGACTGGATCTGCTCTTCAAATTCGTCGTAGAGATCCGCGGTGCTGATCGCTTCTTGCTGCATGGTTGCTCCTGGTCGATGAGGGCTAGAATCTGGTACAACTCACAGCCTAACTCGCCGCAGAATTATTTCGACTTCAGTGTCTCGCGATATGAATCGGTGTGCAGCGCCCCCAAGCGGGAATGCTTGCGGCCGTAGCTGAGGTACACGATAAAACCGACGATCATCCAAATGCCAAAAACCGCCCAGGTGTTCGTGCCGAGATTGAACATCAGGAACAAGCACGCGGCGATTCCGAGGATCGGGGTCACCGGGTAGAACGGCACCTTGAAGGTACGTGGCGCGTCCGGCTGGGTCCGCCGCAGGAAGATGACCGCGACCCCTACCAACGCGAACGCGAAGAGGGTTCCGATGCTCGTGGCTTCGGCCAGCTCGCCCAACGGGATCAGCGAGGCGGTAATTGCCACCGCGCTGCCGACGATGAGCGTACCGATCACCGGGGTGTGGGTCCTCGGGGACACCTTGGCGAAGGCCTTCGGTACCAGTCCGTCGCGCCCCATGGTCAGCAGGATGCGAGTCTGCCCGTACAGCGTGGTCAGCACCACCGAGATGATCGCGATCACCGAGGCCAGGGCGAAGAGCAGCACCAGCCAGCGTTGCCCGGTCACCTCGGAAACGATCATCACCAGTGCTGCTTGGGCACCTTCAAACCACTGCCAGTTGCGTGCGCCTACCGCGGCCACCGCCACCAATACGTACACGGTGGTCACCAGAACCATGGAGATGATGATTGAGCGCGGCATATCGCGTTGCGGGTTCTTTGCCTCTTCGCCTGCGGTGGATGCGGCGTCAAAGCCGATGTAGGAGAAGAACACCATCGAGGCGGCGGCGCTCACTCCGGCTGCGCCCATAGGCAATAGCGGAGCGAAGTTCCCCGCGTCGAAGGCGGTGAACGCGACGATGGAGAAGAACACCAGGATCGCGATCTTGACTATCACCATGGCGGTGTTGGCCAGGGCCGATTCGCGGGCGCCCCGCGCCAAGAGCAGGGTGGCCAGGACCACCGTGATCAGTGCAGGCAGGTTGATGACGCCGCCGTCTACCGGACCGCTGGCCAGCGAAGCTGGCAGCTGCATGCCGAAGATCTCCAGCGTCTGGTTCACATAGGAACCAGCGCCCACGGCCACGGCGGCCGCGGATACCGCGTACTCAAGGATCAGGCACCAACCGCAGATCCATGCCACCCCTTCGCCCATGGTGGCGTAGGAATAGGAATAGCTGGAACCGGAGACCGGGACCATGCCGGCCATTTCCGCATAGGACACCGCCGAAAGCAGCGCGGTCACGCCTGCGAGCACGAACGCGATCCAGATGGCCGGACCGGCAACGGGTACCGAATCGCCAAGGATCACCAGGATGCCGGTTCCCAGCGTGGCGCCGACGGAGATCATGGTCAGCTGCAGCACCCCGAAGCTGCGCTTGAGCTGCCCGAGACCGGCGTTATTTGCGGCCTCGGTTGTCATGGAGTGGATTGATTTACGTCGAATCAGCTGCTCGCCCAGTGGGGTGCGGCTACTTCTCGACGTCTGCTTCGTGTTGTTCACGTGTCAATCCTTGAAAATGGCGTTCTTTTTCGGTGCGGTGCGCTGACCGCCAAGCTAACGACAACGCGCTGGGTCCGCCTTCACGGCGGGCCCAGCGCGTTGTCGACGCGATGTTTAGTCTTCGAACTTTTTCTTCGGGTCGGCCGAGGACCGGTTCACACCGGTGCCCTTACCCAGCTCAGAATCGTTTTCCTTGCCTGCCATGGTGAGCACCGAGATGATCAGCAAACTGGCGACAAAGGCCACCCCGAAGCAGACCAGCCCGATGTCAAAACGAATCGGGTTTTGCGAGCCTCCGGTCGAGGAGATCATGCCGACCACTCCGGCAACGACAGCCAGCAACAGCGAGAAGCTCAGCGGGCCTTTAATTGAATGGCTCCACGGTTGCTTCTTCTGCGAGTTGTTTCCCACCAGGAACTCCGTTTCTACTTTTCCTGTTGACCTAAAAAGTATTAGTTGTTTTCGGTTTCAGTCGCCGCCGCCTTGGCGTCATGGCGATGGCCGAACGCGGCGATCAGTTCAAAGACCGCGAAAATTATGGTGCCGCCACCGATCAGGCCGAACATGCCGTGAGCATCCAGCGACGTGCCGAAGAGCAGGGCAATGGCCAGGATCATCGAAACCGCGGCGGTGACCAGCTGGTTGCGGAACGGCGGGAACTGCGCGCGCATTTTGACAAAGACGTAAAGCTCAACCGCACCGGTGACGAAGAATGCGAAGGCCGCGAGATACGCCACCCACATGGGGGTGGTGGCGAACAGGCAGGCAATTCCTGCCAGCAGCATGAGCCCGGCACCTAGCGCGTAGGCCCCTCGGGACTTCTCCGGAGCGGTCGGCACGGTGACGTACTGCCACATGAAAACACCGGTCACCACCAGCAGCGCGCCGGTCGCGTAGGACAGCACGGTCTGATCCGCGTTGATCCAGAATATCGAGATGAGCGAGTAGACCAGGGCGCCGAGTCCGCGCAGGAATACCGGGCGGAAGACGTCTTGGGCTTGGGCTGGGGTGGTTTTTGGTGCTGGCACACCCCCATTCTACCGGCGATAGAACAAAGAATCAGCCGAGTCAAAGCTAAGTCACATTTACCGGTGCGCCGGAGAGCTAGCCGCGACGGCGGATCAGGCTCTCATTGAGCTCGGCAATCGTTGCCGCGCCCATCAATTGCATGGCAACTTCTGCTTCCTTGGCCAGCAATTCGATGGCGCGGCTCACCCCTTCTTCCCCGCCGGCCATCAGCCCGTAGAGATATGCGCGGCCGATCAGTACGAAGTCCGCCCCGGCGCATAGGGCCACAACGATATCCGCACCGGACATGATGCCCGAGTCCATGATGATCTCCATGCCCTCTCCGACCTCGGCACGGACTTCGCTCAACGCTTCGAAGGCGATCGGCGCCCGGTCCAGCTGGCGTCCCCCGTGGTTTGAGACCACCAGCCCGTCGGCGCCTGCGGCCTTGGCCTTCGCCGCATCTTCCGCGGTGAGCACGCCCTTGACGAAAAGTTTCCCCTTCCACAATTCGCGGATCCATTTAAGATCTTCGAAGTCCAGCGAAGGGTCGAACATGGAGTTGATGATGCTGGGCAGATCCGCGGAAGAATCCGAGAGGGAAGCGAATTTCAGCGAATCGGTAGTCAGGAAGTTGAACCACCACTCCGGGCGGTAGGAAGCATCGAGGACGGTCTTCAAGGTCAGCTCCGGCGGAATCTTCATGCCGTTGCGGGTATCCCGGTGGCGTTGGCCCGCCACGGGAGTGTCAACGGTGACCAGGAGGGTGTCGAAACCCGCCGTCTGGGCCCGGTTGACCAGGGCCGCGGACTTTTCGCGGTCCTTCCACAGGTACAGCTGGAACCACTTGCGCCCCTCGGGTGCGGCCTGGGCGACCTCCTCGATGGAGCGGGTGCCCATGGTGGAGAGACTGAAGGGAATGCCCGCCCGCGCGGCGGCACGGGAGCCGCCGATTTCTCCTTCGGACTGCATGAACCGGGTGAACCCGGTGGGCGCAATGCCGAAGGGCAGCGCGGATGGCGCTCCGGCGATCCGCGTGGACAGGTCCGCTGCTGCGGTTCCGTGCAGGATGCGCGGCAGCAGTTCGACCGAGTCGAAGACCTTGCGGGCGCGGGTTGCGGTAATTTCATTTCCGGCGGCGCCGTCCACGTAGTCGAAGGCCGCGGTGGGGGTGCGCCGTTTGGCAATGCGGCGCAGGTCCCACAGGTCCGCCGCCTGGGCCAGCCGCGCGGCCCGGCGATCGGTGGATGGCAGTTTGAACTTCATCAGATTGACCAGTTCGCCGAAATCCGGGAATTGACGCTTGAGGTTACCCAAAATTGATCCTTTGCTTCTCGTGCAATTGAATAGCGGTTATCTAGTAGCGGATTCGGCTCTTCGCTTGGGCTCCGAGGTAGATGGCGATCGCCGAGCTCAGGCAGCATAAGGCGAGGAATCCTGCCGGCAGGCTGACCGAGCCGTTGCCGAGCTCCAAAAGCGCGGCGGCGATCAGTGGCGAGAGTCCCGCCACGATGGCGCCATTCATTTCGCGGGCAATCGCGATGCCGCTGAAGCGCACTGATACCGGGAACAGTTCGGTCAGGAAGGCTCCCTGCGCCCCGGAAGTGCAGGGAATGACCATCCCGTAGCCCAAGGCGATGGCCAGGAAGCCGAAGATGAATTGGTCGGTGGCCAGCATCCAGAAGATCGGGAAGGCCAGCAGCAGCCCGGCGATGTTTCCGGCCGCGAGGATGCGGGCCGCGCCGTACCGGTCAGCTAGCCAGCCGCCCACCGGGGTGAGCACTACCGAGACGAGCGAGCCGAGAGTCACCGCAAGCAGTGCCTGGCTGCGCGCCATGCCGGAGCCAACCATCAGGCTGATGGAGAACACCGCCAGGATGTAGTTCGTGGCGTTATGCCCGGTAATTGCGAAGAAGCCCAGCAAAACCCGGCGCCAGTGGGATTCGAAGACCTCACGCAGCGGCAATTTAGTTGCTCCTGCCAGCTGCTGGGCTTTGCTCATGGCCTGCGTGTACTCGGGAGTTTCTTCCAACTTGTTGCGGATGTAGAGGGCCACCAGGAAGAGCAAGGCGGAAACGAGGAACGGAATACGCCAGGCCCAGCTGAGCAGCGCTTCGTCCCCGAGCAGGGAAACCGAGAAGAAGCAGATGGTCGCCAAGGCGATGCCCAGCGGCGGGGTGGAGAGAATCAGCGAGGTGTACAGGCCGCGTTTTTTCGGCTCGACATATTCGGCCACGAGGGTCATTGCTCCGGTGAGTTCCGCACCGGCGCCGAAGCCCTGAATCAGTCGGAAGAGCACAAGCAGGCCGATGGACCATGCGCCCC
This sequence comes from Glutamicibacter sp. BW80, assembly GCF_002332385.1. Classification (NCBI taxonomy): domain Bacteria; kingdom Bacillati; phylum Actinomycetota; class Actinomycetes; order Micrococcales; family Micrococcaceae; genus Glutamicibacter; species Glutamicibacter sp. BW80. The sequence goes on along the minus strand of NZ_NRGV01000032.1, from coordinate 54,317 downwards.
AGGTTTGCGCGGTGGGCAGCAAACCTATGCCGACCGTGGCGATGCCCATCAGTATGACCGAGAGCAGCATTGCCGGGCGGCGCCCGAATCTATCCCCGAGATGCCCAATGACCGCCCCGCCCACCGGGCGGGCCACGAATCCCACGGCAAAGGTCGCGAAGGCGGCGATGGAGGCCGCCGAGCTTCCGGCTCCGGAGAAGAACAGCGGGCCGATCACCACGCTGGCCGCCGCCCCATAGAGCGCGTAGTCGTACCACTCAATGGCGGTGCCGATCAGGGAGGCCGAAATAGCCCGGCGGCGCTGCACGCGGAGCGGGTCGGAACCCAGTGTCGTTGTCTTTTCCATCGGTTCGTTCTCCTCCGCACGGATGCGAAAAGTCCTTGTTGGCTCGTGGCAAGCCAACGTAAGATACCTGAAATATATTTCAGCCAAGACTAGACTGTTCCATGATTCCGGGAAAGTCCCGCGCCAAAAGTTACGCGCGATTCCTAAGGGTATAAGCAGAGAAATGAGGATCCATGGCTAGTTCACTCTCCGAGCGGCTCACGCTGGAGCTGCGCGAACGGATCGCTACCGGCCTGCTCGCCCCGGGCACCATGGTGATCGAACCGGCGCTGGCCGAGGAGTTCCAGGTGTCCAAAACTCCCGTCCGTGAATCCCTGCGCCAGCTGACCAGCGAAGGCCTGCTGCAGCTACTGCCGAAAAAGGGCTATCTGGTACGGGCGATCAGCATGGAGGACATCCATGAAGTCCTGGAACTGCGCATCCTGCTCGAACCGCGGGCGGCGCGGAATGTCGCGCGCTTCCATTCGGCGCAAACCCTCGCCGTGCTGCGCGGGCACCTCGCCGAACAGGAGCACCTGGCCGAGGCGGATCCCATTGCCTCGATGCTCGCCGCCCGCCGCTTCCACGAGGGCCTCTCGGCGGCCAATCGCAATTCGCGGATCACCGCCACGTTGACCAAGTGTTTCGCCGAGACAGCCAGGGCGCACTACGTACTGCCGGGCATGCAGCCCTATATGTCCCAGTCCGCCGAGCTCGCCGAGCACCGAGCCATTTTGGCGGCCATCGGCGCGGCAGATGCACAAGCTGCGGAGAACGCGATGCGCACGCATCTGCAGTCCATCCACCGGGCCATGCTCGGACAGCATCAAGACCCGGACTCGCTATGGGGCTAGCCGGTCGCTGTGGCCCTCATTGCCCTAGGCGCATCCACGCATCACCGCGGGCGCGCAGCCCCAGGGTGATGGCACGCGCCAGCATGTAGCCGATGGCGAAGGCCACCCAGATCCACAAGATCGCCGCCTGCGGGCCAATCGCGAAGTGCTGCACCGCCCACAGCATGGGCAGATAGGCGAGCAGGTTGATGGTTCCGGCAATGCCCAGGTACTTCGCATCCCCGGCGCCGATCAGCACGCCGTCCAGGACAAATACCAATCCGCACAGGGGCTGGGAGAGCGCCAAGATCCACAACCCGATGGTGGTCAGCTGGTGGACCTCGGTGTCCGGAGTGAACATCATCGGGAACACCCATGAGGTGGCCAGCAGCAATAGTCCGGTGCATATTCCAAAGTAAATCCCCCACCGGCTCATGATCCCGGTGAGCTGGCGAACCTGGGATGCGCCTCCTGCGCCGAGCTCCTTGCCAATGAGTGCTTGGGCGGCAATGGCCAGTGCGTCCAGGGCAAAGGCAAGGAAGGAGAAGATGGTGAAGACCAGCTGGTGAGCGGCCAGCGTCAGCTCTCCTGCGTTAGTTGCCACCACCACCGTCAGCAGCAATGCCACGCGCATGGTCAGGTTTCGCAGCATCAGCCAGGAACCCACCTGGCCGGTGGAAATGAATCCCGCCCAGCTTGGACGCAGGTGGATCTCGGCGGCCCGGATGCGCGGCACGAGCATCCACAAATACACCAGCGCCATCAGCCACTGCGCGATCGAGGTGCCCAAGGCGGCACCGGCCACGGACATGTGCAGCCCGTAGACCAAGGCGAAATTCAGTACGATATTCAGCCCGAATCCCGCGGTAGCGACCACCAGCGGCGTTTTGGTGTCTTGCATTCCGCGCAGCACGCCGGTTGCCGCGAGGACCAGCAGCATGGCGGTGAGACCGGGCATCGAATACAGAATGTAGTCCACCGCAAACTCGAGGGTCTGGCCTTCGCCGCCCAGCAGCCGCACCAGCGGTTCGGCACAGATGAAGCCCGCCACCGATAAGACGATGCCCAGAACCACCGCAAACCACATGCCGTCGCGTCCGGCCGCCATGGCGCGCGCCTGCTGCCCTGCGCCGAGAGCGCGAGCGACCGCCGGGGTGGTGGCGTAGGCCAGGAAGATCATCAGGCCCACCGCGGTATGCAGCACTGTGGTGCCCAGGGCCGCGCCAGCCAGCTCCGAAACACCGAGGTGTCCCACGATGGCCGAATCCGCCATCAGGAATAGCGGCTCGGCGATCAACGCCCCCAAGGCGGGAATGGCCAGCACAAGGATCTGCTTGGCTAGCGAGGGGGATGCTGTCCGGGACTTATCTGCGTTCACGAGTCCTACTCTACGAACTGATCGGCGCTCACGGCGATTCCCCCGTCTGCGCACCAAGGGTTCACCCCTGGTTTACCTGTGCGTTGCGGGGCAACTAGGCGCCCGCATTCCCGAGCTGAAATACTTCTGCTATGACTTCTTCCCCGAGTGCGGCTCCCGCCGGCCCGCCCCCTGCAGCGCCGGTCCGCGAGGTCTTCGCCGCTTTCCTCAAGCTGGGGCTCACTTCCTTCGGCGGCCCCACCGCGCACCTGGGCTTCTTCCGCGAAGAGTTCGTGGTCAAAAGAAAATGGTTGAGCGAAAGCGCCTACGCGGACCTCGTGGCGCTCTGCCAGTTCCTGCCCGGCCCGGCTTCGAGCCAGGTCGGCATGGCACTGGGCTTGCAGCGCTCGGGCACCTGGGGACTGCTCGCCGCGTGGGCCGCGTTCACCCTGCCCTCGGCGATCCTGCTGGTGCTATTCGCCCTGGCGGCCAATAGCCTGGATTCGCTGATCGGGGACGGATGGATCACCGGGCTCAAGGCGGCGACCGTCGCGGTGGTGGCGCACGCGGTGCTGGGGATGGCCAAGACGCTGGCTCCGGACGCACCGCGCGCAACGCTGGCGGTGGCAGCGATGGGAGTCGTGCTGCTGTTCCCTTCCCCTTTCATCCAGGTCGCGGTGATCCTCGCCGCGGGGCTGCTCGGCCTGCTCTGGCTGCGGAACGGGGCCGAAGATTCGCAGCACAGCGATTTCAGCTTCGCCCGCCACTCGCGGCGCAGCGCGGTCATCTGCCTAGCCGTCTTTGCCCTGCTGCTGATCGGCTTGCCGGTGGCCGCCGCGGTTTTCGACCACCCGGCGCTGCAGCTGACCGAGATCTTCTACAGCACCGGCGCGCTAGTCTTCGGCGGGGGCCACGTGGTGCTGCCCATGCTCGAAACCCAAACGGTGGGCGCCGGGCTCGTGGAGCATGACGCATTCCTCGCCGGCTACGCAGCAGCCCAAGCCGTGCCGGGACCGCTTTTCACCTTCGCCGCGTATCTGGGAATGGTCTTCCAAACAGGACCGAGCGGGGTACTCGGAGCGGGCATCGCCTTGTTTGCGATCTTCCTGCCCTCGGCCCTGCTGGTCGCCGGCGCACTCCCGTTCTGGCAGCGCCTGCGCAGCTCGCGCACGGCCCGGCGGGCCTTGTCCGGGATCAACGCCGCGGTGGTGGGGCTGCTGGCCGCCGCGCTCTACTCCCCGGTGTTCTTGCAGGGCGCTTCCACCGTGCCCACGCTGGTGCTCGCGGCGGCCGGATTCCTGGCCCTGCACTCCTGGAGAATCCCGCCGTGGATGCTGGTGATTTCCAGCGCCGTGATCGGTTGGGCTCTGCTCTGACCCTGTGCAGCAACGGCTAAGCCGGTTAGGCTGGGACACCCCTGCGCCCTGGACCGGAAGTAGAACTATGGAACTGATCGATTGGCAGTGCGCCGCCTGCGCCGTTGAATTCGAGCCGGCGGCTGAGCCGCCGGATTTCTGCCCCATTTGCGTCGACGAACGCCAGTACGTACCGGATGGAATCCAACGCTGGACTCACCGCGCCGAGCTCTTGGCAGCCGGGCATCAGATCCAAATCCATGATCTGGAACCCGGGCTGACCTCGTTCAGTTCCCCGGATATCGGCATCGGGCAAAGCGCCCTGCTCGTGCAAACCGAGAACGGAAACCTGCTCTTCGAGGTGCCGGGGCTGCTCGACCAGCGGACCTTCGAAGCGATCGGCGAGCGCGGCGGCGTGCAGGGGATCGTGGCCAGCCACCCGCACATGTATGGCGTGCAGACCGCTTACAGCAGCGCCTTCGGAAACGCGCCCATCTACATCGCGGCTCCCGACCAGAACTGGGTCCAACGCGCTAGCCCGAATGCGAAGGTCTGGTCCGAGCCCTTCGAACCGATTCCCGGGATCCGGCTCGAGCAGATCGGCGGGCACTTCCCCGGGAGCACCGTGGCCCTGTGGGCCGCGGGAGCCGCGGGCCTCGGGGTGCTGCTGGCCGGGGACGGGGTCTTTCCGGTGGCGGATGGAAATGTCACCTTCCTGCGCAGCTATCCCAACCGGATCCCGCTCTCCGGGCCGGTGGTGCGCCGCATCGCCACCCAGCTGGCCGCTCTGGAATTCGAACGGCTCTACAACAACTTCGCCAGCGTCGTGCCCGCGCGGGCCGGGGAGATCGTCGCGTTCTCCGCCGCACGCTACGCTGCCTGGGCCAGCGGCAGCAACGATTCGATGACCTGAGCTACAGCAGCAGGCGCACCAGCGGGGTGGCGATCAAGATGGTCAGCGCGACGCGGATGAACCAGATGATAACCATGTCGCGCAGGCGCAGCGGAATACTGGTGGCCAGCAGGCAGGGAACCAGCGCGGAGAAGAAGATGATCGCCGAGACGCAGACGATCGCGACCACCATGCGCAGCTCGATGGACTCCTGCCCGGCGGCCAGCGTGGCGGGCAGGAACATCTCCGCGATCCCCGTCGCCGAGGCCTTGCCGACCAGCAGCGGATCCTCCAGGCCGACCACCCAGGCGAAAGGCGCAAACAGGTAGCCCAGCCAGTCGAAAATCGGGGTGTAGCGGGCCAGCAGCAGCCCGGCGAGCCCGACGGAGAGAATCGAGGGCAGGATGGCCATGGCCATCTTCAGCCCGTCCCAGATGTTCTCGCGCATATTCTTGCCAAAGCTCGGGGCACGGCCCACCGCGGCGAGCGCTTCCTTCCACGCGGTGGCCGCGCGCCGCCCGGAGATCTTCTGCTCCGCCAGGTACTCGACGCCCAGGTAGGTCTCATCCTTGATTCTGCTCAGCGGCGGAATGCGCACGGTGATCGCGGTGACGGTGAAGGTGACCGCCAGGGCGAGCCAGAAGTACAGGCTCCAGTGCTCCATCAGGTCCAGCGCCTTGGCCACGATGATCATGAAGCTGGCGGAAACCGTGGAGAAGCCGGTGGCGATAATGGCGGCCTCGCGCCCGGTATAGCGTCCGCCGCGGTACATCCGGTCGGTAATCAGCAATCCCAGCGAGTAGCTGCCCACGAAGGAGGCAACCGCGTCCACCGCGGAGCGTCCCGGGGTGCGCCACAGCGGGCGCATCACCGGCTGGCAGAAGATCCCGAGGAATTCCATCAGTCCGTAGCCCACCAGTAGCGCCAAGAAGATCGCGCCGATGGGAACGATGAGCCCCACGGGGATGACCAGCTTATTGAGCAGGAACGGGCCCATGCTCTCCTCGGTCAGCCACCCCGGTCCCCCGCCGAAGATCAGCACCGCGCCCACCGCGAGTCCCACCACGTTGGCGAAGGCAAAAACCATGCGCAGCTTCGAGGCCTTCCACCCGCCGTTGCTGAAGGGCAGGATGGTTCCCGCCAGCAGCAGCGCCAGGATGTAGTACGGCACCGCGGGCCCCAGCGAATTGCGGATGAAGGTCACCAGATGGTCAAGGGGAATCGTGCTCGTGCCGTTGAGCGTAATCGGCACAAAGAACATGATGATGCCGATGAGGCTGAAGACGATGAACTTGGTGACGTGGGAGAACCGCGCGGGTTGCGTAGTCACTGATTCGGATGCCATGGCAGACCTGTTTCTCGTTGGCTGGAGGGAAGCACACCGCTGCCTCGGGTCAAGTATCAATAACACCCGATCCAGCTTCGAAAATGTGACCCGCAGCTCACCAATTGTCCGAGACCCCAGACTTTGCAGGCAGAACCGGAGACCGCAGAGAAATGGCTCAGGGCGCACCCCTCTGGGTGCGCCCTGAGCCATTCAAATTGTGAAGATCTCTAGCGCTTGCGCGCCGCAACCCGTGCCAGGATCTCCTCTTCGGCCTGCGGACCCGGTTTGATGCCGCCGGGAACCTTGACGAAGAACACCGCGCCCAGCACCCACCAGGCACCGAAGATCAGCCACGGTTCCCAGCTCAGTGAGGCGGGCATGCCCGGCATGTAGAGCATGAACAAGGCCGCGGTCAGCAGCACCGAGGCGTAGCCGATGATTTCGCCGCCGCGCCCCTTGCCCGCCACGCGCAGCGGGCGATCCATCTTCGGCTCGCGGCGGCGCAGGATCAGGAAGGTCACCGAGACCAGGAAGTAGGCGACGATGATACTCGGGGCACCGGAATCCACCAGCCAGCCGAGCATCTCGGCTCCGAAGAACGGCGCGAGCAAGGAGATGCCGCCAATGAACATCAGCGCATTGGCCGGAGTCTGGTACTTCGGGTGCAGCTTGCCGAACCAGGCTGGAAGCATGCCGCCGCGCGCCATCGAGTAGACCAGCCGCGAGGCGCCCAGGAGCAATGAGTTCCACGAGGTCAGGATTCCGGCAAGACCACCAGCGATCAGCACCTTGGCCATGATCTCCGAATTGAATAGCGCGCCGAAGGCATCTGCAGTGGCAATGTCCGCGCCTGCCAGCTGATCCGCAGGCATGGCCGAGGCGGTGGTCAACACGACCATCACGTACCACAAAGTCGCCAGCACCACGGAGATCACCACCAGCTTGCCGATCTGCTTGGCCGGGATCTTCACCTCTTCGGCCGACTGCGGGATCACGTCGAAGCCGATGAAGAGGAACGGCACGGCAACCAGCACCGCGAAGAAGCCGCTCATGCCCGGGGTGAAGAACGGCTCCATATTCTCCGCCGAACCGTTGGTGGCCGAACCGAAGATCATCAGCACGCCGATGGCCAGCAGGAAGAGCACGATGAAGGTCTGCACGATGCCGGCCTGCTTCACGCCACGGATATTAATCCAGGTGACGAGCACGCCGGCGGCCACACCCACCAGCGCCCAGGTGAGGTTCACTTCGAACCCCGCCACGGTCCACAGCGGGATCTGGCTCATGCCGGGGAAAATGTATTCCACGGTCCGCGGGAAGGCGACCGCTTCGAAGGCCACGATGGTCACGTACCCGCCGATGATCCCCCACGAGCCAATGAACGAGGTGCGCGCGCCCAAGGCGCGGAGTATGAAGTTGTGCTCTCCACCGGCCTTGGGCATGGCCGCGGTGAGTTCGGCGTAGGTCAGGCCCACGATGGCCATGATGGCGCCACCGGCGAGCATCGCGCAGATGGCGCCCATGGTGCCGGCGTTATCAAGCCAGCCTCCGGTGAGCACTACCCACCCGAAACCAATCATGGCGCCAAAGCCCAGGGCCAGCGCGTCCCAGTTGCCTAAGGTCTTCGCCAGGGTGGTTGGCGATGCCGAGGAGTCGGCGGTATGTCTGCTCATGTTGCACTTCCGTGTTGATGGAACGAAGTAAGGATCGTTAGCCATTGTCCGGCCCATCACAGGCGCGCATTCCACAGCTCACAAAATCAGGGTAACCCCAAACGGTGAACGGTAGATTAAACGCGATAAACGGAGGTTTGATACTCCGGATTACTTCTTGTGTTTCAGCGCCAAGGCGAAGATGACGGCAAGCATCTGCAACAGCACCACGCACAGCACCAACGTGGTCCAGCCGTAGTGCATGAAGGGAACCCCGATCAGCCAGCCGAGCAGCGAAGAACCCACATAGTAGAAGAGGTTGTAGAGGCTCGCGGCCTGGGCCCGGGTGGCGGGCGCAAGCAACGGCACCCAACCGCTGGCCACCGCATGTGCGGCGAAGAATCCAGCGGTGAAGACCACCATCCCCACGATGATCACCACCAGGTTTCCGGGCAGGGTCAGCAGCAGTCCGGCCATGCTCAGCACAATGCTCAGCAGCAGCGCCCCGCGCCGGCCTATTTTGGTGACCAGTCGGCCGCTGGCCACCGCAGACCAGGTCCCGGACAGGTAGGCGATGAAGACCAGGGAGGCCAGCGACACCGGCACCATGAATGGAGGTGCCTCCAACCGGAAGGCCAGGAAATTGTAGACGGCGACAAATCCGCCCATCAGCAAGAAGCCCTGCAGGTAGAGCAGCGGCATGCCTCCGCCGAGCGCCCGCTTGAATTTGCCGAGGATCGGTCGCAGCCCGCGTTGCTCGGTCGGGATGAATCCGAGCGCTGCAGGGGCCTTGAGCAGAAAGAACAGCGTGCCTACGGCCGCCATGACGCTGACCGCTGCGACGCCCCAACGCCATCCGGCTGGTTCCCCCACCCAGCTGGCCACCAAGCGTCCGGCCAACCCGCCAAGGGTGGTGCCGGAAATGTAGGTACCGCTGGCCAGGGCAACCGCGCGTGGGGTCAGCTCGTCGGCAAGGTAGGCCAGGGCGCTGCCCGGAACACCGGCCAGCGCAATGCCTTCGAGGAAGCGGACCACGAGCAGCGGTTCGAAACCGCTCATCATGGAGCTGGTTAGGCCGAGGACCACCGAGGCGAGCAACGCAATCGCGATGACCCGCCTCCTGCCAATGCGGTCGGAGATGATGGCCCACGGAGTGACGGCGAGCGCCAGGCCAAGGGTGGCCGCGGAGACGGTCAAGGCCGCCTGGGATGAACTGATGTTCAGCTCACCGGCGATGCTCGGCAGCAGGCCCTGCACCGAGTAGAGCTGGGAGAAGGTGGCAACGCCGCTGGCGAACAGGGCCAGCAGCATGCCGCGGTAGGGAACCGAATGCGGTTCGTGCCCGGTAAAACTCAACCTAGACGCCGGTCGGAAGCAGCGGGTAGACCAAGTAGAGCATGAGCAGGGCCATGGCGTTGTTGATGAAATGCAGCAGGTAGGCGTAGGCCAGCGACTTGCCCGAAAGGATGTAGGCCAGGGACATCAGAATGCCGAGCATCAGGTAGGGCAGAACCTGGACGATCGAGGAGATTCCGCCTCCATTGAGGAAGTGGATTCCGGCGAAAACCAGGGTGGAAATGAGCGCGCAAACCCAGATATTGAGCTTGCGCGAAAGCTTGCCGATCAGCAGGTGGCGGAAGAGGTACTCTTCGACAAAGGGCCCGAAAACCGCGGTGACTACGAACATCACCGGGAGCGGGACGGCGGTGGTCATGCCCTGCAGGGCTTCCTGATTTTCGCTGATCTGCGGTCCGCCAAAGATCGTTGTCACGATGGCGGAGAAGATGATCGTCAGCAGCCAACCACCGGGAAGCATCAGCCATTTGGCCCACGGGTAGTACTTCATGGTTTTAAAGGAGTCGAAGAAGTGCGCTCCGCACTGGACCATCGCCAGGATGAAGAAGCTGGTGTAGAGAATCAGGTTGATTCCGAAGAGGGCTTGCTCTTCGGTTTCGAAGGCCGTGAAGTAGCCCGGGATCAGCCCAATGAGTGCCGCTCCGCCGAAGACGAAGAACACGATGTAGGAACCCACCGTCCACCAGTCACCGCGGGTCATCGCTCCGGGGTCGAATACCCGTTGCTTGCGGCGTGGCAGGAAATACTGCTGTGGGTAGGGCGGGGGCTGCTGCATGTTCCTAGCCTATCCAGTGAGCGCACCGCCCCTTGCATTCACGGCCTGGGTTCGCCGTTGATTCCTATGAAAAGCGACTCAATCTACCCGCAAACGCCACCGGCCGGCCACACCAAACTTTGGTGTGGCCGGCCGGCGTAATTCGAGGAGTTACTTCGCTGCCTCGGCGGTCACCAGATCGGAGAAGATCTTCGAGTAGCTCACCCCGGCAATGGCCGCGCCGATCAGCGGGGCCACGATGAACAGCCAAACCTGGCCCAGGGCTTCCGGCCCGGCAAACCAGGCAACACCCAAGGACCGAGCCGGGTTGACCGAGGTATTGGTGATCGGGATGGAGATCAGGTGAATCAGGGTCAGCGACAGGCCGATGGAAACCCCGGCGAAACCTGCCGGCGCACGCCGGTCGGTTGATCCGAGAATCACGTACAGGAAGATCGCGGTCAGCACGATTTCGGCAACCAGCGCGGAGACCAGCGAGTAGCCGTCCGGCGAGCGGTCGGCATAGCCGTTTGAGGCAAACCCCGACTCGGCGGCGTTGAATCCGTCTTTTCCGGAGGCAATGGCCAAAAGCACGGCGCCGGCCACCGAAGCGGCGATGACCTGGGTGATCATGTATGCAGGAACCGCCTTCCACTCCACCCGCTTGGCCAGTGCAGCGCCCAGAGTGACCGCTGGGTTGAAGTGCCCACCGGAAATATGGCCCACCGCGTAGACCATGACCAGCACGGTCAGTCCGAAGGCAAGGGCAACACCGAGGAAGCCGATTCCCATATTGATGGTGTCCCCGTCGAGGACCTGGGCGGCGAAGATCGCCGAACCGCATCCGCCGAAGACCAGAACGAAGGTGCCCAGGAACTCTGCGGTCAACCGCGAGCCCATGGTGGGTGATGATGGCTGTGACATGTTTGTCTCTTTCTAGGAGGAATTACCGCTAGATAGCCACAGTCTATGCTTTGGTTTGCGCAAATTATAGAAACAATTGGCAAAAAATCGACGAATCGTTCTGGTGCACCAGCAGAATTCGGAAATACGGGGGCGCGGCCCCTTGGCCTGGGCGCAACAGTTACGGAGGACGGTGCCAAGAGGAAATGCTATGAACCGGTCAAAAAGCGCGCACATCGTTATGAGGAATGGCTGCGAGGGCTTAGCCCTTGTCGTCCATATTTCCTCGGTATAGGTTGATAACCCACGTTCCTCTTCGCTGCGAAGGCAACCACATGTCATTTCAGGCCTATCTCGATACGATTGAAACCAAGACAGGGCTCACCCCACGGCAGCTGTTAGCACAGGCAACTGATCATGGATTCGGTTCCGCCACCAAAGCGACTCCAATAATCAAGTGGCTCAAGGAAGAACATGGTTTGGGGCGTGGCCATGCCATGGCTATTGTTCATGTGATCACCAAAGGTACGCAGATCAGCGATAAGCATGTTGTTAGCGGCACAGTCCACGCAGATGCCAGTAATACTTTGTGGCTAGATGGCAAAGCTACAAATCCTAACGCCACTTAATGAACTCATTCTCTTCAAAGCCCCGGAGCACGCCGGTAGGGCTCGAAGGGCTTGGTGGCGTCGGTGATGATAGTCGTGGTCGTGATGATGGTTGTCATGACCATGGTTTCTGTCGTGGTGCTGGTGATGGTCGCGCTGGCCGCGTCCGGGCGAGAGAGACGCTTTCACCTTCCCGCGTCTACTAGCCGCAATATCTCGGTGGCTTTACGCGGGCGGCGTCCGGTGCGACCCATGCATAAGGATCCAGATATAAAAGTGAGCGAGAGGCATAGCGCTCAGGGTTGCGCAACAAAACGTCTACAAGTAATATTATCTGTAGACGTTTTGTTGCGTAGGAGGGACCGGGAATGAGCGCAAAAAAGACCAGCGCATCTGCCGGGATGCCTGCGATCAAGTCCTCCACGCTTGAGGATTTCTCACGCAGTGCATTGTCTCGCGGGGTAAAAGCGGGACGTTGGGAACGTATTGCCCGCGGGATCTATCTGCCGTCCGATGCTCCACCGACGGACTGGGACCAGCTGGAAGCTGCCACACGCCGCCCTGATGCCACCATCTGTCTGATTTCAGCACTGGCCCATTATGACCTCACTGACGAGATCCCCGATGCATTGGATATGGCGATCCCGCGCGGCGCCCGTACGCCCCAAACCCAGGGTGCGATTCGCTGGCACCATTTCGATAAGAGCACCTTTGAGCTGGGTCGGGAAGAAATCATCATCCCGGGTAGCACTCAGTTGATCGGGATCTATAGTCCCGAACGCACTATCGTCGATTGCTTCCGCCTGCGATCTTCCATTGGCTATGAGATTGCCCGGGACACGACGAAAGAATGGCTGCGCCGAGGCGGGAAACCTGCTCAGTTGATGCAGATCGCGACTCAACTGCCGCGGGCCAAATCGTTAGTCCTCAATGCCCTGGAGCTGCTGTCATGAATGCCGATGAGATCTACCGGCAGATCCAGAAAGCAGCCCGCTCCGCTGTTGCGCAGCAGGGAATTCAGGTGCCGACGCAGGAGTATTTGATTCGGCATGCCCTGGAATCCTTCTTGGACCGCCTGAACCGCACACCGCACCGCCTCGACTTCGTGCTGAAAGGTGGCCTACTACTGGGGGCGTATGGTGTGCGCCGCCCTACCAAAGACGCCGACTCCAACGCGATCAGCGCCGACGTCACCCCAGAGCACCTGAAGCAAGTTGTCCGCGATGCAGCTGGCATCGCAACCAAGGACGGAGTGGTCTTTGACCTCGACACTCTCACAGTCGACGCGATCCGCGATGACGCTGACTACCCAGGGATGCGCCTCCACGTGAACGTCTCCATCTCTACCTGGAACGGGGCTGTCGCGTGGGATGTCTCGACAGGTGACCCGATCGTGCCCGCACCGAGAAAAGTGACCCTTGAACGGATCCTGGGGGAACCACTGGTCCTAATCGGGTACGCGCCGGAATCGACCGTGGCTGAAAAGGGTGTCACGATTCTTGAACGAGGAATCACCAGCACCCGTTGGCGCGACTACGTCGATATCGTCGCCCTCGGCGAGACTGGCCTTGACCGTGAGGAACTGCTTCGGGCCGTGCGTGCTGTTGCGGACTACCGAGGTGTTGAATTGCAGCGGATCGGCCCTGTGTTGGAAGGCTACGGGTTGATTGGCCAGCCGAAGTGGGCCGCCTGGAGGCGCAAGCAGGGGCTGGCTGGAGTGTGTGAGGATAGCTTGGATGATCAGATGCTTCGCGTCGCGGCAATTCTCGATCCTGCCTTCACCGCGGAACAAGACTGATATCACGCGCTGCAGAGCCCCGGGGAACAATACCATCCTTTAGCCGCCTGCTGCAGATCAGGCCGGTGCCTTTTTTCAACCGGATGCCAGATCTGGCATCTACTGGTATGCCACCGAAAGTATCTTCTGCAGATACTTTCGGGTCCGTCAACCCCTAAAGTAGGAAAAGAGTTGAGACCTAACGAGGCAAAGAAGATCACTGTGTGCAAAGCCCGGAAGTGATAGTAACAAGATTCCTTACTATCGCTTTCTAGGAAAGTGATAGTAAGATTTTTCTTATTATCACTTTGGAGGAACGTCATGGCTGATTCCCAAAACGCTTCTGCTTCGTTCGACTTCCCTCCCGTGAAGTACGAAACCCATTTCTGGAAACCCACAAATCCGCATATCTTCTCCAAGGCCGAAGTTCAGAGGCAAACAGGACCCTATGCCTCCGCGTTGCCAGCGCGAATCGCCAATTGGTATCCCCAGCCAGATTCGTTAGTGATCACCGGGCTTGAAGAAGCCATACATGCCCTCCACGATTTTGACGTCTACTCACTGCTGAGACTTGGAAATGAAAACCCTGAGCTCGGACCGATGTCCAGCGTTTTGCTCCGGACCGAGAGCACCTCTAGTAGCCAGATCGAGCAGCTCACCACAACGGCTCGCCAACTCGCGCTGGCGGAGATCGATGAAGGCGATAAAGCCAACGCTCGAACAGTTGTAGGCAATGTCCACGCAATGGAATCTGCGCTCGCCCTCGCCCCGCAGATCAGTCTGAATAGCATTCTCTCTATGCATCAAAATTTGATGAATCAACAATCTGGCATGGAAGACGAAGCTGGTAAATTCAGGGGAGAACTCGTCTGGATCGGGGGAACAGATAACGCAGGACCCCGCGGAGCCAGCTTTGTTGCACCGAGCCATGAACTGATTCGTGACGCAGTCGAAGACCTAGTTGCATTCATTTCACGCACCGATTTACCTGCCATCGTCCAAGCAGCAATCGCGCACGCTCAGTTCGAAACGATCCATCCATTCGTGGACGGCAACGGGCGTACAGGCCGGGCTTTGGTCCACTCGATACTGCGTCACCGAAGAATTTCTCAATACACCACGGCACCGATCTCCGCGGGAATCCTCCGTGATACCGCTAGCTATTTTGAAGCGCTGGAAGCATTCCGTGCCGGGGACGCGGCCCCGATCATCCAGACCTTCATCAATGCCTCAATCTTTGCGGCTAACACAGGTAAGGATCTGATCGACTCACTGGCTGCACAACTCGATGACTCCGCCACAAAGCTGGTTGGCCTGCGCTCAAGCTCCGCCGCGTGGAAGATACTGCCACGCTTGATTTCCCAACCTGTAGTCAATGCCCGGCATCTTAAAGAACAGCTCGGATTGGGCGACGCTGCAATCCAACGTGCGCTCAGTGTCCTGACCGAACGCGGTGTGCTGGCCGAGAAGTCCGGACGAAGCAGGAACCGGATTTGGCAGCACGACGGGGTGCTGAAAATACTAGATGAATATGCGAAATCTCTGCGGCGAACGACTGGAACAGCCCAGAACTAATTCACGCTGCCTCCGGTGGGTAGCTTGCTCTCATAGTCAATTCCAAAGCCAGCCTCTGACCCTGCGATAAGTCGCCCCCGTGGAGATCACAAGGCATAGTTCGACGACACTGCGCGGCGCTGTTCAGAGTTGATAACTCTTCTGAAAACGTGGCGCCACTCGCTTCGAAAACATAGTGCGCAGTCCTAAGATTCCTGCAGACCACTCAGAAAACAGTCATGCCGCGACGGCTGGGATTAGTTCCCCTCCGTCGCGGCATGACTCGTGCCTAGCTGGTACTAGTTTGCTTCGTTGCCCTCTTGCGGCGCGGGGGCGCCGGCAACAGGTATGCCACCGGTCACCGGAACCGCGGCGGTATCCGGATTCGCATCCACGTCCTCGGCCGGCCCGGCAAACTGCGACTGGTACAGGTTGTAGTAGGCGCCCTGGGTAGCCAACAGCGCCTCGTGGTTGCCCTGCTCCACGATCTGGCCCGCTTCCATCACCAAGATGGTGTCCGCGTCGCGGATGGTGGACAGGCGGTGGGCAATCACGAAGCTGGTTCGGTCGCTGCGCAAGGCAGCCATAGCGCGCTGCACCAGCACCTCCGTGCGCGTATCCACCGAGCTGGTAGCCTCATCCAGGATCAGCAGCGACGGATTGGCCACGAACGCGCGGGCGATGGTGATCAGCTGCTTCTCGCCGGCGGACACGTTGGTGCCCTCTTCATCGATGAGCGTGTCATAGCCCTCCGGCAGGGCACGCACAAAGCGGTCCACGAAGGTCGCCTTCGCGGCCTCGATGACCTCCTCATCCGTGGCGTCCAGGCGGCCATAGCGGATATTTTCCATAATGGATCCGCCGAACAGCCACGCATCCTGCAGCACCATGCCGACCTTCGAGCGAAGATCAGCACGGGACAGGTGCGTGATATTCACGTTGTCCAGCATGATCCGTCCGGAGTTCAGCTCGTAGAATCGCATCACCAGGTTCACCAGCGTGGTCTTGCCCGCGCCGGTGGGACCGACGATGGCCACCGTGTGCCCCGGGTCCGCGTCGAAGGACAGCTCCTCGATCAGCGGCTGCTCCGGATTGTAGGAGAAGCTCACGTTTTCGAAGGAGACGTGCCCGTCGGTGCGTTCCGGAAGCTGGCGCTGGGCATCTTCTGGATCCTGCTCGTCGGCGTCCAGCAGTTCGAAGGTGCGCTCGGCCGAGGCGACGCCGGACTGCAGCATATTCGCGACGCCGGCAATCTGGCCCAGCGGCTGGGTGAACTCTCGCGAGTACTGGATGAATGCGGTGGCATCGCCCAGGGACATCGTCCCGGATGCCACGCGCAACCCGCCGACTACCGCGATGCCCACGTAGGACAGGTAGGACACGAAGTTCATCACCGGCATGATCATGCCCGAGACGAACTGCGCGCCGAAGCTTGCCTTGTACAACTCTTCGTTGCGCGTGGTGAAGCGCTCGACCATGTCGTCCTCGCGGCCGAAGACCTTCATGAGTTCATGGCCGGAGAAGGATTCCTCGATCTGCCCGTTGAGCGCACCGGTGTTCTTCCACTGCGCGGTGAACAGCTTCTGCGCCTTGGAGCCGATAATGCCGGCGCCCACCCCGGACAGCGGCAGCGCCACCAGGGCAATGAGCGCCAGCTGCCAGGAGACCACGAACATCATGATCACGATGCCGATGACGGTCATCAGCGCCTGGACCAGCTGGCTCAGCGCCTGCTGCAAGGCATTCTGGATGTTGTCCACGTCGTTGGTCACGCGGGAGAGGAGGTCCCCGCGCTGGCGGCTGTCGAAGTAGTTCAGCGGAAGCCTGTTGATCTTGTCTTCCACATCCTTGCGCAGGGTGTAGACCACCTTCATGACCAGCTTGTTCAGCAGCCAGCCCGAAACCCAGGAGAAGATCGAGGCCACGAAGTACATGGCCAGCACGATCAGGATGTACTGCGAGAGCTGGGCGAAATCGATGCCCTGCCCGGGGACAAAATCCACCCGGGAGAGCATGTCCGCCTGGGAGTCCTGCCCGGCGTCGCGCATCCCCTGGATGACCTGCTCGGCGGTGGTTCCCGCGGGCAGTTGCATGTCCTTGCCGATCAGCCCGGCAAAGATCACGTCCATGGCGCGGCCCAGGATCCGCGGTGCAATCACCGAGAGCACCACATACACGGTGATCAGCGCGAAGACCAGACTCATGCCCACCTTGTAGGGGCCCATCAGGCCGATGAGCCGCTTGGCCGAAGGCCAGAAGTGCTCGGCCTTGCGCACCGGAGTTTCCTCCCAGCCTCCGGAGGCCGCGGCCACCTCGAACTCGTCTACCTCGGCGAGGTCCGCATCAACTTCGGCGAGCTTCTCGCCGCCTTTTTTCTTCGCTGCCATTTAGGCCACCTCCTCCGCGCTGAGCTGGGATGAAACAATTTCCTGGTAGGTTTCCGAGGACTGGAGAAGCTCCTCATGGGTGCCTCGGGCAACAATTGCCCCATGCTCCAGCACCAGGATCTGATCTGCCCCGGTAATGGTTGACACGCGCTGGGCAACGATGATCACCGCGGCGTCCTTGGTCGGCTCGTCCAGCGCCGCACGCAGCTTGGCGTCGGTGCTCACGTCCAAAGCGGAGAACGAATCGTCGAAGAGGTAGGTGTTCGGTTTCGCGGCCAACGCGCGGGCGATGCATAGGCGCTGGCGCTGGCCGCCGGAGACGTTGGTGCCACCCTGGGAGATCTTCGAGTCGAGCTGCTCATCGCGGGCGGCGACAAAATCATCCGCCTGGGCGATGCGCAGCGCTTCCCAGAGTTCTTCCTCGGTGGCCTGCTGGGCGCCGAAGCGCAGGTTGCTGGCCACGGTTCCGGAGAACAGGTAGGGGCGCTGCGGAACTGCCGAAATATTCTCCGAAAGCAGCTCGCGGCCAAGTTCGCGCACCGGAATGCCGCCGATGAGCACCTGACCCTCGGTGGCGTCGTAGAGCCGCGGGATCAGGTTCAGCAATGTGGTCTTGCCCGAGCCGGTGGACCCGATGATCGCGGTAGTCTCACCGGGCTTGGCGAGGAATGACACGTCAGAGAGCACCGGGGCGTCCGCGCCGGGGTAGCCGAAGCTGACGTTGCGGAATTCGACGGTGCCCGGGGTGGGCAGCGCGATGCCGTTGTTCGCCGCGTCGACCATGCTCGGATCGCTGTCGAGCACCTCGCCGATGCGGTCTGCCGAAACCATCGCACGCGGGACCATCATGGCCATGAAGGTACCCATCATGACCGCCATCAGGATCTGCAGCAGGTACTGCAGGAATGCGGTCAGCGCACCGACTTCCACCTGGCCGTTGTCCACGCGATGCCCGCCGAACCACAGCACGGCCGCGGTGGACAGGTGCAGGATCATCGAAATGGCGGGGAACATCAGCACAAACAGATTGCCGACCTTAACCCCGAGGATGGTCAGCTTCTGGTTGGCATCGGCATAGCGTTCGGTTTCATGCTGCTCGCGCACGAAGGCACGCACCACGCGGATACCGGTGATCTGCTCGCGCAGCACGCCGTTGATCCCGTCGATGCGCTTCTGCATATCGCGGAACAGCGGCATCAGCTTGATCACCAGGATGCCGACGACAACCAGCACCAGGGGAACTGCAACCCAGACGAGCCAGGACAATCCCGGATCCTCGCGGATGGCCATGACCACGCCGCCGATGGACATGATCGGCGCGGTGATCATGAAGTTCAGCGCCATCAAGGTGAGCATCTGCACTTGCTGCACGTCGTTGGTGCCGCGCGTGATCAGCGTGGCGGCACCGAATTTGTTCACGTCTTGGGCGGAGAAGGTGGAGACCTTCTCGAACACCGATTGACGGATGTCCCGGCCAACGCTCATCGAGGTCTTGGCCCCGAAGTACACGGCGCCGATCGCCGTGGCAACCTGGATGAAGGCGACCACGAGCATGATTCCGCCGGTCCGCCAGATGTAGTCGACATCGGCATTGACCACACCGGTGTCGATGATCTTGGCGTTCAGGCTGGGTAGATACAGCGTGGCGATCGTGGTGGCCAGCTGCAAGATGACTACGGCGGCGATCCAGCCGGCGTAGGGTTTGCTGTGTCTGAGGATGATCTTCAGAAGCATGAGGTATTGTCCTTACTCCATCTGCACCGAAGCATCCTGCACCTTCGGATTAAAGGCAGGGTGTTTCGAGCGCGATTGTCAGTCTAGCCCGTGCTGCCGACAGTGAAGATCATCCTTGCGATTGATTTTTGCCAATCATTAATTTCTTCCGAAATTCCGGTGAATAATTGCGCACAGCCGCCGCCGGCGCCGAATGAAGTGGTGGGTGAAATCGCCCTAGCCTTGGGCGACTAAACCTCATATGATGGAAATTAATTATCGTTATACGAAAGTTGGAATGATGTCAGAACAAGCAGTTAAATTGGTTCCGGGTCAGCCGGCACCAGAATTCACCCTGCGCGACGCGCAGTCCGAAGAGGTTTCGCTGTCCGACTTCGCAGGCCAGAACGTCATCGTCTACTTCTACCCCAAGGCAGCCACCCCAGGGTGCACCACCGAGGCCTGCGATTTCCGCGACAATCTCAACTCGCTGAAGAGCGCCGGGTACTCAGTCCTGGGTATCTCCCCGGACGAGCCCGCCGAGATCGCGAAGTTCGCCACCGACGAGTCGCTGAATTTCCCGCTGCTCTCGGACCCGGAGAACCTCGTGGCCAAGGCCTACGGCTCCTTCGGCGAGAAGAGCTTCGGAGAAAAGACCTTTGTCGGCACGCTGCGCTCCACCGCCGTGGTTGCTCCGGACGGCACGATCAGCCAGATCGAATATGCCGTGGATGCGAAGGGACATGTGTCCAGGCTGCGCGAGGCGCTGGGCGTTTAACCACCAGCGGGCCTGCTTCCCAGAGATTTCTGCGAAACAGGCCCGCTGCCAAATGCACCAGGCGGCTAGCGCCCAGCGATCTTCACCAGCTTGTGGTTGATGAACTCGGTCATGCCGTACTTGCCCAGCTCCCGGCCGATCCCCGAGCGCTTCACCCCGCCGAAGGGCAATTCGGCGGCAGAGGCCGAAGGTTCGTTGATGGCCACCATGCCGCTTTCCAGCCGCGCGGCGATACGCTCGGCGCGCGCCAGGTCCTTGGTGTGGACCGAGGCACCCAGGCCGTAGTCGGAGTTGTTGGCCAACGCGATAGCTTCTTCCTCGCCGTCCACCTTGTAGAGCACCGCCACCGGCCCGAAGAGCTCTTCGGAGAAGGCACGCATTTCCGGGGTGACATCGGCCAGGATGGTCGGTTCGTAGTAGGCACCGACGCCGTCGATCCGCTTGCCGCCGGCGAGCACCGTGGCGCCCTTGTCGATGGCGTCCTGCACCTGTTCCGCCAGGCCTTCGCGGGCCGCCGCCGAAGACAGCGGGCCGAGGAAGGTCTCGGCCTGGGTTGGATCGCCGACCTTGATGGCGGACACCTGTTCGGCGAGCGCCCGGGAGAAGTCCTCATACACAGTGGAGTCCACGATGAACCGCTTGGCCGAGTTGCAGGCCTGCCCGGTATTGCCGAAGCGGGCCCGCATGCCAAGCTTCGCGGTCCGTTCCACATCGACGTCGGGCAGCACCAGGAACGGATCAGAACCGCCCAGTTCCAGGACCACCTTCTTCAGGTTGCGCCCGGCGACCTCTGCCACCGCCGCGCCCGCGCGTTCGGAGCCGGTCAGCGAGACGCCCTGGATGCGGCGGTCCGCGATGATGTCCGCCGCCTGCTCATTGGTGGCGAAGATGTTCAGGTAGGCGCCGTGCGGCGCTGCGGCTTCACGGAAGATCTGCTCCATGGCCAGCGCGGATTCGGGGCACTGAGGTGCGTGCTTGAGCAGGATCGTATTGCCGTTCATCAGGTTGGGCGCCGCGAAGCGCGCCACCTGGTAGTACGGGAAATTCCACGGCATGATGCCCAGCAGCACGCCGACCGCTTCCTTGCGCACCAGCGCCTTGCCGCCCGAGGCAATTTCCAGTTCTTCATCTTCCAAGAACTTCGGACCGTTCTTGGCGTAGTAGCGGTAGATGGACACCACGATGCCGATTTCGCCGAGCGACTGCTTCATCGGCTTGCCCATCTCACGGGTGATGATTCCGGCGAGCTCTTCGGCACGCGCCTCATAGATATCTGCCACGCGTTCAAGCAGTGCTACGCGCTCGGCCAACGCAGAGACGGACCATTGCCCATAGGCTTGATGGGCGGTGGTAATCGCGGTCTGGATTTGCGCGTCCGAGGCGATGGGGTAGGTTGCTTCCACGACTCCGGTGGCAGGATTCGTTACTGCGTACATATTCATGCTCCTTCGCTTGGTGGCTTTTCTGCCATGCCCGGATACTCCGGGGTGCCGATCCCATGGCATTTGACCCCAGTCTGCCAGCACCGCCCCGCCCGAAGGCAAGACGGCGCGTGACGAAGCTACACATTCGGTTCGCTAGGACTCGATCCGGGTGAATTCCAGATGCGTCACCCCGCTGCTCGTCGAAGTGGATGCGATCGAGTAGTTTCGCTCCATCCCTTCAAGACCCTCCCAGAGCCTGTCACCGCGTCCTAAGAGGATCGGAACTAGCGCCACGTGCAGATAGTCCACCAGTCCGGCGCGCAAGAATTCCCGCACGCTGAGCACGCCGCCACCGAGGCGCACGTCCAGCCCGCCGGCGGCCGCGACGGCTGCTTCCAGGGCTTCCTGCGGGGAGGCATCGATGAAATGGAAGGTCGTCTCCCCCACCGTCTGGGATTCACGCTTCCGGTGGCTGAGCACGAACACCGGAGAATGGAACGGTGGTTCATCTCCCCACCAGCCGGACCAGCTGGGGTCTTCTTCCCACCTCGGAGGACCGTACTTTCCGGCACCCATGATTTCGGCACCAAGACCGTCAAACGCCCTCCGGGCAAAAACGTCGTCCTCGGCTGCAGCCTCGTCCAGAGGTACGCGCATTTCGTTGCCCACCAGCGATTGGAAGGTCTGGGTGGGGATGAACCATTCGTGCAGTCGCTCCCCTGCATGCCCGAAGGGTTCTTCGAGGCTGCGGTTCACCCCGCTGCCCATGCCGTCTAGCGAAATGCTCAAATTATGCGCTCTGAGTTTTGCCATGACGCGTCCTTCCCGTCTCAGTGGGTTAATGTCGTTTCAGGCAACCGCGGGGCTGGTCAGCCAGGCGGCCGGAGGTTGTGCCCACAGTCTGCCACTTGGAGCACGCGACCGAAAGGATGCATGGGCCAGCGATGCTACCGGTTCGGCAGCACATTGGTCGCAAGAAAGTTCCGGCTAATATTTAGGTCCGGTATCCCGCCCTTCCCGGCGAGCATCGCGATGCACGGTATTTCACCATCTCAGGATTGCCGTTGCGGACCAGCGCGTTTCCGAGGTCAATGAAAATTAACTCATCTCGCTTCGTAATTCCCGTGCTTCTCGGAACTCAAAGGCCGTTCAACATCGACTTCTACGCGGTGGTTCCATTTCTTGCCGTCGTCCTCACCAATGATTTCCTTCCGCCCGGCACCACTGTGGGACTTATGCCGGGGATTCGAACTTTCGACAAGCAGGGACACTTCCTCGCCGGCGAAAAGGCAGCGGAGCACAGGCAAGCAGCGCACCGCCTATTGCCGTCACTAGCGCCCTCCACCAGTTCCAAGACCGAAGAACATCTCTCCCCTCAGTGCCGCCACATGTTCCTGGGTCACCGACATGGCCTCCACGGGATCATGGCGCCGCAGAGCGTTAACCAGCTGCCGGTGGTGGCCTCGGCCAACTTCCAGCTTCTCCTGCGGATAGGGCACGAAGTACTTCAGCAGTTCTTCGTAAGCGGCGAGGTAGGCAGGTACCTCGGGAAGGTCGCTGATTTCGGCAAGCAGGCGGTGGAAACGGGTATCGGGGATGTGATGCTCATGCCAGCTTGCAGCACGTGCCGATTGGCTGATCAATTCTTCCAACTCTTGGCACTGCTCCTCGGTGGCGCGTAGTGCGGCCTGCGCAGCAACGGCGCTTTCCATGAGGCTGCGCTGGTCGATCAACCGGAGCACCGCACCTTCATCTGCGCGGAATGCTTGGACCGAGGAATCATTGAGCTGCGGCGGATCTTGCACCACGAAGGTCCCGCCGCCTCGCCCGGGACGCCGTTCGAGCACCCCGTCTGCCACCAGGCTTTCCAGCCCGCGACGAGCCGTGATGACGCTGACTTCAAGGCCGGCGGCGATCAGCTGGGTACTTGGCAATTTGCCGCCTGGGGCAAGCAGTCGATGTTCGACCGACAGCAGGATTCGTGCACGGACGGTTTCCATCGCCGTAAGCCGAGTAACAGCTGCGGAGCCCGGTGCCGCATGCAGCAATCGCTCGGCTTCACGTTTCTCGGCATTAGCCGAACCCGGATTATTTTTTGCCGTCATGTATTGAGTCTATCGATTGCATCACATACATTTATATAACTGCTCATATTGATCAGTTATATATCTCCGAAAGAAGTTCATGGTGCCTCAAGAAATCATTGCCGGCCTGGCCCAACGCGCTCCGCTGCCCGTGTCGAGCTCGGTAGACGGTTTTGCCGAGGACGTAGCCGCGACGCTAGATCGCTTCGGACCGATGGATCTGCTGGCCTACCCGGAAATGCACTTGCACGGCACCGAGCATCTGCCCGAAGCCGAACGGAGTGCAGCGTTGGTGAACGCCGCGGTCCCGCTGGATGATCCGTTCGTCGCGGCCCTCGGCCGGATCGCGGAAGCACACCGGATCTGGCTCTGCCCGGGAAGCATCGGGGAACGCGACGCTGCCGGCGGCTACTACAACACCCAGCTGCTCTTCGCCCCGGACGGAACCCTGGCGGCCAGCTACCGCAAGATGTTCCCCTGGCGGCCCTTTGAGCCGCATCAGCCGGGCACCGAATTCGTGGTGGCCGCACTGGACGGCTTTGGCCCGGTCGGTTTGTCCAACTGCTACGACGCGTGGTTTCCCGAGCATTCCCGCCATCTCGCGTGGATGGGCGCCGGGGCCATAGTGAACGTCGTGAAGACCACCAGCGATGACCGCGAACAAGAACTGGTGCTGGCCAGAGCTAACGCCATCGTGAATCAGGTCTACATGCTCAGCGTGAACTGCGCCCACCCCGCCGGCCGGGGCCGCAGCATCGCGGTGGATCCCGAAGGCATGGTGCTAGGCGAAGCCGGGCTGGGCGAAGACACGCTCGTGGTGCGAGTCGATCCAACCAGATTACAGCGCGTACGCGAGCAGGGCACGGCCGGAACTAACCGGGTCTGGTCCCAATTGCAGCCTGGAGATCAGCCCATCAAGCTGCCTATGTACAACGGCATGCTTGATCCCTCCCGTTGGGCCCCGGGTCCCCGCTCCTAGATCGTTTCCCTCTCACCTCCCCTACTGAAAACAACGGAGTTTTCCATGTCCACCACCACTGCCCTCACACGCACCTTGACGTTGCCCTCGCTGGTGATCTTCGGCCTGGCCTATCTGACACCGCTAATTGTCCTGGGCATCTTCGGGGTCATCGCATCGCAAACCGGCGGCGCCAGCGCCAGCGCCTACCTCATTGCCTTGCTGGCGATGCTTTTCACCGCCAACAGCTATGGGCGAATGGCAGCCGCCTACCCCGTAGCGGGCTCTGCCTACACCTACGTACGCAAGACTATCGATGGCCGGTTGGGTTTCCTGGTCGGCTGGGCCACCATGCTCGACTACCTGTTCCTGCCCATGGTGATCTGGTTAATCGGAGGTTCCTACCTGCAGGCGCAGTTCCCTGCGGTACCCATGCCGGTATGGATCCTGGGCTTCATTGTTGCCACGACAATCCTGAACATCGTGGGCATCAAGGTGGCCGACCGGGTGAATCTGGTCCTGATGTCCTTCCAGATCCTGGTCATCGTCTTCTTCGTGGCTCTCTCCGTGGCCAGCGTCGTCGGCGAGCAAGGGGCTAACGGACTGGCCAGCGCCACTCCGTTCACCGGAATCGATGCCACCGCCGCTGGCATCGCCGGCGGCGCGGCCATCGCTGCCTATTCCTTCCTCGGATTCGATGCAGTGACCACGTTGACCGAGGAGACCGTCGAGCCGCGGCGCACCGTACCCAAGGCGATCATGCTGATCGCGCTGATCGGCGGCGGCATCTTCGTGGTGGTGGCCTACACCGTGCAGCTGGTGCATCCGGGCGGCGTCTTCGAGAATTCGGAGGCGGCGGGCTTCGAAATCGCCCAGCAGGTCGGCGGCAATCTCTTTGGAGCGGTTTTCCTCGCCGCCCTGGTCATTGCCCAATTCACCTCGGGCATCGCGGCCCAAGCCGCCGGCAGCCGGCTGCTCTACGCCATGGGCCGTGACGGGGTGCTTCCACGCGGCTTCTTCGGCAAGCTGAACGCCCGGTGGAGCACCCCGGTCTTCTCGATCCTGGCCATTGCCGCGGTGGGCCTGATCGCCATATTCATGGACGTGGCCACCTCGACGTCATTCATCAATTTCGGGGCATTCATCGCCTTCATCATGGTCAACGCCTCGGTGATCGTCTACTGGGCACGAGAACGCCAAGCCGGCAGGCAGCTGAACCCGCTGCTCTATGTCCTGTGCCCGGCCATCGGCGTGTTGGTGATCGGATTCCTGCTCTTGCAGCTGGATATGCACGCGGTAGCCATCGGCTCGATCTGGCTGGTCATCGGCGGGATCATCTTGGGCTTCACGACCAGGGGATTCAGGCGCCAGCCACCGCAGATGGCACTGGATGACCTGGAAGGCGCGGTCCAGCAGTAAATTCCTCCCGCGAGCCACGAACAGTGGCGACCCCCGCCTACAGAGGGAACGGCAAATGCAAAGCCCGACCGGCAGAGCAGTCCTCCAGCTCTGCCGGTCGGTTGCTCTGCCGGCGCCGACAACAGCCAGATCAGGCGCGCGGATTCACGATGATCTTCACATGCTCTTCATTGTTGTTAATCAACTGGTCGAAACCTTCGGACACCAGCCCGTCAAGTCCGATCCGGCCGGTAATGAAGGGCGCCAAGTCCAGCTTCCCGCCCTGCACCAGCGCTATGGTGTCCGGATGATCGCTGGCGTAGCCGATGGTTCCCCGCAGATCGATCTCTTTCAGCACCAGCTTGGGCATGTCAACTGGTGGCTTATGGCCCCAGATCGAAACGTTGACGATCACCCCGCCCGAAGACACCGCATCCAGGAGCATGTCCAGCACCGCAGGAACCGAGGAGCACTCGAATCCGACATCGGCGCCGCGACCTCCGGTTGCGTCGCGCACTTTCTGCGCCACGTCCCCGTCCCGCGGATCGAAGACATCATCGGCCACCCCGGTTTCGCGGGCCTTGGCCTTGCGGGCTTCGGAAAGCTCCGAGACGAAGACCTGAAGCCCCTTGGCTTTAAGCACCGCAGCGGTCAGCAATCCGATCGGACCGGCACCACCGACAATGGCAACCTGCCCGGCTTTGGCCCCCGATCGGACGAACGCATGGTGGGCAACCGACAGCGGCTCTATTAGTGCGGCTTCATCAAGCGGGATCCGGCCGATGGGGTGCACCCAGCGGCGTTCGACCACAATTTTCTCCGAAAGTCCGCCACCGCGGCCGCCCAAGCCGATGAAGTTCATATTCTCGGACAACTGGTAGGGCTGTCCCTGGCTGGTGTCCACGTCTTCATGAACGATATAGGGCTCTACCACCACGTTTTCGCCGATTTCGAGTCCGGTGACTCCTGGCCCCAGGGCCGTGACGGTTCCGGAGAATTCATGGCCCATGGTGACCGGTGCGCTTTCACCCGAGATCGGGTGAGGCTTCCCGGCCGGCGGGATGAAGATCGGCCCTTCAAGGTATTCGTGCAGGTCGGTCCCGCAGATACCGCACCAGGCCACGTCAATGGCCACCGTGCCCGGCTTCAGTTCCGGCTCGTCGATGTCCTCGATCCGGATGTCCCGCTGGTCGTAGTATCGTGCTGCTTTCATTGAGTTTCCCCTTAGTGGTTTCAGTGCTGCCCGGGCCAACGGTCGACGAATTGCCGTTCTCGAGGCCCAACCTACTGGCGCGCCCGGGTCTTGTAAACCGTTGCAATAGGTTTCAATGACATACCCCGGCCCCAGCAGAACAGACCGACCTCGAGTTCCAGCTGCCTCTCGTGGATAGTCTGCAGTGGAACCGTGGCGTGCAGAGCCGATCCGTGCGCACAATGGACCATGGACATCATGACTGTTGGGCAGCGCTCGCGGCTCATGTCGCGGATCCCCGGCAAGAACACCCGCCCGGAACTCGCCTTGCGAAGTCTGCTGCATGCCGCTGGCTACCGTTTCCGGTTGCACGGAGCATTGCCTGTCCGGCAGTTGGCCGCGCTGCGCAAAGAACACCAGGAAATCCTTTTGCGCGGGGGCAAGCTGCCTGGCTCGCCGGATCTCGTCTTCAGCGCCCGGAACAAAGTGATTTTCATGAATGGCTGCTTCTGGCACGGTCACGATTGCCCTGCGGGCCAACACCGCCCCTCATCCAATGCTGAATACTGGAGCCCGAAATTGGATTCCAACATCGCCCGGGACAAGCGCAAACGGCAAGATTTGGCATTGCTTGGATGGGATTCGCTGACGCTGTGGGAATGCGAACTGAAATCGATGGACGAGGTCCTGCGCAGAGCTGCGGAATTCCTGGGGCCTCCACGCAATCCGCGGAGCATGTAGTTCGAGCGGCTATCCGCCTCTGCCCTGCTGTCGATTGGCTTGCCCAAGACCCCGAGAGCAGCCAACAATCCGCCCCGCCGTTACGGCTAGCGGCGGCGGCTTTCTGACAATCGGGTTATTGCTGGCTAAAATTGCAATCCGGTGGCCATACTGCCGACGAAAACCTAAGAAACCGAAGGATCTGATCATCGCCAGAATATCGAAGCGGCCCAACGCGTTCCCTAAGGTCCATGAAAACTAGCTCCCCTCGCTTCGAAGTTCCCGTTCTCCTCGGAACCCAGACGCTGTTTAATATCGGCTTCTACGCGGTGGTTCCATTTCTTGCCGTGGTCCTCACCAATGATTTCCTGCTGGCCGGCACCGCGGTGGGACTCATTCTGGGGATTCGCACCTTCGCCCAGCAGGGACTCTTCCTCGCCGGCGGCAGCCTGGCGGACCGTTTTGGCGCACGAAAAATGATCCTCATCGGCTGCGCGGTTCGCGCGGCCGGGTTTTTCACCCTGGCCGCCTCGTTGTGGGCCAGCAACCCGGTGCTTTGGATGTTCATTCTCGGAACCCTGCTGACCGGATTTGGCGGAGCGCTTTTTTCTCCCGGGCTCAATGTCCTGGTGGCCGCAGCCCAAGCAGCCCGAGAACGCGGAAAGCCGGCCGAAACCAAACGCACCACGCTCTTTGCCTGGCTGAGCATTACCGGCGAAATCGGAGCGGTCACCGGACCGCTGGTCGGGGCGGCGCTATGGGGCTGGGGCTTCTCGACCGTCGCAGGATTCGGGGCGGTCTTCTTCGTCGCCATCGGCCTGTTCTTATGGGCCAACCTGCGCCGGGAGGCCCCAGGGATTTCCCCCCGGGGCGCTGGCAATGATTCGGTGCAGCGAAGCATCCCGAAGAGCAGTCTGCGTGCATGCCTGAAAGACCGCAGATTTGTGGCGTTCTGCGGTTTGCACGCATCGGACCTGTTGGCCTATAACCAGCTCTACCTGGCCATTCCTCTGGAGCTGGCGCGCATGGACTTGCCCACCCAGTGGCTGGGCCTGGTCTTCGCCTGGATTTCCATTTTGACGCTGACCTTGCAGTTGCCCGTTGCGTGGCTCGCCACCCGTCTAGGTCCGTTCATAACCTTGCGGTTCGGGTATCTCTTCAGCGCACTCGGGTTCGCGGTACTCGCGTTCGCTCCCGCCTCTGCCTTCGGCGGCGAACCCGGAGCGGCACGGATCATGTGCGCGGTAACCCTGCTGACGCTGGGACATATGAGCGTGCATCCCACCGCGCTGAGCCTGGTCCCGAAATTTGCCGGCACACGTGCCACCGGTTCCTACTTCGGCTTGCTGTCCAGTTGCGGCGGGCTGGCGGTACTGCTGGGAAATATGCTCATCGGGTTGCTGCTGACTCGGGCCGGCCAGGAGCTGCTGCCCGGATACCTGCCATGGATGGTTCTGGTTGTTCCGCTGGTCTTGGCCTCCATTTGTGCGTCGCGCATCGCGCGTCGAGTCGGCACCTCCGCCCGGCATTCGTGAACTACGACATATTAGGTAAAACGACGCAGAATTTCCACGCCAATCATCAACTCCGCACTACTCAGGCTGTTATCTCGCTTCCAATCAAACAGCTCTGTTTTGACTCTGCTTTTTCTATGGGCCCAGGACAGCCTCTCGGTGCGGCTAATTAGGGTACGCTTACCAAGGCCCTAATGCTTTAGAAGCCTATTCATTACGTAATGCCGAAGGATTTCCATGAACTTTGGACGTTTGAGCGCAGCCGCCGGAATCGCGGCCGTTGCACTCGCGCTGACCGCCTGCAGTACCTCCACGCAGGATGCCGCACCGGAGCAGGCCGCGGATCAAGACGCTCGCGTAGTTGTGGCCAATTTCCGCGCGCCGGTGTCCAACTGGGCGCTGGAAAGCGATGATGCCTATGTGCTGTCCATCTCCGGGTGCTTGGAAACCCTGACCCGGTATGACCAGACCGAGAAAAAAGTCGAGCCGATGCTTGCGGCATCATGGAAGCAGTCTTCCGATACGCAGTGGGATTTTGAGCTCCGCCCGGACGTGAAGTTCCAGGACGGCAGCGCGTTGGATGCGAAGGCCGTGGCCGCATCGTTGAGCCACGTGCTCGAAGCCGCCGCGCCGGCACGCGCCATCAACCCCAAGACCATCAGCAAGGTCGCCGCTCTCGATGCCGACACCGTCCGCGTCACCACGCCAGCTGCTGATCCGCTGTTGCCCTACCGCATGGCAAGCGTGAATGCCGGTATCCTCTCCCCTAATGCCTATACGTCCAAGGGCATAGACCCGTTTGGCCACTGCACCGGACCGTTCACCCCGGTCTCCGAAAAGGCCGGCCAGTCACTGACCCTGGACCGCAACGAGAACTACTGGAACGGCACCGCGAAACTGGCCGGCGGCGAAATCCGCTACATCACCGAGGGCGCCACGCGCGCAACCCAGGTCCAGACCGGAGAAGCCGACATCTCCATGTCGATTCCGGCCACCAGCTTGGCCACCTTGGAATCGGATGACTCGGTGAGCGTGCTCAAAACCGATTCTCCACGCACCGCGACGCTCTACCTGAACAACTCACGGGCACCGTTCAATGACGTCAAGCTGCGCAAAGCGGCAACCATGGCGCTAGACCTGCCCGCCATCGCCGCAAGCATTTACGAGGGTGCCGCGCAGCCCGCCACCGGCCCCTTCGCGCCAAGCGAAAGCTGGGCCAATCCCGACTTGGCCGTCCCCCAGCTGAATCTGGACGAAGCCAAGAAGCTGGTGGCCGATTCCGGGTATGCGCAAGATCAGCCGCTGGAGATTATCGCGATCACCGAACGCGCTGAATTCGCCGGGGTCGGCGCCATCATCCAGGAGCAGTTCAAGCAGATCGGCCTCCAGGCCAACGTGGTCACCAAGTCCTACGGCGCCGCCGAACCAGATGTACTGGCCGGCAAGTACGACATGATCCTGAGCCAGCGCAATCGCATGATCGATATTGCAGACCCCATCGGGTTCCTGCAGGCGGACTACACCTGCCAGGGCGGCTACAACCTGAGCCATTACTGCAATGAGGATTACGACGCACTGATTGCCAAGGCGGCCAGCGAAACCGACGAGGCCACGCGCCACCAGCTCTACCGCGAGGCGGGAGACATCCTTGCCGAGGATGCGGCCAATGTGTGGCTGGTCAACGAACAGTCCATCGACGCCGTCGGCGACTCGGTCCAGGGCTACGTCCAGGACCCGCTCACCCGCTACGTGTTGACCAAGGATCTGGCGAAGACCAAGTAAGTTGCTATCCCTCTCATCGGCGCTGCGCCGAGTCGTAGGACTCGGCGCAGCGGTCCTGCTTTCGTCCTTCGCGGTATTTCTCGTACCCTTTGTCTCCCCCGGAGATCCGGTGCGCGCGCTGCTCAGAGCGCGCATGGACATCGGAGCCGCGGATGAGGCGGCGGTGCAAGCCTATGCCCAGCAATTTGGCCTGCATGACCCGATGCTGGTGCAGTTCGGTCGCTGGCTTGGCCGGTTTTTCACCGGCGACATGGGGGTCTCTTTTGTCAGCGGAACTCCGGTGGTCGACCAGGTGCTGCCCGCCATTGGCGTCACCCTGGCTTTGGCCGGCTGCGCCCTGCTGGTGGCCATCCTGGTCTCCATAGTGCTGGGTGTGCTTGCGGCCACCCGTGCCGGGCAATGGCCGGACCGGATCATCACCTCGGTGACCCACGCGCTGATTGCCATTCCCGAATATGCGCTGGCTCCGCTGCTGGTCTTGCTCTTCGCGGTGCGCTGGTCCTTGCTTCCGTCGGCCGGATTCGAATCCCCCGCATCATTGGTGCTTCCGGTGTTCGTGCTGGCACTGCGGCCGATCAGCTTTTTCAGCGTGGCGGTACGCTCGGGCGTGCAGCAGGCGCTGGATTCTGAACATGTGCTGGCCGCCAGGGCCCGCGGCCTGAGCCGAAGCCAGGCGCTGATCCGCCACGTCATCCCCCATGGCCTGCTTCCGTTGTGGACCATGGTCGGGGTGTGGTTCGCGGGACTGCTGGGCGGTTCGGTCATCGTGGAAGTCATTTTTGCCATCCCGGGAATGGGACGGCTGATCTTCGACGCCATCGTGGACGCCGACATCCCGGTTGCCCAGGGCGGGGTTGTGGTGGTCGTGGCCTGCGCCGTGCTGGCCACGGGGATCATCGATCTGGTGCACCGGCTCAGCGACCCGAATGTGCGCATTGGAGTACGCCATGACTAAAAAATCTCTTCGCGGGCTGTTGTTCAACCCGCCGGTGATCGTCCTGCTCATCGTTTTGTTCGCGACCATCTCGGCGCCGTGGATTTCACCTTTTGACCCGGATGCGCAAAGCCTCTCCGAACGTCTTGAATCGCCGAGCTGGGCACACCTGCTAGGCACCGATGCGTTGGGACGCGACACGTTGAGCCGGGTGCTTCACGGTGGACGCTTCTCCTTGGCCGTAGCGCTGATCACCACGCTGTTCTCCTTGCTGGTGGGTACCTGTCTGGGCCTGCTCAGCGCACTGCGCGGAGGCTGGCTCGACGAGATCTTCCTGCGGGTCAACGACCTGCTGCTGGCGTTGCCGGAGATCGTGATTGCACTGTTGATCATCGCGGTGATGGGCCCCGGATTCACCACCATGGTGCTCTCGGTGGGCGTGGTGGCCTGGACTCCTACGGCACGCTTGGTGCGTTCGCTGGCGGTGCAGGCACTCTCCACCCACCATGTGGAAGCATCCAAGCATGTGGGTGCCTCGCGCTGGTTCATCCTGCGCCACCATGTGTTCCCGTTTGTCGTCGGTCCCGTGCTGGCCCAGGCCGCGTTGCGCTTTGGCCTGTTGCTTGTCCTGCTCGGCTCGCTGTCCTATCTGGGCATCGGCGTCCAGCCGCCGCAGTCGGACTGGGGGTCCATGCTCGCCGACGCGCAACCCCATGCAACGCGTTCACCTTGGGGACTGATCGCACCGGGTGCGGCAATATTCTTGGTGAGTTTCTGCGTGACCCTGCTGGGCAACCGCATTACCCAAACGCTCAACGGGCAAGATGTCCTCGCAGCCGAGGCCAAGGCAGATCTTAATGACTAAAGAACTTGAAATCATCGAATTATCGGTCAGCGCCGGAAGCAAATCGCTGCTTTCCAAGGTCAGCTTCTCGGTTCGTGCCGGCGAACTCGTTGCCGTGGTCGGGCGCTCGGGTTCCGGAAAAACTCTGTTGACCAAGGCGATCATGGGTCTTCTGCCGGCCCAGCTGCGCGCCGAGGGCGAAATCCTGCTCGGCGGCGAACGCATTGACCAGCTTGATGACCGAGGCATGGATGCCGTGCGCGGGCGGCGCATCGGCATGCTCTTCCAGCAGCCCAAACGAGTCATGAACCCGCGCCTCACCGTCCGCGCGCACCTGCTCGAGGCCCTCGGCGCGCACGGCGCCGGCAAGGCCCGCAGGCATGAGGCCCAGGTCGAATCCTTGCTCCATGAGGTGGGGCTCGCCCCAGCCGCGGAGATCGCCGGCAAGCGTCCCGACCAGCTTTCCGGTGGCATGGCTCAGCGAGCCATGCTGGCCATTGCCTTGGCGGGGAACCCGGAGTTCATCCTGGCCGACGAACCCACCTCTTCCTTGGATTCCATCCTGAAATCCGAGGTCCTGGAATTGCTGCGTCGCAAGCAGCAAGAACGCGGACTGGGCATTTTGCTCATCACCCACGACATCGCCAGCGTCCGGCATATTGCGGATCGAATCGTGGTGGTCAGCGACGGCGAAATCATTGACCAGTGCCCCACTGCCATGATCTTCTCCAAGGACCGGCACGCCAAAACACGTGAACTGGTTGATGCCACCCAAGCCGGGCCGCGGCAGAGACGCGAAATTAGTTCCGGGTGCATCCTTGAAGCCCGTTCGGCCGGCAAGAACTACACGCGCCGGTCCAAGGGCCGCGCGGCCCTTGAACCCACCACGCTGCGTTTGCATGCCGGTGAAATCCTTGGCGTGGTGGGCCGCTCGGGCTCAGGCAAAAGCACCTTCGCCAGATTGCTCGCCGGCCTGGAGAAGCCAACCAGCGGCCAGATCCTTACTCATCATGAGCACTTCACCCCCAATGCCGTTCAGGTCATAGCGCAAGAGCCCTTTTCCTCCTTTGATCCTGCCCTGACGCTTCGCAAGAGCCTTAGTGCAGCGGTGCACCGATTGCCGGTGCTAGAGGCCACGAAAATCGTTGAGAATGCCATGACCCAGGTTGGGCTTCCCCTGCAGCTGCTGGACCGGAAGCCTGGCCAGTGTTCGGGCGGCCAATTGCAGCGCATAGCCATAGCCCGCGCCTTGCTGGTCGCCCCGCAGGTGTTGATCTGTGACGAATCGACCTCTGCGCTGGATTCCGTGGCCCAGCGCCATATTTTGGACCTCTTGCTGGAGCTGCGCGATCGGCTGGGGTTGTGCCTGGTGGTCATTTCCCATGACATGGACGTGATCCGCTATGTCAGCGACAATGTCGCCGTTTTCTACGAAGGCGAACTCGTTGAGCATCGCAGCCTTGACGAGTTCCTGTCCTCCGCCGAACATGAACACAGCCAGGATCTGGTGGCCGCGCTCAGTGCTACGAGCGGGGTTTAAACAGCGTCACCTATTCCGCTTGGTCGGCACCATGTCAAAACGCAGAAGCAAGGCAACCGGAGAACTCTCCATAACTCTTGCGCGCTGACTAGGTCGGCTTATAGATTGATGGGCTATGACCAAAACTTTTTCCAGGCCGCAGTCCGTAACTCGTCTCCTGCCGGTGTTCGCGCTCGGCGCGGTGTTGCTCACCACGGGATGCTCCACCCCGAATCCGGGTGAGAGCAATGCTGCGGCGCCCGCGGCAACTGATACCCGGCTGGCCAGCGTCAGCGAATCGGGAATCCTCAAGGTGTGCACCACCGGCGACTACCGTCCGTTCACCTACCTGGATCCGGACACCGGCGAATGGTCGGGCATCGACATCACCATGGCCAAAGATCTGGCCGAATCGCTGGATGTCGAAGCCGAGTTCGTCCAGACCACGTGGAAAGACCTGATGCCGGACTTCCTTTCCAAGTGCGATATCGGCGTGGGCGGTGTCTCCATCTCCATGGAACGCGCCCAACAGGCCTACTACAGCGAAGCCACGTTGGATGAAGGCAAGACTCCGATCACGCTGTGTGAAAACGTCGAAAAATACGACACCGTGAAGGAAATCAACAAGCCTGGCGTCCGCTCGATCACCCCCATTGGCGGGACCAACGAAAAATTCGCGGAGGCCAATTATCCGGAAGGGGAAATCATCCGCTTCGAAGACAACAACACGATCTTCGACGAGATCATCGCCGGGCGTGCGGACGTGATGACCACCGATGCCTCGGAAACGCGTTGGGTGGCCAACGAGCACCCCGAGCTGTGCGCGGTGCATCCGGATAAGCCATTTAATTTCTCGCAGAAGGCCTATCTGCTGCCGCTGGGTGACGACGAATTCCAAGAATATGTTGATCAGTGGCTGAACATGGCCAAGAATGACGGCACTCTTGCCGCCGCAGAGAAGCCATGGTTCGGCTAGCCGATACCGGTTGAAGCGAACAAGTCGCATCCATCCGTTGAATACCGGAGAGATGCGACTTGTTTCATGCCATCTTTGGCTGGCCCAGCGGCTAGTTCTGCCAGAACGGGTAGTCCGTGTAGCCCTCGGCGCCCTCGGTGTAGAAGGTGGAGGCATCCGGTTCGTTCAGCGGCAGCTCTTCGCGCCAGCGGCGCACCAGATCGGGGTTGGCGATGGCAGGGCGCCCCACCACAACCGCATCTGCCCAGCCACCGGCGGCGACCGCGGTGGCATCCTCATAAGTGGTAACCGTTTGGAACCCGGTATTCAGCAGCACCGGTCCGCCAAAGGTGGTACGCAGACCCTGGACGAGGTCCCCCGAGGGTTCCTTATGCAGAATACTCAAGGCAGCCAGTCCTAGCGGGGCGATTCCTTCAAGCAAGGCCGTGTATGTCGCGGTGACGTCGGCTCGATCCAGCTCGGTGGCACCCTGGACGTTGTGCTCGGGAGAGATGCGCAGTCCGGTCTTACCCGCGCCGATCGCGTTGGCCACAGCCTTCACTACCTCGATGACAAAGCGGGCGCGGTTCTCCGGGGACCCGCCATAGTTATCGGTGCGGGTGTTGGAGCTCGGTGCGAGGAACTCATGCAGCAGGTACCCGTTGGCACCATGCAGCTCGACCCCGTCAAATCCGGCGGCGATGGCATTGCGCGATCCCTGCACGAACTCCTCGATGATTCCCGGCAGTTCAACGGCGCCCAGGGCACGAGGCACCGGGTAGGGGTGCTTGCCGGTGTAGGTTCGTGACTCGCCTTCCACGGCGATGGCACTGGGCGCGACAATGTGGTCCTGCCCGGTGGTCCCCGGATGTGTCACTCGCCCGGCATGCATTACCTGGGCAACAATGAGTCCGCCTTCGGCATGGACCGCGTCGGTCACCTTCTTCCAGCCGGAGATCTGTTCCGCCGTGGCCAGTCCAGGCTGGCGGACAAACCCCTGGCCGGTCACGCTGGGATAGACGCCTTCGCTGACGATCAGGCCCATCGATGCGCGCTGCCGATAGTACTCGACCACTTGGTCGTCCGGGACCCCGTCCTTGCGGGAGCGTGAACGGGTCAGTGGCGCCATCACCAGTCGATTGGAAAGGCTGAGATCTCCGAGCGTAAGAGGCGAGAACAGATCCATAGGTAGGACTCCTGAAGATTGTAGTTGCTTCGTGCAACCTGCCAGCCGGGAACTATATTCCAGCTGGGCGCCTCAAGTGAGATGGATTACGCGCTGATTTCGCAGCGCGCAGACCTGCTTCCGTGGCGAATCTTCTCTGGGCGTCCAACGAATAAAAGCGAGCAACGGCGCTGGAAGTTGCGCCGTTACTCGCTTCGTTTCGAATCACTAATACTGAGCGCATCCGTCAGTCACGATGCGGTAGATGCCGGTGATTGCAGATGAGGTGCCGCGCTTAGTGCATGTGGCTTCCACCATTAATGTCAATGGTGGTGCCGGTCAGGTACGAGGCGCCGTCCGAGGCAAGGAAACCGATGACCGAGGCGATTTCGCCGGTGGTTGCCGTGCGCCCGATGGGGATTCCGGCGGCAATTGCGGCTTCTTGTTCATCGGTGCTGCCAACGCGGATGTTGGTGTCTACCGCTCCCGGAGTAATAGCGTTTACGGTCACTCCGGTAGCTGAGATCTCACGAGCCAGCGCCTTGGTGAAGCCGAGAATCGCGGCCTTGGCCGAGGAATAGGGAACCTTGCCAAAAACTCCGCCGCCGCGTTGGGCCGAAACCGATGACATGTTGATAATCCGCCCCCAGCCGCTTTCAATCATTTCCGGCAGGAAGGCCTTGGACACCAGGTAGGTGCCGGTGGCGTTGACGTTCATGACCTTGTGCCAAATTTCAAGCGTTGTCTCGAGGAAATCGACCGGAGAGGTTATTCCGGCAATATTCACTACCGCTCCGGTGGGCGGCAAATCTCCCGCAGCTACCTGAGCTGCCACGGCAGCCTGCGCGGTGATTACGGATGCTTCATCGGCAACGTCAATACGGTGGCCGAACGCGGGAACACCGAATTCTTCGGCGATATCTTGTGCAACGTGCTCGGATGCGGCGTGGTCGAGATCGAGGATCACGACGCCCCAGCCTTCGCTGGCAAAGTGGCGTGCGGTGCTCACGCCGATTCCACGGGGTGAAGTGGCTCCCGTCAGAACGGCGGTGCGCTGGATTTGCTTCATTGCTTTCCTGCTTTCGTTTCGGCTTCTCCTTGCAATGCTTCGGAAAACCTAAGTGAGCGATGGCCCAGTCTTGCCGGAGCACCCTCGATACATGTGGTGCACACCACCTTAGTTAAGTTTACTGTTAACAGTCAACTGTTAAATTAGCCCTTGACAGAACTTGTGCTGGCGCTCACACTTCTAATAGTGTTGACTGTCAACAGTGAATGCTTTCCTCTCCCCACAAACCACGAAGGGACCCACTCATGAGCAGCGAAGCTCTAAACATGCGCGGTCCGATCCACGGCACCAAGGACGCCAAGCGCGTTGCGGTAGGTTCCAGTGTCGGAGCCACCATTGAAACCTATGACTTCATCGGATTCGGGACCGCGGCGGCCCTCTACTTCGGCCATACGTTCTTCCCCGGAACAGACCCCTTGACGGGCACCCTCGCGGCCTTTGCCACCTTGGGCGTCGGCTTCGCGGCCAGGCCCTTGGGCGGCATTATTGGTGGCCACCTCGGCGACAAGATCGGCCGCAAGCCGGTGCTTGTGACCTCGCTGATCGTCATGGGCTTGGCAACCTTTATGATCGGGCTGCTGCCGACCTACGAGCAGGTAGGCGTCTTGGCTCCGGCCCTGCTGGTCCTCGTGCGCATCGTCCAAGGCTTGGCCTTCGGCGCCGAATGGGGCGGAGCTATTCTGATGACCTACGAACACGCCCCGTGGAAGCACAAGGGAAGGTTCACCGGCATCGTCCAGTCCGGCTTCCCGGTAGGGCTGTTGCTGGCAAACCTGGTATTCCTGGTCAGCGTGCAACTGCCAGGCGACTGGGGTTGGCGAGTGCCATTCTTGGCCAGCATCCTGCTCGTCATCGTGGGACTGGTCATTCGTTCGAAGGTTCCGGAATCCCCGGTTTTTGACGATGTCAAAAAGGCCGGCGAAATCGTCAAGTCACCCATCAAGGAAGTCATCCGCACCGATTGGCGCAATATCCTGCGCGGCATTGGGCTGCGCATTGCTGAAACCGCCGGTTACGCGGTCTCCATCACCTACATGATCTCCTACCTGCACACCACCGGTTTGGCGGCAAACTGGGAGACCCTCACCGCCTTGAGCATCGCCTCGGCCATCGGCATCTTCGCCACCTACAGCTGGGGCAGGCTGACCGACCGGGTAGGCCGGCGATCCGTTTACATTCTGGCTTGCAGCTTTGCGGCGCTCTTCGGCATCCCGATGTTCCTCATGGTGAACACCGGCTCGTTCTTGATGATCATCGCCACGATCGTCATCGCCTACGCCGTTTGCCAAAACTCGATGGCAGGAGCCCAAGGCGCCTGGTTCCCCGAGCTCTTCCAAGCCAAAACCCGCTCCTCCGGCGCCTCGCTGGCCTACCAAATTTCAGCCATGGTTTCCGGCTTCACCCCGTTCATCACCACGCTGCTGTTCATCCAGTTCGGCTGGATGGGCCCGGCAACCCTCTTTATCGGCTACGCGGCCATCGGCCTCTGGGCGGCATTGATCACCAAGGAAACCTGGGGTCCTCGTGAGCGCCAGCTAGCCGACGAAGCCGTCGCAGCCCACCCGCAGACGAGCAGCGTCTAATAACTCCATTCGACCAGGGCCTATGCTAAATAACTTCTGAAAGGACATACCGTGGCAATCACAGCCATCAAGGACAAGACGTTGAATCTCGATCAGCGCACCAAAAAAGTACGCGACGCCGCGTACCGCATCCGCCATCACGCGCTCAATATGGGCGAAGTCCAAGGCCAGGGCTACGTGGGGCAGGCATTGGGCGCAGCAGATATGTTCGCCTCCGTTTATGCCGACCAGCTGGCTTTCCGCCCCGCGGAGCCCGAGTGGGAGGACCGGGATCGCTTCTTGCTTTCCACCGGCCACTACGCCATTGGCTTCTACGCCGCACTGGCCGAGGCCGGAATCGTTCCCGTAGAAGAGCTGGAAACCTACGGATCGGATGATTCCCGGCTTCCGATGTCAGGCATGTCCACGTACACCCCTGGCATGGAAATTTCAGGTGGTTCGCTGGGCCACGGCCTGTCCATCGCGGTGGGCATGGCGTTGGGGCTGCGCCACCAGCACAAGAACCAGCGAATCATCAACTTCCTCTCCGACGGCGAATTAGACGAGGGCTCCACGTGGGAAGCCGCCATGGGCGCCGCACACCATCAGCTGGGCCACCTGATCGCGATGGTGGACATCAACGCCTTGCAAGCCGATGGCGCTACCGCAGGGGTGCTACGCACCGAGCCGGTGACGGAAAAATGGGAAGCATTCGGCTGGTATGCGCAACGGGTAAACGGCAACGACCCGCGCGCCTTGCTGCAGGCCTTCGACAATATCGAAGCCCAGGCTTCCATTACCGGCCGCCCCTCGGTCATCCTTTGCGACACCAAGGTGGGACGTGGAGTACCCCTGCTGGAAAACCGCGAGAAGGCACATTTCATGCGCATCGAAGAGAACGAATGGCAAATCTGCCGCGAGCAACTGACCGAAGGCTTCGAAAGGAGCAACCACTAAATGTCTGCCACCGCTAAACCACGCCTGAAAACCTCCGCGATGATCGCCTCATTCGCGGAGCCCGGCCAGAAAACCGCCGCGGCGCCCTTTGGCCATGCCTTGGCCAAGGCTGCCGAAAATGACCCCCGCATCGTGGGGCTGACGGCCGATCTGGGCAAATACACCGATATGCATATCTTTGCCCAGCAGCATCCGGACCGCTTCTTCCAGATGGGCATGGCCGAGCAGCTCTTGTTCGGGGCCGCCGCGGGGTTCGCCGAAACAGGGCTGGTACCCTTCGCTTCGACCTATTCGGTCTTCGCTGCCCGCCGCGCCTATGATTTCCTCTGCCTGGACGCGGCAGAGCCCAACCTCAACGTGAACATTGTTGGTGGATTGCCGGGCCTGACCACCGGATACGGCCCAAGCCACCAAGCTACCGAAGACATCGCCATTTTCCGTGGCATGCCGAATCTGACTATCGTGGACCCCTGCGACTCGATCGATATCGAACAGTCGGTGCCGCAACTTGCCGCCTGTGCAGGCCCGACGTATCTGCGCCTGCTACGCGGCAAGGTACCCACCGTCCTGGACGAATACGGCTACACCTTTGAACTGGGTAAGGCCAAGGTCCTGCGTGGCGGAAACGATGTCGTCTTCGTATCCAGCGGGCTGATGACCATGCGCGCGCTGGACGCAGCGAAGGAACTAGCCAAGCACAATGTGGATGTCGCCGTGGTGCATTCCCCCACCATCAAGCCCTTCGATTCGGAAACGGTCTTGAAGGAGGTCGCCGGAGACCGTCTGGTGGTGACGCTGGAAAACCATTCGGTCATCGGCGGGTTGTTCGAGACCTTGGCCTCGACCATGATTCGCGGCGGAGTCTCCTCCACGGTTGTGCCGATTGGCCTGCCCGATGAGTTCCTGGATGCAGGCGCCTTGCCCACCCTCCACGAACGCTACGGGCTGTCGATCAACTCGATTGTCACCAAGGTTCTGGCAGAGCTCGACTGATTCACCGAGTTGTCCAGCAGGTTGATGTGCCTTTGGGTGGGTGCGGTGTTTCCACCGCACCCAGCCAACGCGCTAAAATCAACAGTTAACAATCAACAGTTGGATTCCAAGCTTTAGGGGCACTCAATGGCCATCGCCGATTCTTCCCTGGTAGGGCTTCGCAAGAAGAGCCTGCGCGAGCAGGCGCTGATTGCGTTGCGCCGTGCCATTACCACCGGCGAGTTGCAGCAGGGTACCCATCTGGTGGAAACCGAGTTGTCTGCCTCGATGCAAATCAGCCGAGGCACCTTGCGGGAAGCACTGCGCCAGCTCGAGCAAGAGGGCCTCGTGTCCGCCGGCGAACGCGGAAGGCTGTCGGTTCGCCACCTGGACAACAAGGAAATCCAAGACATCTTTGCGGTCCGCGCCTCGCTCGAAAGCCTCGCGGCCACCACACTGCTGCAGCGCGAGGATCTGGCCGATGCCCTTGCCCAACTGCGCGCGGCGGTGAGCAACATGGACCGGTTGGCAGGCAACGAAATCGAGGAGCGGATCGAAGCAGACCTCGAATTCCACCGCACTCTGTGCCGGCTTTCAGAGAATGACACCTTGCTGCATGCCTGGGAACAGCTCGAAGGTTCCATCCGCATGTCCATCATGTTCGGTGGATTCGAGCGCGGGGTGCGCAACATGGATGTCGCGCGACACTTCAAATTGGTGGACACCATCGAAGCCGGCGACAGCGCTGCGGTGAATGCGGAAATTGCCGAGCATATGCGCATTGCCGCCGAAACCCTGATGGACTAGCGGCGCTCAAGCCTCGCTCAGCTTTGGTCAGAACTCGATAGCGCAGCCGTCCAGTAAACCTGTGCCCCGCCACGCGAAGGCGAGGGTGACCGGCGTGAAGGCAGACCTACCTAGCGGCCCATCTCGGTGCAAACGCAGAGCCTGTTTCCCTGCGGATCCGTGGCCACCACGAAGCTCGGCGCATGGTCGTGGTTCAGCCTGGCTCCGACGAGCTTGAGCCCATCGATGATATCCCAATGGTGGGAGTGCGGCACCGAGACATCCACGTGGAATCGGTTGTCATTGGGGGTATCGGTGCTTTGGAACCAGATGGCCGGTCCACGTCCGTAGGGGTCGGTGAGGCTGCCGTCGCTCTGCTCCTTGTAGCCCAGCGCCGTGCGCCAGATTTCGGAGATCTGTTCCCGGTCATCGGTATCGATGGCGATTTCCACCGGCCGAATGAGATTCAGATTCGCCGGGGCACCGTGCTTCTCGGCAAGCTCAGAGATCTTTTCGGCCAGCTGGGTATCGCGTAGCGATACTCCCCCGACATCATGGGAGACCAGTGACACGAACAGGGTGTCATAGCGCCAGTCCACATCCGGATGATGGTTGGATGCTTCCGCCAACGCGCCGATTTCGGCGAAGAACTCCAAGGCGACGGCAGCTGAGGGGCATTTGAAGGCCGTGCGCAGAACTCCCAGCACGTATCGCCAGTGCGGCAGCTGCGATAGCTTGGCTTCTCGGGTTGCCTGATCCAAGACTTCTTTGTCCGACATGGTCCTCGCCTCTCGTGCATTCACGAATTCGCGGTCACCGCGAAACTACGACTCTCGCATACCGATAGTCTCCCACCATCATGGCGAGGCGTGAAGAGCTGGCCGGATTCAATCAGACTTCACTGCGGTAGCGGCCGGCAGCGTTCCCCGGTCACCGGATCAGGTAAACGCTCAGCGGATCCCGGCGTACTGATTAACCAGCCAAGTCAGGCTCTGGTTCATTGGTCGCATCCACTGGTATTCTCGGCTCATGGATGAAGAATTGCGCGGGTTCATGAAGTCTTTCGCTCAATTAGCGAGACTCGCCGACCAATACCAAGAGCACCACAAGGGGCAGCTCCTGGCCCCTGTACTGGCTGAACATCTAGGATTAGATCCTGGCACGCTCTCCCTCGTTGTTGAAAACTTCGCGTCCCACCGCTTGGCCGACGCGAACATTGTCCTGGAACGATTGATCTGCGTTGATCCGCAGGCAAGAGTCATCGGTTTGGCAGGCCAGGAACGGCATCATTTTGACCTGAGCGACTTGGTTGGCGTTCAAGGCAACTTCGGCGTCCTTGGCGAACCTTCCTACACCACGCTAGCGGTGGGTCCTGGAAGGCAGCAACGATTCCTGTCTTTTGGCATTCACTTATTCACCACCGGGCAAACACCCATGGTCATCCTGTTGCGCCAGGCAAACCCGGAATACGGCAAACCGGAAGCGACTTTGGAAGTCTTGTGCACTGATGAGAAGCTTGTCGATTCCTTCCTCGCCGATTTCCGCGAGGGACTGCACACCACCAGCATCTACCGCGGACAAGTCATCTCCTTCAAGTCCAGCGAGTACTCCGAATCAAATGCCGGCATCACCTTCCACCAGCGCGAAGAAATCAGTGACGAGCAGCTGATCCTTCCAACGGGTCTGCGAGAACGAATCGAAGAGCAGGTTCTGGGCATCGGAATTCACCGTGATGCCCTCTTGGCCCACGGTTCCCATCTCAAACGCGGGGTGCTGCTTTATGGCCCGCCGGGGACGGGCAAGACCCACACGGTTCGTTATCTGGCTTCGGCGGCTAAGGATCATACGGTCATCTTGCTCAACGGCAATACCTTGTCCTTGGTTTCGCAGGCCTCAGCCATGGCTCGTGCGTTGCAGCCATCCATCGTGGTGCTCGAGGATTGCGATCTGATTGCCGAAGACCGCAGCTTTGGCCATGGACCGCAGCCCTTGCTCTTTGAGGTCTTGGATTCAATGGATGGACTGGATCCTGACGCAGACGTGTCATTTGTGCTGACCACCAACCGGGTGGAATCCTTGGAACGGGCTCTAGTCCAGCGTCCGGGACGTATCGATCTGGCGGTCCAGATACCCCGGCCCGATTTTGACGGGCGCAAGGCGCTGCTGCGGCTCTACGGTTCAAAACTGGAGTTGTCCCAGGAAACGGTGGACTCGGTGGCTCAGCTGACCGAGGGCACTACCGCGTCATTCACCCGCGAGGTAATCCGCCGGGCCATCTTGACCGCGTCCATCGCCGGAGTGCCGGTCACCGAACGGCACGTGCGCATTTCAGCGGCGGACCTCATGGACGATTCCGCGACGTTGACCCGGAACTTCCTCGGCGGCACCGAAGACCCAGATCTGAACGGCGGGGAACCGGACGAGGAAAGCTATGGATCCTTCGGTTGGTCGCCACTGCCTGACACGAGGGACTTCGGATTTGTCACCGATACCGAATCGCTTTCTGGCGAAGAGTCGCCTGAAGCGAAAGACGACTAGTCCGTTGCTTGGGTCGCGCCGAGTGGGAATTGGTAGGTGAAATCCTGCCAATTGTTCCTCTTGCTTCGTTGTCCTTGCTCCAACGCTGGGCAGGTCAAATTTGAAATCGCTGTGGCCAGCCAACCGAGCTGGCTCGCCCCGCAAGCAAGCGCGCACAATGGATTATGGACACCGTATCGGCCGAGCAGCGCTCGCGGATGATGTCGCGCATTGCGAGCAAGAATACCCAACCTGAACTTGCCTTGCGCAGACTGCTGCATGCCGCAGGCTACCGCTACCAGTTGCATGGCGCGCTGCCGGCGCGGAAGTCAGCCGCAATCCGTGCGGAGCATCCAGACATCCGCCTGCGCGGTGGCAAGCTGCCTGGCTCGCCGGATCTGGTGTTCACGGCCAAGAAGAAG
This sequence comes from Glutamicibacter sp. BW80, assembly GCF_002332385.1. Classification (NCBI taxonomy): domain Bacteria; kingdom Bacillati; phylum Actinomycetota; class Actinomycetes; order Micrococcales; family Micrococcaceae; genus Glutamicibacter; species Glutamicibacter sp. BW80. The sequence goes on along the minus strand of NZ_NRGV01000032.1, from coordinate 9,972 downwards.
GTGATTTTTGTGAACGGCTGCTTTTGGCATGGCCATGACTGCCCCGTGGGTAGCCGCCGTCCCTCGTCCAATACCGGGTATTGGAACCCGAAGCTGGACGCCAATATCGCCCGCGATCTCCACAACCGCCATGCCCTGGCTTCTCTGGGCTGGGAATCGCTAACGCTCTGGGAATGCGAACTGCATTCGGTCGACGAGGTACTGCGCAAAACCACCGGATTCCTCGGACCTCCGCGCACGGCAGCTTCTCCTCAAACCGGTCGCTAGCTGACGGCCCGGATTCCACTCGCGTTCGCCTGCCCACGCCTTCTGCTGCGCGGCATCTCCGGGAAATCCAAGACGCGCAAAACCCGAGGCAGCTCCCGACGTTAACAATGTGACTTGCACCTCAGGTCAGCATGCCCTGCTATAGAGTTTCAGGAAAACCTCCCTTGTCGAAAGGCAATCACACCCATGTGCGAACACGACCACAACGCTGGCCCGGTCCCCAACCAAGTCCTCGCCCGGCGCAGCGTGATGGCCGGAGCGGCGGCGCTGGCGGGCCTGGGCGCGCTTGGCTTCGCGGCACCCGCTTCGGCGGATTCCGGCGAGCGCGGCGCACTTGCAGCGAGCTACCACGGCTCGGCGTTGAAAACAGTCCCGATCATCATCGAGGGCGGCACGCTCATCGATCCTGCCACCGGAGACACAGTGGAAGACGGCGTGGTGGTGCTGCGCGACGGCAAGGTCGAAGCCGTTGGAACCCGGGAGGCCACCCGGAAGGCGGTGAAGGACGCGGCCGGGCAGGCAACTCGCATCGATGCCACCGGCAAGTTCATCATCCCCGGGATGGTGGATGCCCACGTGCACGCAAATGGGCTGGAGGACGTCCGCCTGATCCTGCAAAGCGGGGCGACCACGGTGCGCAGCGGATCATCCACCTTCTACCAGGACATTGCGCTTGCCTCGCTGCCTAAATGGAATCCTGGGCTTTCGCCTCGCATGCATCCGGCAGGCTTGTTCGTCTCCCCCGAACAAGGCGACTCGATCCTCGCAGATCCCGAGCTGGCTCCGCTGGCCGCCTTGGAGGGCAACATCCGCGACGTCAAGGATCTCGCCTATCTGACCGGGGTGAATCTGCGCCGCGGCGCAACGGTCATCAAGACGCGCGCCAATCCGCGCGCGGGCCTGGCCGAGCAAGACCCGTTGGAGCTGGTCTACGACCGGGAGCAGCTATCGGCCATCGTGAAGGCGGCCCGCGGAGCCCGGGTGCTCTGCCACGCCTACAGCGCCAAGGGCATTGCCGGAGCCGTCGGCGCTGGAGTGGCCAGCATTGAGCACGGAGTCTTCGTGGATGAACAGACCATCGGCCAGATGGCCCGCCGAGGCACCGCATTCACTCCGACCCTGGCCGGGGTGGCCGGAATGGCCAACTCATCGGATCCGGTGATCGCCGAGCGCGGCCGCGAGTTCGGCCCGGTACTGGCGCAGGCCGTGCGCGCTGCCAATGAGGCTGGAGTGCTGGTGGTCGCCGGGACCGACTCGTTCGGCACGGATGTCATGCCGATCGGAGTCGAGGCACAGGCGTTGGAAGACGCCGGACTCTCTGCGCTGCAGGCGCTGCAATCGGTGACCACCCGTCCCGCGAAGCTGATCGGCGTCGAGCGCCAAGGCGTGGGCCGGCTGCTTCGCAAGGGCGTGGCGGATGCAGTGATCCTGGGATCGAACCCGCTCGAAGGAACACAGGCCCTCTCCAAGGTAGAGGTGGTCATTGCACAGGGGAAGATCGTACGCAACGAGTTGAACTGAATCGCCGGGCCCGGTCACCGCACAGCGCTGCACGTTGCCGTTGGACAACCTCCTAGCTCGACTCACAATTTGCACGTGACCTGAGTTGAGCGAAGGTTGCCGAGACTAGGAAAGCCGGGCTATTGGCTCGGGCTTCCCGGGCATTTGATGGATCCGGTGCGTGGTGCTGCGCATGAAATCCTTGTCGTGGGTGGAGAGGAGCACCGCTCCCCCACGCAGCAGCACCGAGTCGATGACCTCTTGCAAGCGCGCCATACCCACCGAATCCAAGGCCTCAGTTGGTTCATCCAAGAGGAGGATCTGTGGTTCGCGGACCAGAACGGTCGCTAGGGCTACGAGTCGGCGAGCCGACGCCGGCAACTCATAGGGATGAGTCTCGGCAAAAGCTTCCAATCCGAGTCGCGTGAGGACTTCGGGGACACTCAGTCGTTGTGTTCCCTTCTTGGGAAGGCCGAAAGATACTTCGCGCAAAACGGTGCGTTCGAATAGCTGGTCGGAGGAATTCTGCAGAAGCATCCCGGTAGGAGCTGATACCGCCAGGGTGCCGGAATTTGGCTGCAGCAGCCCTGCGGCGGCTTTGAGCACCGTGGTTTTACCCGACCCATTAGCACCCGCCAGTCCAACGCATTCACCGGCCCGCACTTGCAGGTCCAGTCCTTCGAGAACAAGCTGCTCGGCACCCGCGTAACCCAGTTGGACTTCGCTGAAGTCCAAGAGAACCTCTGTCATGGCAGGAATGACACGGCGTTGGGTTGGCACATGGACGGAGTCCCGCAATTGATCTTCTGCCGAATACTTGCTCAGCTGCCCATTCGCTAATTTCATCAATGCGTCTGCGTTGTCGACCCACGGCCTAGCAGTCCTGCTCAAGACCACCATTGCGGTGCCGTCAGCGCGAAGCCGGGAAATCATATCGGTGACTGCGACCGTCGCTTCGGAGTCCAAACCCGCCAGCGGCTCATCCAAAATCATGGCAGAAGGCTCCGAAATAGCCAAGGCAGCCAAGGCGACGAGTCGTTCCTGTCCGCCGGAAAGTTTCGCAGGATCGCGTTCGAGCAAATGGTCCAAGTTCAGGTGCTTGGAAAGCCCTGCGATGCGCTGGCGCAACGCATCTCGTGGCATGCCCTCGTTCTCGAGTGAGAACACGAGTTCCTCGGCCACCGTTTCACGGATCCGTGAAAGATAGTGCCCAGCTTCCTGCGGCAGCAAACCGACGTGCTTGGCCCACCCGGCCACATTAATGCGCTGGCTTTCCAGATCGGCATATTCGATCCGTTGCCCAGCCAGGTTTATTGTTCCCAGGCATTGGTCTGCGCCCTGCCGCGGCAAGATTCCTGCCAGCACCTCGCCTAGCGTGGACTTGCCTGAACCGGATTCCCCGACAACGACTGTCAATGAGCCCGGAGCCAAATTCATATTAATGCGCCGCAAGGAATCAAGCTCGGCGCCGGCATAGCGGAAGCGCTCAATGTTGAGGTCGAACAGCACAGAATTCCCCGTGCGTGAGTTCTCTTGATTCTCTATCATGGACTCCCCCAGAAGGGTACCAATATTGCTATCGGGCCCAGCACGGCGCCGAGCAGGGCAATCCACCGGACACGTTGCTGGGTGACAGAATCTGCTACGGTTCGCAGTCTGGTGTGGGATCTGGCTGCAGGAAATCCGCGGGCTGACAGGTGCGCCGACCTGTCGTGGGCATCCTGCAGAGAGGCAAGCACTAGCGGGACCGCCCGCAACCGCAACCGTTGGAACCAGCCCGAGAGGCCGCGTCCAGTTCCCGCTCCGCGTAGTGCCTGCGCTTGGCCGATGGTGCGCTGCTTCTCGGCCATATGTGGCAAGAGGAACAGTGAGGCCGCCAGCAGGTACCCCACCTGCGGCGGTGCCGGAGACAGGTCTATGGCTGCCACCAGCTGATGCTTATCGATCAGCAAGGTGCAGAGCAACCCTGCCACCACCAGCACCGCAGTGCGCAGACCCAAAACCATGGCTGTTTCCAGCCCTCCTTCAGTCACCCTGAACGGGCCGGCCGCAGCGATGAGCCCGGACGTCTCCTGGGAGACGAGCCCATGGATCAAGAGCAAGGACGCGAACGTAGGAATCAGGATGGCAGCACTGAGGACCGCCAGCCGTCGCAGATGTCCTGTCCAACCGGCAACCAGTACGCAGGCAGTGATGACCGCGCAGCTCAACCACCAGAGGGCAGCGGCGGTGGTCATCGTAACGACGGCTGCCGCCAGAGCCAGTACGGTAAATGGGTGCAAGTTGATGGACTTGGGCATAGCAGATGGGCTTACTTGGTTCCGCGCTGGCCTAGCACCCGGTAACGGCGGATGAAGTCAAAACTTCCGCTCAAACGCTTGGGCAGGGCGTAAATCAGCAAAGCAGCAATGAGGAAGACAATGGCCTTGTCCCCCGGATCTGAGATCAAGGCCTGCTTGGTCACGGCCGAAAGCAGCGAGTCGCCCATGGAGCGGAAAGCCGCAACCACTGCGCCGGTGCCTACACCCGAAGTTCCGCCGAAGACAAAGGCCGCCACCGGAGCTGAAACCACGCCGACCAGAACACCTGCCACGACACCTGCCACTGGGGCAAGATACGGGCGGCGCAGCGCACCGAAACGAGCGGCGGTTCCCGCAAGGAAGCCGACCAATGCAGCACCAGCTGCGAAGGGCAAGACGGTGGGGGCGAACAGTGACCAGATCAGTGTGCTGAGCACACCGGTGGCTGCACCGGCCCGGCGGCCCGCCAAGAACCCTACGAGCACCGTGCCAATCGAGTCGAGGTAGAGCGGGACCATCACGGATCCAACGAATTGCCCCAAAACGATGTTCAGGGCCAGCGCTACTGGGATCAGCGTGAGAGTGGATACCGGCAAGTCCGGAAGCACTGCGACCAAAAGCATGACGGCGGCAGCCAAGTAGGCAGCAAAGGTAACCAGTGCGACGCCCTGTCCCAGTCCTTCGGCTATGCCCGTGGGTTGGGTAATGACTAGGGCCAGGTAGGTGCCGACTAGGAGCAGGGTGCCAGCGCCGGCCAAAAGCCTGCGACGCAGAACTTGGGAGCTGGTTTCATCGGGCAAAAGCAGATTCGGTGACATAGAAAAGCATTCCTCGGTACGAATGTGGCTGTGCACCCAAGTACTACTGGGTGCGTGCGAGTGCGGGGCCTAATGTCACCTCGGCCCGGTAGACAATTCTAGCTCAGCCTGAGCTGAGTTCAGGAGTCCGTTTTCAATTTCCGCGCTAAGCTCCCCAAACGCGTAATGAGTTCGGCAAACCCGGCCTCCGGATCGTTGCCGGTGACTACGTGCGCATTTGCTGGCTTGCCCCACAGCCCTCGGAAATCGGCCACGGTGGTTCCGAAGAGGAGCTTAGATTCAGTTTCCACGTCCACGGTGGCGGGTCGACTTTGATAGTCGAGAGTTCCAGCGGCTACACCTGCGGCAAAGTAGTCGTGGACATGGGCAATGTAGCCTTGCTCGTAGTGCCGGTGGAACTCGAAGTAGAACCGCAGGGCATCTGACAGATAGCGCACCAGCGGATTGGATGCAGTGCTCAGAGTTCCTTCCGGGTCGCTTGCCAATACAAGTTCGGGCTCCGAGCACCCGGCTTCCACCGCCAAGTGAGTCAAGAATTCCGGCTGCATTTCGAACCGCTCAGTGGTATCCAGTGAGCACACGATGGGAAGTTTCTCGGAAGGCAAACCTTGTTCCGCGGCTTCTGAATAGGCAGCAAAAACTTCCTTCGCAGCGTGTGGATCAACGTGGGTGTTCCACTCCGCGGTAGGTGTGGTGTTGCCTTGGTAATTGAAGGCACCGCCCATGATGACTACCTTGCGCAGCAACCAGGGAAGCTTTGGTTCACTGCGTAGCGCCAGAGCAAAATTGGTGAGTGGTGCGCTGAGCAGAGCCGTGAGCTCACCAGGGTTGGCCCGAGCTGCATCGATCCAGTAGTCCACGGCATCAGTATCGGGCGAAGTTTCGGCGGGCGAGCCTGGCAGCGTGGCGTAGCCGACTCCTTGGGGACCGTGAGTTTCGGGGGTGGTTACCAGAGGTATTTCTAGTGGCTCGCGTGCACCGATAAGCACCGGCACGTGCGGCTTTCCGCAAAGTCGCAACAGAGCGCGATTATTTGCCGCGACTTGGTCAACGTCAACATTGCCAGGGGTACTGGTGACTGCCTTGATTTGCACGTGCTCGAGGGCGCAGAGATAGGCCACCGCTAGTGCGTCGTCAATGCCGGTGTCGCAGTCAACCAGAAAGCGCACATGCTCAGGTAAAAGTTGGTCAATCTGGCTCATAATTTTTACCCACCTCGCTCCAATCGAACACGAATATTCGATACCAAATTCTGACTCAGCTTCTCTGTGGTTGGAACGGGGCTTCCCCGCCTCGCCTATTGAAAACTTCACCTATGAACGTGCGAACCAATCCGCCACAGGTTCAAATGGTACCTGGCACCCTGCAATGCCTAAATTCCCTCAATACCATATACTCAAAATTCAGGATCAGCCTAGTATCACGGTACCTGGCTCAACGTCAGCAGCGAGGATTAAAAATATTAAAAATATTTCATCCGATACCCTGAACCCTAATACTGGCAAGCAGCCTCACACGAGGCATGAGTCGAGTATTGCATGCAAGCTATTTCCTGGAGGCGGAAAAGAGATTTATCTCCTTCGTTCAGTAGGTGACATTTCGGTTAGGTTTGACTCGATCATCTCGAAATGGCATTCTCCCCAGATCATTGCAGATAGAATTTAACTCCGTCGCAGGGCAACGCACACCACCCCTCAGCAAATGGTATAGAATAAGTTTCGTGGAAGAAACAAGTTTGAAACCATCACAGGCCGTTGGCGTTCGAGAAGCATCCGAGCTGCTCAAGGTAAGCCCGCAAATAATTCGACGATATCTCCGTGAGGGGCGGCTTACTGGTATTCAGATTGGCCGCACATGGTGCATTGATAGCTCAGCCCTTGCTGCACTGGCTCGTGAGACCGGCGCTGTAGTTGTGACCGAAAATCAAACACGAGAAAAGGTTCCTTCAGAAAAGATGAAGGTACTTAGTTTTTTCTCGGGCGCAATGGGACTAGACCTTGGTCTTGAGCGAGCAGGACTAGAGACTATTTTGGCATGCGAATTCGACAAATGGTGCCGGCAAACCATAATGACAAACCGCCCCGGACTCCCACTCCTAGGCGATATTTGGCAGTACACGCCTGACCAGATCCGGGACACTGCCGGCCTTGGCCCCGATGACGAAATCGATGTCATTGCCGGGGGGCCTCCATGCCAGGCGTTTAGCACTGCCGGAGCGCGCCGCGGCTTTGCAGACATACGAGGAAACGTATTCTTGCACTTCATAGATCTAATTGCCGAGCTCAAGCCAAGATACGCAGTACTCGAGAATGTTAGAGGATTACTATCGGCAGCACTCAGGCATCGACCACTTGATCAACGTGGCAAAGGTTTTCCAGCTCTTGAACCCGACGAGCAACCGGGCGGCGCATTAGCGTTTGTTGTTCAAAAACTAAAGTCTGCGGGGTATACCGTTTCATTTAACTTATACAACGCAGCGAATTACGGAAGCGCTCAAGTCCGAGAAAGAGTCGTCGTAATCTGTACTCGGGATGGGGAAAGAGTTCCATACCTACCTCCGACGCATTCGAAAGACGGAGGGTTTGGGCTAACCCCATGGCGCACCTTCAATGATGCCGTTTCTACCCCGGAAGCTATCCAAACTCACGATCATCTAGCATTCCCAGAAAAGCGCCTAAAATACTACAGAATGCTCAGTTCAGGTCAATACTGGAAACATCTACCCGAGAATCTACAGAAAGAAGCACTCGGACAAAGCTATTTCAGTGGTGGCGGCAAGACCGGGTTCTTGAGGCGGCTTGCCTGGGATAAACCGTCTCCAACTTTAGTGACGCATCCTGCGATGCCAGCGACCGACTTAGCCCATCCTGAAGAATTACGCCCATTGAGTGTGCAAGAATACAAGCGGCTACAGGATTTTGATGATTCCTGGCAATTAAGTGGCCCCTTGCTCGCGCAGTACAAGCAACTAGGAAACGCGGTTCCAGTTCGACTGGGCGAAGCAATAGGCAGAGCTTTGATTGCGCACGAGGCGGACGAAATTTGGGACGAGCTAGACGGATTCCCATATTCTAGATACAAGAACACGTCAGATCGCCATCTAGAGGAAAAAAACTTTCCGGAAATTGAATTTTCACCGTTGGTTGTAGCCCAGTAACGAGCGAACAGGCGGTTCTAATAATTAAATTAGAACCGCCTGCCGCAAACATACCTAATAAGCACCAATATACCTTCGGACAAATTCTGCAAATCCTTCCTCTGATAGCAAGCGAGACTTTGACTGAGATATTTCATTTAACTTGTCCCAATATGTTTCGGCGTCTTTGGCGTTGAAGCGGTGCCATTTTTCAATATCAGTCCCATTCCGCACGCTAGAACTAGAAGAATTCTCAGAATTACTTCGGTTCTTAACTTGAATAGCAGTCCAGGTTGCATCTCGTTTCGGATAAATAAAATCGACGGCACGAACAGTCTCACCGGAACACCAAATCCAACCAACTGGTTCCAGATTCTCTGCAATATACATTTCCAAGAGGGAACCAAGTACATTTTCCGAAGCCATGGCATTGCGATGCCATTCAATAGCCTCATCTAGCTGTTCAATAGAAACGCCAAAATGATGCTGCATTATGATAGAAACTACGGGGTCACTCTCAGTCTGCGGAAGGGAGATCGAACGAGCCTCCCGGCCTTTTACAAATTTAGAAATCAACGAAACCGCGTGATATTCATCGCCCATTTCAACACTCTTTTTACGGGGCTTGGGTATTAGGTCAATATTGTTTCGCAAGAATGAAAACAGATGCCTAATCTTGGTATGTAGTTCTCGATGCAAAACGGGTGCTATGCATCGCTCAATGACCTTCTCGTCAAAATAGACCAGCTCCGAAGCGTAAGCGAAATCTGACGGAGAATCAGATACCACGGGTGCGCTCTGTTGACAGGTTTACCTTCAAGTCATTTGCAGTAATCGTCAAATCAGCTGGTGACACTCCGGTACGCGCGAGGTTTTCAATACCATACCCACTGATAAGCGCACGTGTGCTCATTCCTACGTCTTCAGCGATGCCAAGGATCAGCTCATAAGTACCAATGCCTCCCAGGGTATTCCAATAATCGGCACCTAGCAGAATCGGCTTATCATTAACGAAGTCAAATAGTCTTTTCGGTGGACTAAACTTGTAAGATTCGCGTGTTTCACCATATGGATTATAATATAATCCAAAGTATACGTTTCTACTCGAATCATCGGCCGCGATCTTGAGTAAATCGCGTTTAGCTTCGGCGGTCTGGTCTAAATTAGGCTTAACGGTTTTAATGCTCATGAAATTTTCAACACCGTCTTTAACCCAAAACAGATCCGTTCGGACACGTCGCGTATCAGGCGTTCCATACCTTCCGGCAACTAACACGCGCTCCAGATCGTTCTCCCAATTGGGTTTGTATCCTGAATTGCCGGTCCGAGATTCACGAGCAATTGTTTCAATCTCGTCCCATTGAACAGTTGTAAGACTGACTAGTGTATCTTTTTGGCAAGCGCTTTCAGTTGCCCCAGATCCTTCGCAGATAATTCTTGAAATTTTTTCGATGACAGCCTGACCAAAAGATGTAGAAAAAGATCTCTCAAACCTACTCCAAAAAACGACTTCCGGGCTCAGCAATGCGGCATGGAACGGTCTATTGGTGTCGTCGTTCGCAAGCCGGGATAAAGTTCTATTTACACAATCCGTGAAAAGTTCGTAAATTTTGTCTCGCACGCTGGCTTCCATCCTCGTGAAACTCCTTTTTAATAAAAATAAATTGATTACAAAATGGTATCACGCAGCTATAAGCTTCTCATGTAACAGCTAACTAGAACTAAATTCTTTCAGAAACAAATAACGGCATAAAATATCCGGCTCAAGGCTGTTGGAGGTTTGTGGGCTCTTCAGGATTGAGGGTGTAAACACTGCCTAAACCCACCAGTCTCCAATAGCGACCGTGCGATATAGTGCGCCAAATTCTTGAACCCCAAAGCGATAACCCCGCAGATGCTCCAACCTGTCGTTCAAAGCCTCGGTAGGACCACAGGGCTTCCGCAAAGTCGC